>NZ_JBYBHH010000020.1:0-138034 GCF_059025405.1 Pseudomonas sp. 5.2
GCTGCTCCTACAGGTCGGCGGTATTTCTTACGCACAACTGAATGGCAGGCCAAGCTGAAGCAGATCGTGCCCAGCTATCAACCAGACCCGGGCGTGGAGCAGCGAGCGCCTGTAACTGCTGTATGTGCCGGTACAAGCCGAGCAATAAGTAGCGTTGCGCGTCACTGACTGTAGGAGCAGCCTTGTGCTGCGAAGAGGCAGGTACAGACGCCCGCTAATGGGTAGGCCTGCGCCGGCCTCTTCGCAGCGCAAGGCTGCTCCTACAGGTCGGCGGTATTTCTTACGCACAACTGAATGGCAGGCCAAGCTGAAGCAGATCGTGCCCAGCTATCAACCAGACCCGAGCGTGGAGCAGCGAGCGCCTGCAACTGCTGTATGTGCCGGTACAAGCCGAGCAATAAGTAGCGTTGCGCGCCACTGACTGTAGGAGCAGCCTCGTGCTGCGAAGAGGCCGGTACAGGCACCCACTGATGGGTAGGCCTGCGCCGGCCTCTTCGCAGCACAAGGCTGCTCCTACAGGTCAGGGGGATTTTTTCGCGCACAACAAAAAGCCCGCGCAAGGCGGGCTTTTTGAATAGGATTTGGTCGGAGAGACAGGATTCGAACCTGCGGCCTTCTCGTCCCGAACGAGACGCGCTACCTGGCTGCGCTACACTCCGATGAACGAAATCCTACTGCATCCCTTTTTCGCACGCAAGCCCTTGTTGTTAAAAGGGCGTTTGCCAAAAAGGGCGGCTGAATCACAGCTCTTTGACGGTACGAATCTGGTCTTTGTTCAGGCGCGTACGCTTGCCGTCGAGTTGCTCGAATTCGTAGAAACCAGAGTCCTCGTCAAAGGACGGGGTGTCCACTGCCTGGATCTCGCGGCCATCGTTCAGGGTAATGACGGTCGGCGATGCGCAGCCGGCGAGGGCGCCCAGGCCCAAGGCAAGCAGGAAGGCGGGAAGGGTCCGTTGAATCATCGTGTTTCTCCAGTGCGACAGTGCTAGATGACTTTAAGACGCAGGGCGTCCACGCAAGTTCCTTTCCAGTGCAGCATAGCGGTAAAGCCAGGGTATTGACCAAGGGCAAGCCATAGGGGCACGAGGTTGTATCAGGGGGTGCTGTGTTATAAATGCGCCATCCCATCTTCTTGTGACGGACCCCCATGAAAGCCAAGGCAGATACCCCCTTCGTGCCCCTGAACATCGCCGTGTTGACGGTCAGCGACACGCGCACCTTCGACAATGACACCTCCGGTCAGCTGTTCGTCGATCGCCTGACTGCGGCCGGCCACCAGCTGGCATCGCGGGTATTGCTCAAGGACGACCTGTACAAGATCCGCGCCCAGGTCGCGACCTGGATCGCCGATGACGCAGTGCAAGTGGTATTGATCACCGGCGGTACTGGGTTCACCGGCCGCGACAGCACCCCGGAGGCCGTGGCCTGCCTGCTGGACAAGCAGGTGGACGGTTTCGGTGAGCTGTTCCGGCAGATTTCCGTGGCCGACATCGGCACCTCCACCGTGCAATCGCGGGCCCTGGCTGGCCTGGCCAATGGCACGCTGGTGTGCTGCCTGCCGGGCTCGACCAATGCGGTACGCACCGGTTGGGACGGCATCCTGGCCGAGCAGCTCGATGCCCGCCACCGCCCGTGCAATTTCGTGCCCCACCTAAAGCAGGCAGCGGCCTGTGAAAGCCGTGGTTGAGTCTGCCCAAGCCCGGCCCCTGATGCCGGTGGAAGACGCACTGGCGCGGCTGCTGGCCTTGGCAGAGGCCGCACCCATCCAGGAGACCGAAAATGTGTCGCTGGCCGACGCCGAGGGGCGCGTGCTGGCGCGTGACCTGGTGGCTTCGCTCGACCTGCCGCCCTGGCCGAACAGCGCCATGGACGGCTATGCCCTGCGCCTGGCGGACTGGCAGGGTGAGCCCTTGCCGGTCAGCCAGCGCATCTTCGCCGGCCATGCGCCGCAGCCGCTGCAGCCGGGTACCTGTGCCCGCATCTTCACCGGCGCGCCGGTGCCGGCTGGCGCTGACTGCGTCGAAATGCAGGAAAACGCCGAAGTGGCTGACGACGGCCGAGTGCGCTTCCTCGAACCGCTGAAGGTCGACCAGAACATTCGTCCGCAAGGCCAGGAAACACGCCAGGGTGAGCAGGTGATGAGCGCCGGCACACGCTTGGGCCCGATCGAGCTGGGCTTGGCCGCGACCCTTGGCCAGGCCCGTCTGGATGTGGTGCGTAAAGTGCGCGTGGCGGTGCTGTCGACCGGTGACGAGCTGATCGAGCCTGGCCTGCCCCTGGGGCCAGGGCAAATCTACAACAGCAACCGCCGCTTGCTGGTCAGCTGGCTGCAACGCTTGGGTTGTGAGGTGCGGGATGCGGGGATTTTGCCCGATGACCTGGCGCGCACCCGTGAATGCCTGGCGGCATTGGGTGATGTCGACCTGATTCTGTCCACCGGTGGCGTTTCCGTGGGTGAGGCTGATTACCTGGGTGCCGCTCTGCGCGAGGCCGGCGAGTTGGCCTTGTGGAAGCTGGCGATCAAACCGGGCAAGCCGCTGACCTTCGGGCACTTTCGTGGCGTCCCGGTGATCGGTTTGCCGGGCAACCCGGCGTCCACGCTGGTCACGTTCGGGTTGCTGACCCGGCCGTATCTGTTGCGCCGTCAGGGCGTGGCTGATGTCACGCCGCTGCGCTTCGACATGCCAGCGGGCTTCGACTGGCCCAAGCCAGGTACGCGCCGCGAGTACCTGCGCGCACGCATCGAGCAGGGCCAGGTGCGTATCTACAAAAACCAGAGCTCTGGCGTGCTGCGCAGCGCGGCCTGGGCCGAGGGCTTGGTCGAGGTGCGTGAAGGCAGTACGCCGAAGCAGGGCGACAGTGTGCCGTTCATCCCTTTCAGCGAGCTACTTGGTTGATCGCCCAAGCCAGCCGCCCGCCAGTGGTGTGTCGCTGGCGGGTTGCACCTGGTTGAGGCGCATGTGCACGTTTTCCAATTGCTGGGCGGCAATACTCCAATCGTGACGCTGGCGGGCGAATTGCCGGCCGGCTTCGCTCAATTGGGCCATGCGCCAAGGCTGGTTGAGCAGTTGGGTGATCAGCAGGGCCAGTTGGTCACCATCGTCACTGCCCAGGTAGTGTTCGCCGTTGTTCACGGCCAGCCCTGATACACCCTTGCTGGTGGTGATGACCGGCAGCCCCGCAGCCATCGCCTCGAGCAGCTTCACCTTGGACCCTCCGCCATACAGCAGCGGGGCGAAGAACAGTGCCGAGCGACGTTGCAGCTCGCGCAGGTCGGGGCGGTAGCCGACCCACTCGATGCGTGGGTCGTTCCAATGCAGCTTCCAGCTGGCCGGCAGGGCGTGGCCGGCTATGGCCAGGCGCACGGCCGGGTTACTCATCCACACCTGCGGCATGATCTCTTCCAGCGCCCATTCGATGGCTTCAAGGTTCGAGCCATATTCGAAGTTGCCGACAAACAGCAGGCGCTGGCTGTGCAACGCCGGTTGCACGTGCTGGTAGAAGTCGCAGTCCACGCCACTGACCACCACGTTCACCGGGCGCCCACTGATCTGGGCGATCAGTTCGGCGTCGTGGCTGCTGACCGCCACCACTTCGCTGGGTTGACGCAGCACCCGTTGCTCCCAGCGCCGATAGCGCCAGCGGTCGAATGCATTGAGCGGGCGCAGCCACAGCGGCAGGCGGTCATGGCAGGCGCCGCCCATCACCGATTCCAGGGTGTGCTCGCTGAGCATGAAGGGCAGCCCGCGCGCCTGCAGGGCTTTTTCGAACGGCTGGAAACTGTAGCTGTGCTCGATCTGGATGACGTCCCAGGGTTCGTCCAGCAGTTGCTCGAAGCGGTGCCTCAGGCAGGGCGCCAAACCATTGATGATCGCCCGCATGGGATAGTCGATGATCGGTGAAGCCAGCAGGTTGAGTGGGCTGTGCAGGGCGCGCCTGGGCAACACGATCAGGCGCTCGACCCAGGGTTCAAGGGCTTCACGGGCCGCATCGTTCAGGGGGATCTTGGACTGCACCAACAGGGTGATCCGGTGCCCACGCTGGGCGAGTTCGCGCAGCAGGTGATATTGCCGAGTCTTGCCGCCGCTGGTGGTCGGCCAGGGTAAGTAGGGCAGTGTCCAGAGAATGCGCATGACCCGGAACCCTCGTAACAGATCGCGGATAAAAAGACGCGCCCGTCGGCAGTCAGCCGATCACTGCTGCCGGGGCGCGTCCATGGCTGTCGGTGGAGCAGACATCAGGTGATAAAAAGTCAATAGTTTGACTTTTTGGTAAATTTATTCACCTGGGTCAAATACTTGTCAAAGGTGGCTTTCCTGAGCATAGCCGTGCATTCGCGGGCGTGTAAAAAATGGGTGAAATCCAGTGTTATTGTGCTGGGCATGCAACGATCGGTGTGTGCCGGTGGTCGAGATCTGGGTTAGCTATTTTTTCATGGAGAAGCGCGATGCAAGGGCGCAAGGCAATGTTGATCCTGCACGGCAAGCAGGCGATGAACGAGGCGCTGCGCAGTGCCGTGCTGGCGATGCGCGAGAGCGGCTGGGTGCTGGATGTGCGGGTCACCTGGGAAGCCGGGGACGCTCAGCGCCTGGTGGGCGAGGCGCTGGCCGCTGGCTACACCCATATTGTCGCGGGCGGCGGCGATGGTACGTTGCGCGATGTCGCTGAAGCCATGGGCTTGGCAGCGGCCCAGGCCAGCCTGGCGCTGTTGCCTTTGGGCACCGCCAATGATTTCGCCAAGGCTGCGGGCGTGCCACTGGAGCCGGACGCCGCACTGGCACTGCTGAACACCCCGGCGCGGCCTATCGACCTGGGTCAGGTCGGTGATCAGCTGTTCCTCAACATGGCCACCGGCGGCTTCGGCAGCCAGGTCACGGCCAACACCTCGGAGGACCTGAAAAAGGTCCTGGGGGCTGCGGCCTACCTGTTCACTGGGTTGTCGCGCTTCAGCGAGTTGCAGGCGGCCTCAGTGGAGCTGCAGGGGCCCGACTTCCACTGGCAGGGTGATCTGCTGGCGCTGGGCATTGGCAATGGCCGGCAAGCCGGCGGCGGGCAGGCACTGTGCCCGGAGGCGCTGGCAGACGATGGCCTGCTGGATGTCGCCATACTGCCAGCGCCGCAGGAAGTGGTGGGGGCGTTGCGCGACCTGCTGGCCGGGGATGGGTTGTTTGTCCGGGCCAGGCTGCCCTGGGTTGAGATCAAGAGCTCGCAGGGGCTGGACATCAACCTCGACGGTGAGCCGCTGCAGGTCGACAGCCTGCGCTTCGAGGCAAAGCCCGCCGCGTTGCAGGTGCACTTGCCGGTCGACTCGCCGTTGCTCAGTCGTCCAGGCTGATGATTTTTTCGCGCACCGCGTACAGCACCAGGCCCGCCACATCGTGAATTTGCAGGCGTTTCATGATTTGCGAACGGTGGGTTTCCACGGTCTTGATTGAGAGCCCCAAGCCACTGGCGATCTCCCGGGTGGATTTGCCGCGCACGATCAGGCGCAGGATTTCCAGCTGGCGTGCGGTCAGGTTGTGGCGGTCGCGGTTCGGTTGCTTGCGGTGCTGGGTATGCAGCAGCGCCTGGTTGATGACGGTGTGGGCGATCGCCGGGCTGAGGTAGCGCTCGCCGTTGCGCAGGGCGCTCAGGGCCTGCTCCAGTTCAGTCGCGCTGGTGTCTTTGAGCAGGTAGCCATGGGCGCCGCTTTCCAGGGCCCGCATGATCAAGTCCGGGTCGGTGTGCATCGACAGGATCAGCACCTTACAGGTGCTGCCGCTTGCGCGCAGCTGTGTCAGGGCATCGAGGCCGCTGGTCGAGCGCATGGAAATGTCCAGCAGGACGATATCGGGTGCCAGGTTGCGCACGTGCTCGAGCAGCAGGTTGCCGTCATCGGCTTCACCGGCCACGCAGTAGCCCGGGATGTCGGAGACCAGTGCACGTACCCCGGCGCGGATCAGCGAGTGGTCGTCCACCAACAGCAGTCTACAGGTCATGGGCGGTAAAGCTCCTGGCGCGTTCCTGGGTGCGTGGCGGCCACGGGAACAGCGCTTCGATCTGTGTGCCCACGCCAAGCTGGCTGGTGATGTCGAGACGCCCCTGCAAGGCCGTCACCCGTTCCTGCATGCCGGCCAAACCGCGTTGCCCTGCTTCGGCCGGGTGCCTGGCGGGAACAAAGCCGCGGCCATCGTCCTGAATGGTCAAGGCAAGCCCTGCGGGGCTGCGTTGCAGGCGGATCGACAGATTGCGCGCCTGGGCATGGCGCAGCATGTTGGTCACGGCTTCCTGGGTGATGCGAAACACCGCCATGGCGACGGCTTCGTCAATGCCGCCCAGGCGTTGATTGCAGACCAGGCTCCAGTGCACATCGGTTTTTTCCAGCGTGCGCAGCAGGTGCGCGCGCAGGCTGGCCTCAAGGCCCAGGCTGGCCAGTTGCCGAGGGTTGAGCAGGGCACAGACATCGCGCACGTTGCTCAGCGCGTTGTCGAGCGTGGTGCGCAGCGTGTCGCAGTGGCTGTGCAATTCATCGGGCATACGCCGTTGCAGCCATTGCAACTGAAGCTTGGCTGCGGTGAGCAGTTGCCCGATGTCGTCATGCAATTCGCGGCCCAGGTGCTGGCGCTCGCTTTCCTGCACCATCAGCATGCGCTTGGCCAGTTCCGCCGGGTGCAGGCGGATCGACCCGGCCCCCAGGCCCACGTGCAGGCCTACGCCAAGCATCGCCGCGACCTGCAGCAGCAACAGGCTGGCCGGTATCGCTTGGCCGGCCATGTACAGCAGCAGGTTGGCGACCACGGAGGCCACGCACAGCACGATCGTCATCCAGCGCAGCAGGGCAGTGCGGGAGCAGCAGCGCAGAAGAGTCTTCAAGCGTGGGAGCATAGATAGAAAAGCCACTGAAGTATTGCTGATGGAGGCCTTGCACAAGTCTTAGCAGAGGCTTTGGCGCAGTACTTTATATGTTTTGCGGGGCACGTCCTCAATCAGCCTTGATGCCGGCTGCAGGCGGTCGCTGGCGAGCATGGTAACACTTCACACGGCGTTGGTCGCTGTTGGGCAATGCTTTGAAACCTCATGTTTACGGGCTGTTTCGGCACGTTCGTCCGACTCAAGTCAATAGCAAAGTGCCAGCCGCTATTCGGCTGTCAATCATGCCGAGTGTAACTAGGGCAATAATCACGCGCGCAGTGCTGGCGACAGTTGGCGAAACTTCCAAGTTTGGCCAACAACGCCCTTAGTTGCTCTTTTGTTAGTTAATGTGAAACGCGGGGGTGCGTGCCTTGGGCGGCCGTCGTGGCGGTATGCGGGTGAGTGCAGTGGCTGCCGCGCTCATCGCAGGCGGCACAGGCTTGCGGTAATGGTTGATCGAGCACGCTGGCCAGCTCATTGAGCAATGTGATTTGTTCGCCGGTATCCAGGTTCAGCTGCCCGGTGCGCGGGTCGATCAGCTCCAGTTGCCAGGCCAGCAGGGTCAGGCAAGCGTCGGTTGCGGGCAGGGCTTCACGTTGCAGGCGCTGCTGCTGGCAGGCCGGTGCGAGCAATTGCTGCAGAACGGTGGCGTAGTGGGCAACTTCGAGCAGGTCCAGGCGGGTGGCGCGCCTCGCGAGCGTGTCGAGGGCGGTGTTCAGGCAACCGCAGGCGTCTGCGTCGTTGTCGATCAGTTCCAGGTGCTGCAGGCATTCCTGGGACTGGCTCAGCAAGACTTGCGCATCCAGCAGAAAGTCTTGCAACGCACCTTCAAACGATAAGGCACTGTCCATCAGGACGCTCGGGCGCGTTGGGCGCGGGCAAGGGGCGGGCACGGCGATACGGTAGCGAACAAAAGCCTGACTCCATTCATGCAATGAGAATGGCGTCACATTAATGGCTAATGGATATCGCGAACATCAGGTTGCACCCGATTGCATCTAAGGGTTTCCCTGATGAGAGGCCAGGGTGCAACAAGGTGCTAACGGGCACAGGCCAGCCTGGATGTGCCCGCAGTAAAACATGATGGTAAAGTGATATCAATTACCTTCGCGGCATTTTCCCGCAAGGGTCAAGGTGCGCGTGAACCCGCCGATACAGGGTGGATGAATACACTTTTCCGACTCAAGCCTGGGGGTTTCCAATGGCTGGCATTCTCGACACAGTAGACCAACGCACGCAATTGGTGGGCGAGAACCGCCTGGAAATTCTGATGTTCCGCCTGGCAGGTCGGCAGCTGTTCGCGATCAACGTGTTCAAGGTGCAGGAGGTGCTCCAACTGCCCAAGCTGACCTTGATGCCGCAGCGCCATGCCTTTGTCTGCGGCGTGGTCAACCTGCGTGGGCAGACCCTGCCGGTGATCGACCTGTCCCAGGCGATCGGCATGCGGCCCCTGCAACCCGGGCCGGACAGCACCATCATCGTGACGGAATACAACCGCTCGGTGCAGGCCTTCCTGGTGGGGGGCGTCGACCGCATCGTCAACATGAACTGGGAAGCGATCATGCCGCCGCCGACCAGTGCCGGGCGCCAGCACTACCTGACCGCCATCACCAAGGTCGACGAGAAACTGGTCGAAGTGATCGATGTGGAGAAGGTCCTGGCGGAAATCGTGCCGTACAACGCCAAGGTCTCCGGCGAACGGCTTGCCGACCCGGTGCTGGCCCGCGCCAGAGGCCGTGAAGTATTGCTGGTGGACGACTCCAGCGTTGCCTTGGCGCAGCTGCGTGACACCCTGTCGCAACTGGGCATGAAGCTGCACGTGGCCAGTGATGGCTTGAAGGCGCTGCGCCTGCTCAAAAGCTGGGCTGACGCCGGTGAGGATGTGTGCGAGAAGCTGCTGATGGTGTTCACCGACGCCGAAATGCCGGAGATGGACGGTTACCGGTTGACCACCGAGATCCGTAGCGATGCCCGCTTGCGTCAGCTCTACGTGGTGCTGCACACCTCGTTGTCGGGCAGTTTCAACGAATCCATGGTCAAGAAGGTGGGCTGCGATAACTTCCTGTCCAAGTTCCAGCCGGATCGCCTGGTCGAGGTGGTCAAGCAGCGCCTGCTGCTGGATACGGCTACTGCGTGATCCCTGGCCCTGCCGGGTATAAGCTTGGCGTTTCGAATGACGCGAGGCGGCAGGGATGTTTCTGAGTGAGTTGTATCGATACCCGGTGAAGTCGGGGCAGGCGCAAAGCCTGCAGGCTTCGCCGGTCGGCCAGTTGGGGTTGTTGGGTGACCGCCGCTGGATGGTGGTGGAGGCAGAAAACGGCCGCTTCCTCACCCAGCGTGCCTGGCCACAGCTCGGCCAGCTCAGGGCGAGCGATGACGATGCTGGGCAGTTGCTGCTGGAGGCCCCAGGGCAGGTGCCGTTGCGGGTGCCTGTACCGCTTGCCGACGATGACTTGCGGGGCGTGACTATCTGGCGCGACACCCTGCGGGTGCCCGATGCTGGCGAGGCGGCGGCGAGCTGGCTGTCGGCGCTGCTGGGCAAGGACGTGCGGTTGGTGTATTGCCCGGAGCAACGGGCGCGTTACCTGCCCAATGGTTATGGCTTGAACAGTGACCGTGCGGCGTTTCCGGATGGTTTTCCGCTGCTGTTGATCGGCCAGGGGTCGTTGGACGAGCTCAGTCGGCGTGTTGGTCGGCCCATGGAAATGCTGCGGTTCAGGCCCAACCTGGTGGTACAGGGCGCAGAACCGTTCGCCGAGGACGGCTGGAAGCGGATTCGTATCGGTACCCTCGAGTTTCGCGTGCTCAAGCCCAGCGTACGGTGCATTTTCACCACCATCGATCCACGGACCGGCGAACGCGGCCCGGACCGCGAGCCCATGACCACGCTCAAAACGTTCCGCGAGAAAGAAGGGGATGTGTTGTTCGGGCAGAACCTGGCGGTGGATGGCAGTGGTGTGCTGGAAGTGGGGATGAAGGTCGAAGTCTTGTAGGAGCAGCCTTGCGCTGCGAAGAGGCCGGTAAAAACACCCTGGATCCTCGGTGCTTTTACCGGCCTCTTCGCAGCGCAAGGCTGCTCCTACAAGGGGTGGCTTACATATCGTCGAAGTAGCGCTCGTGCCAATCCACCAGCGGCTGCGGCGAGTTGAGCTTCTGCCCGTAGATCACCGAATACGACAGCACGTTCTGTACGTACTGGCGCGTCTCGTCGAACGGGATCGATTCCACCCACACATCGAAGCTCAGGTGTTTAGCGCCCTTGAGCCACTGGCGTACCCGCCCGGGGCCGGCGTTATAGGCCGCTGAAGCGAGTACCCGGTTGCCATTGAATTGGCTGTGCACCTGGCTCAGGTACGCGGCCCCCAGCTGAATGTTCTTGTCGGGGTTGAACACCTGCGCCGGCGAGGCCAGCGGGATGCTGAACTTGCGCGCGGTTTCCTTGGCGGTGGCCGGCATCAGCTGCATCAAGCCGCTGGCACCCACGCTGGAGCGCGCATCTTCCATGAAGGCACTTTCCTGACGGGTAATGGCGAACACCCAGCTTGAATGCAGGCCGCGGACCTTGGCCTCGCGCACCAGGGTGTCGCGGTGGGCCATCGGGAAGCGGATGTCCAGGTCATCCCAGTACTGGGCCTGGCTGATGGTCCGAATGGCCGGGAAGTACCAGCGCAGTTCATAGGCCAGGCGTGCCTGGGCGACCATCTCGTCACGGGTGAAGTGGCGGCTGACGTGGTACCACTCGCGGCGCCCTTCGACGATCTGCCCGCGGGCATGGAATTCCAGTGCACGTTGAATGCCCGGGGTATTGCGCACCTTAGTGACCAACTGCTGGCTCAGCACCAGGGGCTTGTTGTTCAGCTGGTAGGGGGTTTGTGCACGGTCGGCAGCGAGGAAACCATAGAAGTCACGCTCGCGCGCCACGGTCTTGTACAGCAGTGGAATTTGCGGGTTGTTCGGTTGGGCCAGTTCGAGGCTGCGTGCCTGCCAGTACTTCCAGCGGTTGCTGCTGGCCAGGTCCTGGGGCAGGCGCTTGGTCAGCTCGTAGGCATCTTCCCAGCGGCCCAGGCGCAGCAACAGGCGCAGGCGCCATTCGCTGACGGTGTTGTCGCGCAGCTCGGGGTCGTAGCGGGTCATCAGGTCGAGCGCGCGTGGGTCGTAGCGGCGCGCCAGGGTCAGGCCGATCTCGCGGGCGATGGCGACTTTCTCGTCGCGCGAGAAGTGCATGCGCTGGGCATAGTCGTCGAGCAGGGCCATGGCCCGCTCCGGGTCCTGCCGGGCCAGTCGGCGCAAGCCGAGGCTGACCACGTCGGACATGGCCTCGTTGACCGGGGTGAAGCGCGACGGCTGGTTGAGCAGCTCGGGCTTCTGTGCCACATCGATCAGCAGGCGCCCTTGCGGGCCGAGGGTGGTCAGGGTTTTGACCAGGTTGTTGGCCAGGCCGTAGTTGCGCGCCTGGGCCGCCAGCTTGGTGCGGTTCCAGCGCTTGGCCTCGGTCAACTGGCCCTCGGCGGCCCACATGCCGAACAGCGTGTCACAGGCCGCCGGTTGCGACTTGCCGACATTCCACAGTTTATCGGCCGTGGCATAGCCTTCGGCGCGCAGGCCGTGGCTGAGCTGGTACTGGCCGTTGAGGCAGTCCAGTTCGGTGAAATTGAGCTTGGGGTCGTAGTACTTGACGAAGGTGTTCCATTCGCCGCGCTCGGCCAGCCAGCGCAACCAGCGCAGTTTCATCCAGTTGGCCTGGGGCAGGTCGCCGTGTTTGGCCAGGAACCCTTCGATTTCTTCGTTGCTCGCGCTCTTCAGGCGTGCGGTCAGCTCGTCGTAGGTCAGGTAGGGCGTCAGCGGGTAATCACGCAATTGCTGGGCATAGCGCAGGTACGGGCCTTTGTCGCCCTTGGCCAGGGCGCGCTTGGCCTCGTCGTAGTACTGGCGCTGTTGAGTGAGGTCGAGGGCCTGCGCCGCGCTGGCGGTGGCGGCGGTAAGCAGCAAGCAGGATGCAATCTGTAACAGGCGGCTGCGCATGATACGTCCGGGCAGTTGAACCATGGGGAAGTGACGGCGAAGCCAGCACTGTTGGAAGCTATGCCTTAGCTTAGCCGTTTGCCGGCGGCAGATGAAAGCACAGCGCTTGTATCAAGACATTATGTTCGACCAGATGTCGTAAAGCCCTCACCGGGTGGTCAACTTAATGCCGTGGGGGCCCAAGTCAGGTAGAATGCGCGCCCGATTTATGGAGACCAACATGACCCTGCTCAAATTCAGCGATGTGTCCCTCGCATTCGGCGCCATGCCGCTGCTGGACAAAGTGTCCTGGCAGATCGCTCGTGGCGAGCGGGTGTGCATCATCGGCCGCAACGGCACCGGCAAGTCGAGCATGCTGCGCCTGGTCAAGGGCGAGCAGAAGGGCGACGACGGCGAGATCTGGCGCGCTCCGGGCCTGAAGATCGGCGAGCTGCCGCAGGAATTGCCGCTGGCCGACGAGCGCAGCGTGTTCGATGTGGTGGCCGAGGGCCTTGATGGCGTTGGCGCGTTGCTGGCCGAGTTCCATCACCTGAGCCAGAACATCCAGGGCGACGAAGACCTGGAAAAACTCATGCACGTTCAGCACGAGCTCGAAGCCCGTGACGGCTGGCGCCTGCAGCAGGTGGTGGAAAGCACCCTGAGCCGTCTGCAGCTGCCTGCCGACAAGACCCTGGCCGAGCTGTCCGGTGGCTGGCGCCGCCGCGTGCTGCTGGCCCAGGCGCTGGTGTCGGAGCCTGACCTGCTGCTGCTCGACGAGCCGACCAACCACTTGGACATCGGTGCGATCGCCTGGCTTGAAGAGGCGCTGCGCGGGTTCAATGGCGCGGTACTGTTCATCACCCACGACCGGTCCTTCCTGCAGAATCTGGCCACTCGCATCCTCGAACTGGACCGCGGTGGGCTGATCGACTGGAACGGTGATTACGCCAGCTTCCTGGTGCACAAAGAAGCGGCGCTGGCCGCCGAGGAAACCGCCAACGCGCTGTTCGACAAGCGCCTGGCCCAGGAAGAAGTGTGGATCCGCCAGGGCATCAAGGCCCGGCGCACCCGTAACGAAGGGCGCGTACGTGCCCTCAAGGCCTTGCGCGTCGAGCGCGGCGAGCGCCGTGAGCGTCAGGGCAAGGCGAACATCCAGATCGAGGCGGCGGACAAGTCCGGCAAGCAGGTCATGGTGCTGGAAAATATCAGCTTCGCCCATGCCGACGGCCCGATGCTGGTCAAGGACTTCTCCATGGTCCTGCAGCGTCAGGACCGTATCGGCCTGCTGGGTGCCAACGGTACCGGCAAGACCACCTTGCTCAAGATGATGCTCGGTGACCTGGAGCCTATCTCGGGCAAGGTCGAGCGTGGCACCAAGCTGGAAGTGGCCTACTTCGACCAGATGCGCCATCAGCTCGATCTGGAAAAGACCGTGATCGACAACCTGGCCGAAGGCCGCGATTTCATCGAGATCGATGGCCAGAACCGCCACGTGCTCAGCTACCTGGGCGACTTCCTGTTCAGCCCCCAGCGTGCCCGTACGCCGGTCAAGGCACTGTCGGGTGGCGAGCGTGCGCGCCTGCTGTTGGCCAAGCTGTTCAGCAAACCGGCCAACCTGCTGGTGCTCGACGAACCGACCAACGACTTGGACGTGGAAACCCTTGAGCTGCTTGAAGAGGTGCTGTCCAACTACAAGGGCACCGTGCTGATGGTCAGCCACGACCGGGCCTTCCTCGATAACGTCGTCACCAGCACCCTGGTGTTCGAAGGCGAGGGCAAGGTGCGCGAGTATGTCGGTGGCTATGAGGACTGGATCCGTCAGGGCGGTTCGCCGAAGCTGCTGGGCGTGACCGAAAGCAAGGGCGGCAAGTCCGAGCTCAATAGCGCGGTGGTGGAGAAGCAGGACGTGCAAGCCGCACCGGCGCCAGCGGCGGCTGTGGCCGACGCCTCGAAGAAGAAACTCAGCTACAAACTGCAGCGTGAGCTGGAGATGTTGCCTGGGCAGATCGACGCGATCGAACAGCGCATGGCTGAGGCGCAGGAAGAAGTGAATGCGGCGGGCTTCTATCAGCGGCCAATCGCCGAGACTTCGGCGGTGCTGGCACAGATCGAGAAGCTGCAAGGCGAGCTGGATGTGCTGGTAGAGCGCTGGGCTGAGCTGGAAGGCTGATCAGCGGTTAACCTGAGCCGGCCCCTTCGCGGGGCAAGCCCGCTCCCACAGGTACGCCACATGTCTCAAGGCTTGTGGCGTACCTGTGGGAGCGGGCTTGCCCCGCGAAGAGGCCGGTACAGGTCAAATCATTCCTTCTTCTGTAGCCGCACCGCCAGCACGTCACATGGCGCGCCATGCAGCACGTCGTTGGCAGTGGAGCCCAGCAGCAAAGCCAGGCCATGTCGGCCATGGCTGCCGACCACGATCAAGTCGCACTTCTGGTCCTTGGCCAGTTGGTGGATTTCCTGGCGTGGCTGGCCGTAGGTCAGGTGGGAATCGCCGCGGTTGATACCCGGGTATTTGTTGTACAAGCGCTCCATGCGCTCCTTGGCCTGGTCGAACTGCTGCTGTTGCAGCTGCGACAGGTCCATGGGCACGTCGCCGCCAAATGCCATGGCCATGGGTTCGACGATGTGCACCAGCGAGACCTTGGCGCCTGAGGGTTCCGCGAGCTTCATAGCGCGCTTGATCACCGGGTCGCATTCTTCGGTCAGGTCGACGGCGACCAACAAATGTTCGTATTGCATGAGCGGTACTCCTGACAATCGCGATAGAAGAAGTATGGTCGCTTTCGGGCGGGTCTTCCGTGAAAAATGGCTAACCAGCTCATTTGCAACGCTTTATGGGGTCTACTGATATGACGGTATTGCTGGTGGTGTCAATCCTTGCGCTAATTCTCAGCCCGCTTTCCTGGTTGCGCACGTCGCGCAAGCAGGGCGAGCAGATGAACCTGCGCCTGGAAGCGCGGCGCATGGGCCTGGCCATGCAGCTAGCGCCTCAGCAATGGCCGCACTGGCTGGAAAAGGAGCCGCCAAGCCCCTGCCCGCAGTACCACCGTGGGCGGCGCAAGGGGCGTGAGGACAGCTTCTGCTTCTGGCAGGTCTCGCCAGGCGTGTGGTGGAACCAATGGCGCGAGCCGTGTGAGGACCCACGCCTTGCCGAGGCTTTTGCGCGCTTGCCGGCCAGTGTCTACAAGGTTGAAGCCGACCCCCGCATGATCGCTTTGTACTGGACCGAGCGGGGCGATAAATCTGTATTGCAGGATATTGCGCACGTCCTCGAAACCCTCGCCTGACCCCTCGGCAATTAAAAAGCGGCGTTAAACGACAAAGCGGCGGCTTGGCAGAGCCCCTGAAGGGGTGGGGTGCCAAGTCGCCGCTTTGCGTTCTGCTGCGCAGAAAAGGCCAGGCAGGCCGGGAATGCTTGAAGCCATTGGCAGTGTAGCCGGCTGCCAGCAATCTGCTGAAAAATCTTCCCTTGGCAGGCACGTGCCTATTTTCCCATGGTCAATTGCTGACATGAATGTGCAGCGATCACTGACGTCATGCTTTGTACCCAGACCCTACAAAATGACCGGAAAGTCGTGTTTTCACTCAGTGCGTGAGCATTTGACAACGCTGATCTTTTCGGAGAATGTGTGCACACCCAAATCAAACGGGCGTATGAATTGAGCGTTTGTATGTCACACGGCTCGTTCATAGTCCCGACTAGCGCGCTGACGGGTGTGCCTGGGGCAGGGCGGCATGGCCTGCCTGATGCAGCAGCGACCGGCGTGTACAGTTAGCTTCCATATCGTGGAGATCAGTTGATGATTTACGAAGGTAAAGCCATCACGGTTAAGGCTCTTGAAAGTGGCATCGTCGAACTCAAGTTCGATCTCAAGGGTGAGTCCGTCAACAAATTCAATCGCCTGACCCTGAACGAGCTTCGCGAAGCGGTCGATGCCATCAAGGCCGACGCTTCGGTCAAGGGCGTAATCGTCAGCAGCGGCAAGGACGTGTTCATCGTCGGCGCCGACATCACCGAGTTCGTCGACAACTTCAAGCTGCCCGAGGCCGAGCTGGTAGCCGGCAGCCTGGAAGCCAACCGCATCTTCAATGCCTTCGAAGACCTCGAAGTGCCGACCGTTGCCGCCATCAATGGCATCGCCCTGGGCGGTGGCCTGGAAATGTGCCTGGCGGCCGATTACCGGGTCATGGCCAGCACTGCCAAGATTGGCCTGCCTGAAGTCAAACTGGGCATCTACCCAGGCTTCGGCGGTACCGTGCGCCTGCCGCGACTGATCGGTTCGGACAACGCGGTCGAGTGGATTGCCGCCGGCAAGGAAAACCGTGCCGAAGACGCCCTCAAGGTCGGTGCCGTTGACGCCGTGGTCGCCCCTGAGCTGCTGCAAGCCGGTGCCCTGGACCTGATCAAGCGCGCCATCAGCGGCGAGCTGGACTACAAGGCCAAGCGCCAGCCGAAACTGGAAAAGCTCAAGCTCAATGCCATCGAGCAGATGATGGCGTTCGAGACGGCCAAAGGCTTTGTCGCCGGCCAGGCTGGGCCGAACTACCCAGCGCCGGTCGAAGCCATCAAGACCATTCAGAAGGCCGCCAACTTCGGCCGTGACAAAGCCCTGGAAATCGAAGCCGCAGGCTTTGCCAAGCTGGCCAAGACGTCGGTTGCCCAGAGCCTGATCGGCCTGTTCCTGAACGACCAGGAGCTCAAGCGCAAGGCCAAGGCCCATGACGAGATCGCCCGTGACGTGAAGCAGGCTGCCGTGCTCGGCGCCGGCATCATGGGTGGCGGCATCGCCTACCAGTCGGCGGTCAAAGGTACGCCGATCCTGATGAAGGACATCCGCGAAGACGCCATTCAGCTGGGCCTTAACGAAGCTTCCAAGCTGCTGGGCAATCGCGTCGAGAAAGGCCGCCTGACCCCCGCCAAGATGGCTGAAGCGCTCAACGCCATCCGCCCGACCCTGTCCTACGGCGATTTCGCCCACGTCGACATCGTCGTCGAGGCCGTGGTCGAGAATCCGAAGGTCAAGCAAGCCGTGTTGGCAGAAGTCGAAGGCCAGGTGAAAGAGGATGCCATCCTCGCCTCCAACACCTCGACCATCTCCATCAACCTGCTGGCCAAAGCGCTCAAGCGCCCAGAAAACTTCGTCGGCATGCACTTCTTCAACCCGGTGCACATGATGCCGCTGGTCGAAGTCATTCGCGGCGAGAAGTCCAGTGAAGTGGCGGTTGCCACCACCGTGGCGTACGCCAAGAAAATGGGCAAGAACCCAATCGTGGTCAACGACTGCCCGGGCTTCCTGGTCAACCGCGTGCTGTTCCCGTACTTCGGCGGTTTCGCCAAGCTGGTCAGCGCTGGCGTCGACTTCGTGCGCATCGACAAGGTCATGGAGAAGTTCGGCTGGCCCATGGGCCCTGCCTACCTGATGGACGTGGTCGGCATCGACACCGGCCACCATGGCCGCGACGTCATGGCCGAAGGCTTCCCGGACCGCATGAAGGACGAGCGCCGTTCGGCGGTAGACGCCCTGTACGAGGCCAACCGCCTGGGCCAGAAGAACGGCAAGGGCTTCTACGCCTACGAGACCGACAAGCGTGGCAAGCCGAAGAAGGTGTTCGACGCCGCCGTGCTCGACGTGCTCAAGCCGATCGTGTTCGAGCAGCGTGAAGTCACTGACGAAGACATCATCAACTGGATGATGGTCCCGCTGTGCCTGGAGACCGTGCGTTGCCTGGAAGACGGCATCGTCGAAACCGCCGCCGAAGCCGACATGGGCCTGGTCTACGGCATTGGTTTCCCTCCCTTCCGTGGCGGTGCATTGCGCTACATCGACGCGATCGGTGTCGCCGAATTCGTCGCCCTGGCCGATCAGTACGCTGACCTGGGGCCGCTGTACCACCCGACCGCGAAGCTGCGCGAAATGGCCAAAAATGGCCAGCGCTTCTTCAACTGAGCGTAGAGCGAGAGATTTGATATGAGCCTGAATCCAAGAGACGTGGTGATTGTCGACTTCGGTCGCACGCCAATGGGCCGCTCCAAGGGTGGCATGCACCGCAACACCCGCGCCGAAGACATGTCTGCGCACCTGATCACCAAACTGCTGGAACGCAACGGCAAGGTCGACCCAAAAGAAGTCGAGGACGTGATCTGGGGCTGCGTCAACCAGACCCTGGAGCAGGGCTGGAACATTGCCCGCATGGCGTCGCTGATGACACCGATCCCGCACACCTCGGCGGCGCAGACCGTCAGCCGCCTGTGCGGCTCGTCGATGAGTGCGCTGCACACCGCCGCCCAGGCGATCATGACCGGCAACGGCGATGTATTCGTGGTTGGCGGCGTCGAGCACATGGGCCACGTCAGCATGATGCATGGCGTCGACCCTAACCCGCACCTGTCCTTGCATGCTGCCAAGGCTTCCGGGATGATGGGCCTGACTGCAGAGATGCTCGGCAAAATGCACGGTATCAGCCGTGAACAGCAGGATCTGTTCGGCCTGCGTTCGCACCAGCTTGCTCACAAGGCGACGGTCGAAGGCAAGTTCAAGGACGAGATCATCCCGATGCAGGGCTATGACGAGAATGGCTTCCTGAAGGTCTTCGATTTCGACGAGACCATTCGCCCGGAAACCACCCTCGAAGGGCTGGCGTCGCTGAAGCCTGCGTTCAACCCGAAAGGTGGCACCGTCACCGCGGGTACTTCGTCGCAGATCACCGACGGTGCTTCGTGCATGATCGTCATGTCTGGCCAGCGCGCCATGGACCTGGGCATCCAGCCATTGGCGGTGATTCGCGCCATGGCCGTGGCCGGTGTCGACCCGGCAATCATGGGCTACGGCCCGGTGCCATCGACCCAGAAAGCCCTCAAGCGTGCCGGCCTGAGCATGGCCGATATCGACTTCATCGAGCTCAACGAAGCCTTCGCCGCACAAGCCTTGCCTGTGTTGAAAGACTTGAAAGTGCTCGACAAGATGGATGAGAAGGTTAACCTGCACGGCGGCGCCATTGCTTTGGGCCACCCGTTCGGTTGCTCGGGTGCACGTATTTCCGGCACCCTGCTCAACGTCATGAAGCAGAATGGCGGTACTCTGGGGGTGGCGACCATGTGCGTCGGCCTCGGCCAGGGCATCACCACTGTCTTCGAACGCGTCTGATCGCGTCGCGGGACAGCAGCCGGGGCCTTGTGCCCCGGTTTTGTTTTTTAAAGGTTTTATTAAAAAGGGTGAGCGACATGCAGATACAGCCAGGCGTATACCGGCACTACAAGGGGCCTGAGTACCGTGTCTTCAGTGTTGCGCAGCACTCCGAAACTGAAGAGTGGATGGTCTTCTACCAATGCCTGTATGGTGAATACGGGTTCTGGGTACGGCCTCTTTCGATGTTCCAGGAGTCCGTCGAGGTTGACGGCGAGCAGGTGCCACGCTTTGCTTTGGTCAAGGCCGAAGAAGGGTTGCCTGGGCTGCTGGCCAAGTCGCACGAGTGATCGACCGCGCTTGACCTCACTGTTTTGCCACTATATATAGCGGTGCCGCGTCTGGCACCTGACGCGTTTTTCATCTTCAGATTCAGGAATACTCCGATCCATGGGCAAATCGCTGGTCATTGTGGAATCCCCGGCCAAGGCCAAGACCATCAACAAGTACCTGGGCAACCAGTACGTGGTGAAGTCGAGTATCGGCCATATCCGAGACCTCCCCACCAGCGGTTCGGCCAGCGCTAGCAAAGAGCCGGCCGCCAAGCGTGGTAAGGCTGCGGGTGAGGCGCCGGCCCTTTCGCCGAAAGAAAAGGCACGCCGCCAGCTGGTGGCACGCATGGGTGTCGACCCCGACCACGGCTGGAAGGCCAAGTACGAGATCCTGCCTGGCAAGGAAAAGGTGATCGAAGAGCTGCGCCGCCTGGCCAAGGATGCTGACACCATCTACCTCGCAACCGACTTGGACCGCGAAGGGGAGGCCATTGCATGGCACCTGCGCGAAGCCATCGGTGGTGACGACACCCGCTACAAGCGCGTGGTGTTCAACGAAATTACCAAGAAGGCCATTCAAGAGGCCTTCTCGCAACCGGGCGAGCTGGACATCGACCGCGTCAACGCCCAGCAGGCGCGGCGCTTCCTCGATCGCGTGGTGGGCTACATGGTTTCGCCACTGCTGTGGGCCAAGATCGCCCGTGGCCTGTCTGCAGGCCGTGTACAGTCGGTCGCGGTGAAGCTGGTGGTCGAGCGCGAGCGCGAGATCCGTGCCTTCATCCCCGAAGAGTACTGGGAGATCCACGCCGACCTGGGCACCGCCAAGAACGCCAAGGTGCGTTTCGAAGTGGCGCGCGAGAAAGGCGAGGCCTTCAAGCCACTCAACGAAGCACAGGCCATGGCAGCGCTGGAGAAGCTCAAGGCTTCCAGCTACAGCGTGGTCAAGCGTGAAGACCGCCCGACCAGCAGCAAGCCTTCGGCGCCGTTCATCACGTCCACCTTGCAGCAGGCCGCGAGCAACCGCCTGGGCTTTGGCGTGAAGAAAACCATGATGATGGCCCAGCGTCTGTACGAAGCGGGTTACATCACCTACATGCGTACCGACTCCACCAACCTGTCGGCCGATGCCCTGGACATGGCGCGCAGCTACATCGAGCGCGAGTTCGGCAAGCAGTACCTGCCGGAAAACCCGCTGGTGTATGGCAGCAAGGAAGGCGCCCAGGAGGCGCACGAAGCGATTCGTCCTTCTGACGTCAACACCCATCCGACCAAGCTCAGCGGCATGGAGCGCGATGCAGAGCGCCTGTACGAGCTGATCTGGCGCCAGTTCCTCGCCTGCCAGATGCCGCCGGCGCAGTACCTGTCCACCAGCGTCACGGTGGCGGCTGGCGACTTCGAGCTGCGTGCCAAGGGCCGTATCCTCAAGTTCGACGGTTACACCCGCGTGCTGCCGCAACAGAGCAAGCCTGGCGAAGACGATGTGCTGCCGGAAATGGTCCAGGGTGAAGCGCTCAAGCTGATCCAGATCGACCCGAGCCAGCACTTCACCAAGCCGCCAGCGCGCTTCACTGAAGCCAGCCTGGTCAAGGAAATGGAAAAGCGCGGCATCGGTCGCCCGTCGACCTACGCGGCGATCATCTCGACCATCCAGGACCGTGGCTATGTGACGTTGCACAACCGCCGCTTCTATTCCGAGAAGATGGGCGACATCGTCACCGAGCGCCTGTCCGAGAGCTTCTCCAACCTGATGGACTACGGCTTCACCGCCGGCATGGAAGAGAACCTCGACGACGTGGCCCAGGGCGAGCGTGACTGGAAGAACGTGCTCGACGAGTTCTACGGCGACTTCAGCAAAAAGCTGCAGACGGCCGAGTCGGCCGAAAACGGCATGCGTGCCAACCAGCCGACCATGACCAACATTCCGTGCAAGGAATGTGGCCGCCCGATGATGATTCGTACCGCCTCCACCGGCGTGTTCCTCGGTTGCTCGGGCTACAGCCTGCCGCCCAAGGAACGTTGCAAGGCAACCGTCAACCTGGTGCCAGGTGACGAGATTGCCGCGGATGACGAGGGTGAATCGGAATCCCGCGTGCTGTTGGGCAAGCACCGTTGCCCGATCTGCGCCACGGCGATGGACGCTTACCTGCTGGACGAGAAGCACAAGCTGCACATCTGTGGTAACAACCCGGATTGTGCGGGCTACGAGATCGAAGAGGGCAGCTACCGCATCAAGGGCTACGAAGGGCCGAGCCTGGAGTGCGACAAGTGTGGCAGCGAGATGCAGCTCAAGACTGGCCGTTTCGGCAAGTTCTTCGGTTGCACCAACCCTGCCTGCAAGAACACCCGCAAGCTGCTCAAAAGCGGTGAGGCGGCGCCACCGAAGATGGACAAGGTGGAAATGCCAGAGCTGAAGTGCGAGAAGGTCGATGACACCTATGTGTTGCGCGACGGTGCTTCGGGGTTGTTCCTGGCGGCCAGCCAGTTCCCGAAAAACCGCGAGACCCGTGCGCCGCTGGTGCTGGAGATCGTCCCGCACAAGCATGAGATCGATCCGAAGTACCACTTCCTCTGCGATGCCCCGCAGAAGGACCCGGAAGGCCGCCCAGCGGTGATTCGCTACAGCCGCAAGACCAAGGAGCAGTACGTGCAGTCCGAGGTCGATGGCAAGCCGACGGGGTGGAAGGCGTTCTACGACGGCAATGCGTGGAAGGTTGAAGACAAGCGCTGATTGGCATTGAACGGGGGCCGCTTTGCGCCCCATCGCCGGCAAGCCGGCTCCCACAGGTGCAGCGCCATTTCAACGGTGGCGCTCCCCCTGTAGGAGCCTGCTTGCCGGCGATGGGGCGCAAAGCGGCCCCAGTTGTTTATGCGACATTCAGCTTGCGGCCAGCCAGGCCATCCCTGAAACTGATCCTAATCGCTTACCAGCCTTTAGGGAGGTCACTCGAGATGGCCCAGGAACTCTACACCCGCACCAACCAGAAACTGTTCTTCGCCGGCCTCGCCCTCGAGTCCATGGCCAAAGCCGAACAGGGCCAAGCCATGAACGCTCAGGGCTTGGTCCAGGCCGAACGCGAATCGGCGCTGTTCCACTTGTACGGCGCGCTTCTGGGCCTGTGCCATGAAATTGGTGGCTACTACCGCCTACCAACGGCGTCGAGTGTCGAACAACTGCTTGAAGGCGATGCGCTGAATGGCATCGCTATCCCCGAGGTGGCCGAGCTGCTGGAATTGGCCCGTCAGCGCGAAACCTGGCTGGCGCAAATGCTGAGTGCTTATGCCGATTTGTTCCGACCACCGGTCGCGAAAAAAACGCCTAAAACCGATGTCACCCAGCCGCTGATTCAGGCCGTCAACCTCGATGAGCCCGAGCAGCCTGCGCTGTCGCGTGAAGAACTGGAAAGCTGGCGCAGCAACCTTAAAAGCTTGGTGAGACGTTTCCGTGACGCGTTGAGTGAGTGCTGATAGCCGCTGCGGCTGATACAATACTGGCCTTTCGTGGAGAACAGCCTTATATGTCTACGTCTTTTCTGGAAATTGTCGAGTTGCCTGATGGCCGGATCGAACTGCGTCGTGCGGAGGATGAGGGCTCTCTGGTAACCCTGGATTTCTCGGAAGACGCCAAGGCGTTCCTGCAGGGTCAGCATGTAGAAGTGGCCAAGGCCATGCTCAGTGTCGGCGTGCAGATGGCCGGTCGCCTGATGGACGGCGAGCTCGAACGCGACGAAGGCCCTCGCGTTCTGCATTGATCGCGTTGCGTGGTATCAGTGCTTTTGAAGTAACAGGCAAAGCCTGAACATCAGCCGAGGCGGATGTTCAGGCTTTGTGCGTTTCCGGTGCTGGCTGAGCGCAGCAGCAGTTGACGTGCACTGGCATTGACGCTGCCAAGCCAGCTGACCACGGTGTGGCTGCGGCCAAGGCGCAGCGCTTCGCAGGTCAGTTGCAGCGGGCTCTGATTGCCACGAGGGTGCAGCAGCAGGATGCGTTCGCGGTTGAGGCCGGCATCGCGCAACCAGGCCTGGGTCAGGCTCGAGGGTGGGGCGATCAGGGTCAGCCAGCGGGCGTCTTCCTCTTCGCTCAGTTCGCGCAGGACCGGGGCCAACAGGCTCTGGCAATGCTCGGCAGCGCCGCGCAGTGACAGCTCGCTGAACAGCTCGGGGTGGCTGCTCTTGCGCGTCTGCTCGCTGGCCTTCAGGCCCGGCAGAATGGGCTGGGCAAGGAATGCTTCGAACAATGGCAACTGGGCTTGCTCGGGTGCGTGAATGAACTGCTGCATGGCGCCTCCTGGATCAGCGGCGTATGACGCCGACGCTCAAGCCCTCGATCACCAGCTCCTGTTCTTTCAGGTCGACTTCGATGGGGGCGAATTCGGGGTTTTCGGCAACCAGCCAGACCTTGGTGCCTTCGCGCTTGAAGCGCTTGACGGTCACTTCGTCACCGATGCGGGCGACGACGATCTGGCCATTGCGGGCTTCGCGGCAGGTGTGCACTGCCAGCAGGTCACCGTCGAAGATGCCGACATCCTTCATGCTCATGCCGTGCACGCGGAGCAGATAGTCGGCGCGAGGGTGGAAGAAGGCAGGGTTGATGTTGCAGGATTGCTCGATGTGCTGCTCAGCGAGGATCGGTGCGCCCGCTGCGACCCGGCCGATGATCGGCAGGCCGCTTTCGTCGGCCTTGGCCTCGAACCCGGGGATACGGATGCCGCGGGATGCGCCGGGGGTCATCTCGATGGCGCCTTTGCGAGCAAGGGCCTTCAGGTGCTCTTCGGCGGCGTTGGGCGATTTGAAGCCCAGCTCCTGAGCGATTTCAGCGCGTGTCGGTGGAAAGCCGTTGTCTTCAAGGCAACGTTTGATGAACGCGAGAATTTCAGCTTGGCGTGGCGTCAGTTTCAACATGGTGAGCGCTCTGTCTTTTTATACAGTGACTGGGATTATATACAGTACTGGATGAGCTGCAAGCACCCTGTACGAAGAAACAGCGAGAATGGCGCTTGCAGCGCGGTCATTGGCGTTTTTAAATGGCGACCGCCCAGTCACCGAGCCTTGACAGACGCAGGCCTGAAACGTATGTTTCAAACACCTGTTTGTCTGGCGGAATAATCATGGCCCAATCGGAAACCGTTGAACGCATTCTCGATGCTGCCGAGCAGCTGTTCGCGGAAAGAGGCTTCGCTGAAACCTCGTTGCGGTTGATCACCAGCAAGGCCGGGGTGAACCTGGCTGCGGTCAACTACCACTTCGGTTCCAAAAAGGCCCTTATCCAGGCGGTCTTCTCGCGTTTCCTCGGCCCTTTCTGTGCCAGCCTCGAACGTGAACTCGAGCGTCGCCAGGCGCGCCCGGAGCAAAAGCCCAGCCTCGAAGAGCTGCTCGAAATGCTCGTCGAGCAGGCCCTGGCCGTGCAGCCGCGCAGCAACAATGACCTGTCTATCTTCATGCGCCTGCTGGGGCTGGCTTTCAGCCAGAGCCAGGGGCACCTGCGGCGTTACCTGGAAGACATGTACGGCAAGGTGTTCCGCCGCTACATGCTGCTGGTCAACGAAGCCGCGCCACGGGTTCCGCCGCTGGAGCTGTTCTGGCGCGTGCACTTCATGCTCGGCGCTGCAGCGTTCAGCATGTCCGGCATCAAGGCGTTGCGCGCCATCGCCGAAACCGATTTTGGCATCAATACCTCGATCGAACAGGTCATGCGCCTGATGGTGCCGTTCCTGGCAGCAGGCATGCGCGCTGACAGCGGGGTCACCGACGAAGCCATGGCAGCCGCCCAACTGCGCCCGCGCAGCAAGACCAGCAGCACAGCCACCGCCAAGGCCTGAAGGCTGGGCGGGGCAGGGCGCTTCGGCTAAGCTAGCGCCCATGCCCGATCTCGATCTATTGCACATCTCCCTTGCCGACCAATGCCTCTATGGGTTCGCCCAGGGCCGCTTGTGCCTGCGCCTGGCGGTGTCCACGGCGCGTAACGGCGCCGGCGAGCGCAATGGATCGGGCTGCACGCCGCGTGGCCTGCATCAGGTACGGGCGAAAATTGGCGCGGGCCTGCCGCTGAACGCGGTGTTGCGTAGCCGGCGCTGGACCGGTGAGGTCTGGTCGCCTGAGTTACATGAGCGGTTTCCCGGGCGGGACTGGGTCCTCACCCGTATCCTCTGGCTCAGCGGCTGCGAGCCGGGCGTCAACCGCCTCGGCGCCGTCGACACGTTCCGCCGCTATATCTACTTGCATGGCACACCTGAGACCGAACCTTTGGGCGTGCCGCTGTCCCATGGCTGCATACGCCTGCACAACACCGATTTGCTTGGCCTGTTCGACCGCGTGCCGGCCCATTGCCGGGTGCGCATCGAAGAGGCGGCTTGCCCCCAGTGGGCTTCTTTAAGTCTTCAATGAAGGATTTCCCATGACCGTCAGCCTGCAAGGCTCCTTGATGGTGGACATCGCCGGTAAATGGCTGACCGCCGAAGACCGTCACCTGCTGCGCCAACATGAAGTGGCCGGCCTGATCATCTTTGCCCGCAATATCGACAGCCCGCGCCAGGTGCGCGAACTGTGCGCGTCCATTCGCGCGATTCGCCCCGACTTGATCCTGGCCGTCGACCAGGAAGGCGGCCGTGTGCAGCGCCTGCGCCAAGGCTTCGTGCGCCTGCCGGCCATGCGTGCGCTGGCCGACAACGACAACGCCGATTACCTGGCGGAGCAGTGCGGATGGTTGATGGCCACCGAGGTGCTGGCGGTAGGCCTGGACCTGAGCTTCGCCCCGGTGCTCGACCTGGACCACCAGCGCAGTGCGGTGGTCGGCAGCCGCGCCTTCGAGGGTGACCCACAGCGCGCCACGCAGCTGGCGGCGGCCTTCATTCGCGGCATGAACGCTGCGGGCATGGCGGCCTGCGGCAAGCACTTCCCGGGGCACGGTTGGGCCGAGGCCGACTCGCACGTGGCCATCCCCACGGACGAGCGCAGCCTTGAACAGTTGCGCCAGGCGGACCTGGTGCCGTTCACCCGGCTCAGCGGCCAGCTGGCAGCGGTGATGCCGGCCCACGTGATCTACCCGCAGGTCGACAACCAGCCCGCCGGCTTCTCGCGGCGTTGGCTGCAGGACATCCTGCGCGGTGAGCTGGGCTTTGATGGGGTGATTTTCAGTGACGACCTGTCCATGGCCGGTGCGCACGTGGTCGGGGATGCCGCCAACCGCATCGAAGCAGCTTTGAGTGCTGGCTGCGACATGGGCCTGGTGTGCAACGACCGGGCGGCGGCAGAGCTGGCACTGAGTGCGGCGCAGCGGCTGAAGGTCAAGCCTTCGCCGCGCATTGCGCGGATGCAGGGGCAGGGCTTTGCGCGCACCGATTATCGCCAGCAGCCGCGTTGGCTGGAGGCGTTGGGGGCGTTGCGCGAGGCGCAGCTGGTCGATTGACTGATCCGGCCGTATTTGACGGTAGGCCGGATTTACCCACTTCCCGGTAGGAGCAGCCTTGTGCTGCGAAGGCGGCGGTAACAACAGCGAAGATCAAGGGTGTTGTCACCGGCCTCTTCGCAGCGCAAGGCTGCTCCTACAGAGAGTGCTCACAAGCGCTTAACGGCCGCGCTTCCCTGGCAAGGGGGCAAACAGCGCCTCGATCTCATCATCTCCCAGCCGCCACTGCCCGGCCTGCCCGCCATCGAGCAGGCTTGCCGCCAGGGCCGCCTTCTCTTGCTGCAACAGCTGAATCTTCTCTTCCACCGTGCCGCGGGTAATCAGCTTGAACACGAACACCGGTTTGTCCTGGCCGATGCGGTAGGCGCGGTCGGTGGCCTGGTTTTCGCTGGCCGGGTTCCACCAAGGGTCGAAGTGGATCACCGTGTCCGCAGCCGTTAGGTTCAACCCGGTGCCACCCGCCTTGAGGCTGATCAGGAACACTTCGCTGTCACCCTGCTGGAACGCTTGCACCGGCGTGCGGCGGTCGCGGGTGTCGCCGGTCAGCAGGCTGTAACGCACCTTGCGCTTTTGCAGTTCTTGCTCGATCAGTGCCAGCATCGAGGTGAATTGGGAGAACAACAGTACCCGCCGGCCTTCACTGAGCAGCTCTTCGAGCATTTCCAGCAGGGCGCCGAGCTTGCCTTTATCGGCCTGGTTGCCCTTGGTCTCGACGCCCTTCACCAGGCGCAGGTCGCAGCACACCTGGCGTAACTTGAGCAGGGCGTCAAGGATGACAATCTGGCTGCGCGAGGCGCCGTTGCGGGCGATTTCGTCGCGCACTTTCTTGTCCATTGCCACCCGCACTGCCTCGTAGGTATCGCGCTGGGCATCGCTGAGCTCGACCCAGTGCACCATCTCGGTCTTGGCGGGCAGTTCGGTGGCCACCTGTTCCTTGGTGCGGCGCAGCAGGAATGGGCGGATGCGGCTGACCAGGTGGGCCATGCGTTCGGCGTCGCCGCGGCGTTCGATCGGGGTGCGGTAATCCTGGTTGAAGCGCTTGAGGTCGCCCAGCCAGCCCGGCATCAGGAAGTGGAAGATCGACCACAGCTCGCCGAGGTTGTTTTCCATCGGCGTACCGGTCAGGCACAGGCGCTGCTCGGCCTGCAACTCGCAGACGGCGAGGGCGGCTTTGCTGGTGCTGCTTTTGATGTTCTGCGCCTCGTCGAGCACCAGCACGTGCCAGTGCTGCGTACGCAAGTGTTCGAGGTCGCGGGGCACGAGGGCATAGGTGGTGAGCACCAGGTCGTAGTCGTGCAGCGTGGCGAAATGCTTGCTGCGCCCTGGGCCCTGCAGTGCCACCACGCGCAGGTCGGGGGCAAAGCGTTTGGCCTCGTCGAGCCAGTTGGGTATCAGGCTGGTCGGCATCACCGCTAGGGCGGGAGTGGTCAGGCGGCCGGACTGTTTCTCCAGCAACAGGTGAGCCAGGGTTTGCAGCGTCTTGCCCAGGCCCATGTCGTCGCCGAGGATGCCGCCCGTGCCCATTTCGCGCAGGGCTTGTAACCAGTTCAGGCCTTGTTGCTGATAAGGGCGCAGGGCCGCGTTCAGTTGTGCGGGCGGTTCGACCTGCAGGTCGCGTGCGTCACGCAGGCGCTTGCCCAGGTCGCGCACGTGCGCGCCGCCTTCCCAGTGCAGCGGCAGGTGATCGAGCTCGTTCAGGCGCGCGGCATCGGCCCGGTCCAGGCGCAGTGAAGGGCCGGCGGCGTCTTCATGCAGGTAGAGCTCGCCAAGGGTGCCCATCACCGCCTTGATCCGGCCGTAGGGCAGGGCGACGCGCAGCGCGGGGCTGTCGAGGCGGCCGCGGTTAAGGTCGATCAGCAAGTGTTCGTCGTCACTGCGCCGGGCCAGTTCGCTGGCGCGCAGCAGCTCCGGGTTGCTGCGCAGCAACTGCAGCACGATCGGCAGCAGGCTGTGGCGCTGGCCATCGACCACGATGCCCAGTTCCAGATCGAACCATTCATGCCCGGGGGCTTCGTCGATGCTGGCGTACCAGTCGTCCACCTCGTGCAGGTTGAAGGAAAAATCGCGGTGGATGTCGATCACCCAGCCGGCTTCACGCAGTTGTGCCAAGCCGTTGCGGGCGAAGTGCAGCCAGGCCTCGTCATCAGGCAGTTGGTGCATCTCGCCCGCACTGTCGGGCAGGGCCTTGCTCTGCCGGGTGGCGGCCTTGAAGCCGAGGTCGCGTAGCGTCTTGCGCAGCGCCTGTTCGGCCTTGGGCTGGCGGCGAATGCGCTGGCTGGTGGCATCCACCAGGCGGGTCAACGGTTTGTCGTCGTTGCCGCTGGCGCGCAGGCCATCGTAGTCGAACGACAGCGCGGCGCGGTGCTGCATCTGGCGCTGCATGCGGCCGGTCTTGGGCATGTAGGCGCTGTACTCGAGGCTGCCCAGGGTCAGGTGAGGGCGAGGCTCGATCGTGTCGATCTGCTCGCTACGGACCTTGGTGGGGGTCGGAACCTGGCGGTTCAATGCGTTCAAGCGATGGCTCAGGGGGATGATCAGGTGCTCGGGAACCGTCGGGGCGCTGGCCAGTTGGCTGGCAATGAACGGGTCAAGGTCATGCAGCAGTTTGCCGGTCTGCCCGCTGTGTGGGTCGACGTAATAGAGGGGGTCGACCGGCAGTGCCAGCATGTGGGTATTTTCAGCATGGTGCCAGGCGCCGCGGTAGCTGCCGTTGTCCAGCCGAACCCAACGAAATTCGGCGTGCAGGTCGGGGCCTTGGGCCAGGGGTTTCTGCTGTTGGCCATACAGCAAGCGGCCGGTGGCGAGGGCATACTCGTAGAGTTCGGCGCCCTTTTTGCCTTCCAGGCGTGCGACGGGCAGGCTGTAATCCTTGCTGAGGGCATCGATCAGCCGCAGCGCACGCAAGTCTTCATCGGTCACGTACTTGGGTGTGTAGTAGATGAGCTCGGGCATCGAACTGGGCCGGCCCAGCTTCAAGCTGTCATCGGGCTGCCGGGTACCTTTGAACACGCTGAGCATGCACTGGCCATGGTCGTTGCTCACCACGTAGTAGAGTGCAGGGCCTTTGCGCTTGGCGGGTTCTGTGGCAAGGGCTGCCGGTACTTCCAAGGCCTCGACCCAATGTGCGAGTTCGGGGGGCAGTTCTAGGGACTGCTGCGCTGCTGGCGTAACGGCAAGGGGTTCGTCAGGTGTGCCTTCGACCCAGTCCGGGCCACGTTCAAGCAGATAGAGCGCCGCTGCACAGTGCTTGCAATTGTTACCGACCGGGCACGAGCAAGTGCCCTCGCACTCAAAGCTATCATCGCTCAAGTCCAGCGTGATGCGTTGATAGTAGGCGCGGCCGCCAGAGCCTATGCACTGCGCGCGGATGGTCAGGTCCAGGATCGATACGATTTCACTCCTGCCTTCCTCTGCATAGTCGAAGCCGCGTTGCAGCGTAGTGCGGTCAAACGCGAACCTCCAGGTGTCAAGCCCCCGGATAAAGAACTGCGCATCGGTCTCGCTCACATCACTGCTCCATCATCTCCGGGTCCATCTCTGGCAGCTTGCGCATCCCGGCCGGCGTCACCTTCAACAGCACCGCAAGGTGCCCGCCGTCGAGGAACGTCAGCTGGCCGCCCTTCACGTTGCTGTTGCTCTGCTTGAATTGCTCGCTGCGCAGCACGCTACCGTTGCCGTCGAGCTGGTTGACCCAGAAGTTGGCCTCCACCGCGATGAAGCGGCCTTCGGCGATGCTCAGGTTGCCTTCGATGGGGAAGTGGCCGAACTGCTCTTCGCCTTCGCCCAGGGCGATGCGGCTGGGTTCGCTGCCGACCTGCTGCTGCCAGGCCTTGTGCATCAGCACGGTGTAGTCGGCGGTGGCTTGCAGGCGGGTGGTTTCATCGTCCAGCCCCAGTGGGCGTTCGGCGGCCTTGTCCAGGCGCGGCGCACCGGCGCTCCAGTCTTCGGGGGCGAACGGGCTGGTGAAGGCGGGGACGCTGTTTTGCCGCACCAGGATCATTTCTACCTGATACAGGCCTTCGGCGAAGGCGGCTGGCGCGAACAGCGCCAGCAGCAGGGTCAGGCAACGGATGGCACGCATGGATCTTCCTTAGGCAGACTGTGGGGTCAGGCGCTCGAACAGCGCCTCAAGGGTGTTGAAACGTTCGTCGGGGCGTTCCATCGGTACCAGGAAGCGGAACTGGGTGGCGCCTTCGAACTTGTAGCGTTTGGGCTGGCCCTGGATCAGCTTGATCAGGGTCAGCGGGTCGACCGGTGTCTCGGCCTCGAACTCAAGCTTGCCGCCGTTGGGGCCAGCATCGACTTTCTTGATGCCGAGCTTTTCCGCCTGCAGCTTGAGCGAGGTCAGGCGCATCAAGTTTTTGGTTGGCTCCGGCAGCAGGCCGAAGCGGTCGATCATCTCGACTTGCAAGTCCTTGAGGCCTTCTTCGTCGGCGGCCGAGGCGATGCGCTTGTAGAGGATCAGGCGTGCATGCACATCGGGCAGGTAGCCCTCGGGGATCAGGGCCGGCAGGCGCAGGTTGATCTCCGGGCCGCCACCCAGTGGCTGTTCGAGGTTTGGCTGGGCACCCTTGCGGATGGCCTTGACCGCGCGTTCGAGCATTTCCATGTAGAGGGTGAAACCGACCGCCTGGATCTGCCCGCTTTGGCCTTCGCCCAGCAGTTCGCCAGCGCCGCGGATTTCCAGGTCGTTGGTGGCCAGCACGAAGCCTGCCCCCAGGTCCTGGGTGTTGGCGATGGCTTCCAGACGCTTCTCGGCATCGCTGCTGACTTTTTGCCGCGCTGGCGTCAGCAGGTAGGCGTAGGCCTGGTGGTGGCTGCGGCCGACCCGGCCACGCAGCTGGTGCAGCTGGGCCAGGCCAAACTTGTCGGCGCGCTCGATGACAATGGTGTTGGCGCTTGGCACGTCGATGCCGGTCTCGATGATGGTCGAAGCGATCAGCACGTTGAAGCGCTTGTGGTAGAAGTCGCTCATCACCTGTTCCAACTCGCGCTCGCGCATCTGGCCGTGGCCGATGCCGATACGCGCTTCCGGGACCAGTTCGGCAAGGTCTGCAGCGCACTTCTCGATGGTTTTCACGTCGTTGTGCAGGTAATACACCTGGCCGCCGCGCAGCAGTTCACGCAGCAGGGCTTCTTTGACCGTGCTGTTGTTGTGTTCCATGACGAAGGTGCGCACCGACAGGCGTCGGGCGGGCGGCGTGGCGATGATCGACAGGTCGCGCATGCCGGCCACGGCCATGTTCAGGGTGCGCGGAATCGGCGTGGCGGTCAGGGTGAGAATGTCCACCTCGCTGCGCAGGGCTTTGAGCTGTTCCTTCTGGCGTACGCCAAAGCGGTGCTCTTCGTCGATCACTACCAGGCCCAGGTCCTTGAAGCGCACATCGTCCTGCAGCAGCTTGTGGGTGCCGATGAGGATGTCGATCTTGCCTTCAGCCAGGTCCGCAGCGGCGCTGGCGACTTCCTTGGCCGATTTGAAACGGCTCATCACTTCGACGGTTACCGGCCAGTCGGCGAAGCGGTCGCGGAAGCTGTTGTAGTGCTGTTGGGCCAGCAGGGTAGTGGGCACCAGCACCGCCACCTGGCGGCCGCTGTGCACGGCGATGAAGGCCGCGCGCATGGCCACTTCGGTCTTGCCGAAGCCCACGTCGCCGCACACCAGGCGGTCCATCGGCTTGGCCGCGAGCATGTCGGCGCGTACGGCTTCGATGGCGTTCTGCTGGTCGGGGGTTTCTTCGAAGGGGAACCCGGCACTGAAGGTGGCGTAGTCGGCAGCAGGGTCGGCAAAGGCGTAGCCCTTGCGCGCGGCACGGCGGGCATAGATGTCGAGCAGCTCAGCGGCGACATCGCGCACCTGTTCGGCGGCCTTGCGCTTGGCCTTCTGCCAGGCCTCGGAGCCGAGCCGGTGCAGCGGTGCCAGGGCGTCATCGCTGCCGGTGTAGCGGGCGATCAGGTGCAGGTTGGCCACCGGCACGTACAGCTTGGCGCCCTCGGCGTATTCCAGGGTGAGGAACTCGGCGGCCTGGCCGTCGATTTCCAGGGTAGCCAGGCCCAGGTAGCGGCCCACGCCATGGTCGATGTGCACCACCGGTGCGCCTTCGCGCAGTTCGGTGAGGTTCTTGATCACCGCATCGTTGGCGGTCTCGCCGCGCTTGTCGCGCCGCCGGCGCTGCATCACGCGCTGGCCGAACAGCGGGCTCTCGGCGATCAGGGCCAGGGCCGGGTCGTCCAGCACCAGGCCTTCGTCAAGCGGGGCAATGGTGATCGCCAGCCGCTCGGAGCCGGTGATGAAGTCGGTCCAGCCTTCGACGGTGTGCGGGCGCAGTTTCAGGCGTTCGAGCAGTTCCAGCAGCACTTCGCGACGGCCCGCAGACTCGGCGGTAAACAGTACGCGGCCAGGGAACTGGTCAAGGAAGCTGGACAGCGCCGCCAGTGGCTGGTTGGCCTTGGCCTCGATGGCAAGTTCGGGCAGGGGGCGTGCCGGGAAGCGTTCACGGCCGGCGCCAGCCTCGACGTCTTCGGCGCTGACCACCACCCGCGGCCATTGCTTGAGCCGGGCGAAACAGTCTTCCACCGGCAGGAACAGCTCTGCAGGCGGCAGCAGCGGGCGGCTCAGGTCGCCACGGCGGTCTTCGTAGCGCCCGCGCACGTCGTTCCAGAAGTGCTCGGCGGCCTGCTCGACGCCCGGCAGGGAAAACACCTGGGTGTCGCTGGGCAGGTAGTCGAACAGCGTCGAGGTGTCTTCGAAGAACAGCGGCAGGTAGTACTCGATGCCGGCGGGAATGATGCCGCTGGCCAGGTCCTGGAAGATCGCGCTGCGGCGGAAGTCGACGTCAAAGCGTTCGCGGAAGCGCGCCTTGAAGCGGGTCACTTCCTCTTTTTGCATCGGAAATTCGCGCGCCGGCAGCAGGCGCACCGAGTCGACCTTGTCGATCGAGCGCTGGGTCTCGGGGTCGAAGGTGCGCAGCGTCTCGATTTCGTCATCGAACAGGTCGATGCGGTAGGGCAGCTTGCTGCCCATGGGGTACAGGTCGATCAGCGCGCCGCGCACGGCGAATTCGCCATGTTCATAAACGGTGTCGACGCAGCGGTAGCCGCTGGCTTCGAGGCGCGTGCGCATTTGCTCGACGTCGATGGTCTGGCCGATGTCCAGCACCAGGCTGCTGCCCAGCAGGAAGCGGGTTGGCGCCAGGCGGTGCAGGGCGGTGGTGATCGGCACGACGAGAATGCCGTGGCTCAGCTCCGGCAGCCGGTACAGGCTGGCAATGCGCTGGGAGATGATGTCCTGGTGCGGCGAGAACAGGTCGTAGGGCAGGGTTTCCCAGTCGGGGAAGGGCAGCACCGGCAGGTCTGGGGCAAAGAAGCGCAGCTCCTGTTCCAGACGGTCGGCGGCCTGGCTGTCGGCGGTCAGCAGCAGGGTAAAGCGGCCAGCGCTGCTGGCGGCTTCGGCAATGGCAAGGCTGAGGGCGGCACCGGGCAGGTTGCCCCAGGTTTGTTTGCCGGCCGTGGCCGACAGTTGCGGTAGGCGCAGAACTGACACGGGAGATTGCACTCCAAGCGTTGCGGCAAAGACACCGATTGTACCGGTGCCGGTGCCTGCTGTCAGGCTCCAAAGGCCATGAACACTGGCTCTGGCTGCCGCGACAGGCGCTCATTGCCCGTTCCGCGTTGGGGCGTCATAATGTAGCCCCTTTTTTCTGTCCCTACATGTGGAAGGTTCCCGTGACTCAGAAGCCCGACCAGTGTCTTGGTGAGTGGATTGATCGTGAAGCATTGGCTGAAGCGATGATCCCGCTTATCGGTCAGCTCTACCGCAACAACAACGTGGTGAGCTCGATTTATGGCCGCAGCCTGATCAACCGTTCGGTTATCTCGATCCTCAAAGCCCACCGCTTTGCGCGTCATCGTCAGACCGACGAGACCGAACTGTCTGTCCACGAGACGTTCCCTCTGCTCAAGGCCATGAGCGAGCTGAAACTGGGCGCCGCTTCGGTCGACCTGGGCAAGCTGGCCAACAAGTTCAAGCAGGAAGGCAACGGCCGCAGCGCCGAGCAGTTCGTGCGTGAAGAGCTGGCTGACGTAGTTGGCCAACAGAACGCTTCGGCCCGTAAAGGCACTGACGTCGTCCTGTACGGTTTCGGCCGCATCGGCCGCCTGCTGGCGCGCATCCTGATCGAGAAGACCGGTGGTGGCGACGGCCTGCGCCTGCGTGCCATCGTCGTGCGCAAAGGCGCCGAGAACGACCTGGTCAAGCGTGCCAGCCTGCTGCGCCGTGACTCGGTGCACGGCCCGTTCGATGGCACCATCACCATCGACGAAGCCAACAACACCATCACCGCCAATGGCAACCTGATCCAGGTTATCTACGCCAAGAACCCGAGCGAAGTCGACTACACCCAGTACGGCATCGACAACGCGCTGATCGTCGACAACACCGGTGTATGGCGTGACGCCGACGGCCTGGGCCAGCACCTGGCCTGCCCGGGCGCTGCCCGCGTGATCCTCACCGCACCTGGCAAGGGCGCGCTGAAGAACATCGTGCACGGCATCAACCACGGTGAAATCACCGCCGATGACAAGATCATCTCGGCTGCTTCCTGCACCACCAACGCCATCGTGCCGGTGCTGAAGGCTGTCAACGACAAGTACGGCATCGTCAACGGCCACGTCGAAACCGTTCACTCGTTCACCAACGACCAGAACCTGATCGACAACTTCCACAAGGGCAGCCGCCGTGGCCGTGCCGCGCCGCTGAACATGGTTATCACCGAGACCGGTGCCGCCACTGCAGCCGCCAAGGCACTGCCTGTGCTGAAGGGCAAGCTGACCGGCAACGCGATTCGCGTACCGACGCCGAACGTCTCGATGGCTATCCTGAACCTGAACCTGGAAAAGCCCACCACCCGCGAAGAGATCAACGAGTACCTGCGCCAGACGGCCATGCACTCGGAGCTGCACAAGCAGATCGACTTCGTCAGCTCGCAGGAAGTGGTTTCGACCGACTTCGTCGGCTCGCGCCACGCCGGTGTGGTTGACGCAGAGGCGACCATCGCCAACGACAACCGCGTTGTGCTGTACGTTTGGTACGACAACGAATTCGGTTACAGCTGCCAGGTGGTTCGTGTGATGGAAGACATGGCCGGTGTGAACCCGCCAGCGTTTCCACGCTGATTCGCTTGTAAGGCAATGAAAAAACGGGAACCTTCGGGTTCCCGTTTTTTTTGCCTAGCATTTATGTTGTCTCTACTGGCCTCTTCGCGGGTAAACCCGCTCCCACAGGTTCGCCTGCGTCCTTGAGGGCGGTGCACTACCTTGTGGGAGCGGGTTTACCCGCGAAGAGGCCAGTGTCGGCGACCGAGAGCCCGAATTTGCGCACAGCCCTCCTGTTCATCCTGATGCTCCTCACCGCCTGCAACCAGGGCCCGACCCTGGAGCGCCTGGGCGGCCCGACCATGGGCAGCAGCTACAGCATCCAGTACGTCCGCGCCCCCGGTGGCCCGGCCCCAGCCCAGGTACAGGCAGCCGTCGAAACCATCCTCCAGGACATCGACCAGCACTATTCCACCTACCGCAGCGATTCCACTGTCAGCCAGTTCAACCAGCTGCCGACCAATCAATGCCTGGCTTTGCCATCAGACATGCTCGACCTGGTCCGCTTCGGCCAGCAGTTGGCGGCGCAAAGTGCCGGCGCCTTCGACCTCACTATTGAGCCGCTACTCGACCTCTGGGGCTTCGGCCCCCAGGCCCGTCACGAGCAGGTGCCCGACCCGCGAGCCCTGGCCCAGGCGCGCCTGCGCGTGGGCTACCAGCACCTGCGCATCGAAGGCCAGGCATTGTGCAAGGATGCCCCGGTGGAGCTGGATTTCAACAGCATCGCTGCCGGCCACGCGGTTGACCTGATCGCCCAGCGCCTGCAGGCCATGGGCATCAGCAGTTTCATCGCCGAAGCCACCGGCGAGCTCAAGGCGGTTGGCCGCAAACCCGATGGCAGCCCGTGGCGCATCGCCCTCGAGCTGCCCCGTGAAGACCGCCAGATCGCCCGCCAAGTCATCCCGGTGGATGGCCTTTCGGTATCGACCTCGGGTGACTATCGCCACTATTTCGAGCAGAATGGCCGGCGCTATTCGCACACCTTCGATGCCCGTCTCGGGCGCCCGGTCGCGCACGACCTGGCTGCGGCCACTGTGCTCGACGCCTCGGCGCTGAAGGCTGACGGGTTCTCGACCCTGCTGCTGATTCTCGGCCCCGAGCGCGGCTGGGATTTCGCCGTCAGCCATAACCTTGCCGCCGTATTGGTGACTCGGGCCGAGGGTGGCTTCGTCTCCCGAGCGACCCCAGCGTTTGCGCGGGCAATGAAAGGCGAGTGAAAGCGCAAGGATGGATGATCGCCAGGGAATCGGTGAACCACATGTAGTGCAGGCAAAATTGGCCTACGACGCGACCAAGGGTTAATGTGCGCGGCGTTCACGCTTGATTAGACTGCAACCGAATTTTCTCATGGCGCCCCGGCGACATGATCGCGCCCCGCGAGCCACCGTGACTCGCGGGCCAGTTCTGAAGGAGTACGCATGGCTGTCTACAACTACGACGTAGTGGTGCTGGGTTCCGGCCCGGCCGGAGAAGGCGCGGCAATGAACGCCGCCAAAGCAGGGCGCAAGGTGGCGATGGTCGACAGCCGTCGCCAGGTCGGCGGCAACTGCACCCACTTGGGCACCATCCCGTCCAAGGCACTGCGTCACTCGGTGCGGCAGATCATGCAGTTCAACACCAACCCGATGTTCCGCGCCATCGGCGAGCCGCGCTGGTTCTCCTTCCCGGACGTGCTCAAGAGCGCCGAAAAGGTCATTGCCAAGCAGGTCGCTTCGCGCACCGGCTACTACGCTCGCAACCGTGTCGACCTGTTCTTCGGCACCGGCAGCTTCGCCGACGAGCAGACCATCGAAGTGGTCTGCCCCAACGGAGTGGTCGAAAAGCTCAACGCCAAGCAGATCATCATCGCCACCGGCTCGCGCCCGTATCGCCCGGCCGACATCGACTTCCACCACCCGCGCGTCTATGACAGCGACACCATCCTCAGCCTCAGCCACACCCCGCGCAAACTGATCGTTTACGGCGCCGGTGTGATCGGTTGCGAATACGCCTCGATCTTCAGCGGCCTGGGTGTGCTGGTCGAACTGGTCGATAACCGTGGCCAGTTGCTGAGCTTCCTGGATTCGGAAATTTCCCAGGCGCTGAGCTACCACTTCAGCAACAACAACATCACCGTGCGCCACAACGAGGAGTACGACCGGGTCGAAGGCTTGGACAACGGTGTGATCCTGCACCTGAAATCGGGCAAGAAGATCAAGGCCGACGCCTTGCTGTGGTGCAACGGCCGTACCGGCAACACCGACAAGCTGGGCCTGGAAAACATCGGCATCAAGGTCAACAGCCGTGGCCAGATCGAGGTCGACGAGGCCTACCGCACCACCGTGTCGAACATCTACGGTGCCGGTGACGTGATCGGTTGGCCGAGCCTGGCCAGTGCCGCCCATGACCAGGGCCGTTCGGCAGCGGGCAGCATCGTCGACAATGGCAGCTGGCGCTTCGTCAATGACGTGCCGACCGGTATCTACACCATTCCGGAGATCAGCTCGATCGGCAAGAACGAGCAGGAACTGACCCAGGCCAAAGTGCCGTACGAAGTGGGCAAGGCCTTCTTCAAGGGCATGGCCCGCGCGCAGATCGCCGGCGAGCCACAGGGCATGCTGAAGATCCTGTTCCACCGCGAAACCCTGGAAATCCTCGGCGTGCACTGCTTCGGCTACCAGGCTTCGGAAATCGTCCATATCGGCCAGGCGATCATGAACCAGCCGGGCGAGCTGAATAACCTGAAGTACTTCGTCAACACCACGTTCAACTACCCGACCATGGCCGAAGCCTATCGGGTAGCTGCCTACGACGGCCTGAACCGGCTTTTTTAAGCGGCTCCGACCGGTGGCCTGAGCCGGTCGGGGATACCGATTTCAGCCCTACCCGAGGGTGGTCTTGGCCAAACCGGGAAAGTCTGTAATCAGGCTGTCCACGCCAAAATCAGCGAGCCGGCGCATCAGTGCCGGTTCGTTGACTGTCCACACCGACACATGCAACCCCTGGCCCTGGGCTTTGAGCAGGCGCTCTGGGGTGCACAGTGTCCAGTTCAAAGCCAGCAACTCGCAGCCGTAGTTTTGCGCGACCTTCAGTGGGTCGAGCCAGGCGTATTCGGCCACCAGCCCGCGAGACACGTCGGGTACCAGCTCTTGTGCGGCGCCTAGCACGTCGCGTGAGCTCGAGGTGATGGTGACCTTGTCCAGCAGGCCGTACTGCTGGGCCAGTTCACGAATGGCCAGCACCGTGGTGGCGGCGCGGGTGCGCGAGGCACTCTTGACCTCCAGCTGCCAATGCTCGAAGGCGCATTTTTCGAAGAGTTCTTCCAGTTTCGGGATAGGGCAGGGCTGCACATGGCCCGGGCCGCCTTTGCGTGCGTCGTAGGTGACCAGGTCGGCTGCCGGGTGCTCGACCACCTTGCCGCGTCGGCCGGTGGTGCGCTTGAGCGTCGAGTCGTGGATCACCATCAGTTCGTTGTCGGCCGACAGGTGCAAGTCCAGTTCACAGCGATTGACGCCGTGGGACAGGCACTGGCGGAAGCTGTTCAGGGTATTCTCGGGCGCTTCGCCCTTGGCGCCGCGATGGCCGTAGATCAGGGTCACGTTCGTTCCTTCAATTCAAGGGGAAGAGGCTCAGGAGGCAGGGTCATTCTGCTCCAACTGCTGGCGCCGTTGTTGTTGCTGGCGCTGCAGGATGTATCGGGCCAGCAGTTGGCGCTGGGCGTCGGTCATGTCGATGAATTCGGTGCCGACCTCAAAGCCGCCGTCAGGGCGTGGGTCGCAGTGGGTGACCTTGCCGCGCAGCAGCAGGCCGTGGGCGCGGGGCATCAGCACCATCTTCACCTTCACGCGGGTGTCGGGGTCGATGGCCTGGGCCTGGGTGAACTCGATGCCGCCTTCGGAGATGACCACTGCCTGCGGCTGGCCGACCTCACCGATGAGGGTTTGCGCGACCACGGCGCTGAGCAGGTCGAGGCGTTTGCTTTGCGCGCGCAAAAACGCCGCCAGGGTGCGGTCCTTGTCACTCAGCTGGCGCAGCAGGTGCTGGGCTTCGAAGTCGGACAGGTGCAGCTCGCTGAGCAGGTTGAACAGCGGCGAATCATCCTGCAACACTTCTGGGTCAAGGGCTTCAGCCGCGCTCAAGGGGTTGATTTGAAGTGCGATCCGATCTGCGATGCGGTAGTATTCGCGGCGATCTTCTTCGTCTAATGTCGTCATGGCGAACCCATGGTAGCGGCGGTGGTCCGAGTGTAAAGCCGCCGTAAGCGCCCCGCCACAAGGACGTTCCCTTTCATCCGAACAAGCCCCGACATGTTCAGACCTCTTTTCGCATTCATCGGCACGCGTTATACCCGTGCCAAACGTCGCAATCACTTCGTCTCGTTCATTTCCCTGACCTCGATGATCGGCCTCGCCCTGGGCGTGGTGGTCATGATCGTGGTGCTCTCGGTCATGAACGGTTTCGACCACGAGATGCGTACCCGCGTGCTCGGCATGATTCCCCATGCCACGCTCGAGAGCGGCCAGCCGCTTGACGACTGGCCTGCGCTTGCCCAACAAGTAAAGCAGAATCCGCAGGTGGTGGCGGTAGCGCCCTTCACCCAGATGCAGGGCCTGCTGACCCATGAAGGCAAGGTGCAGAAGGTGCTGCTCAATGGCATCGACCCGGCCCGCGAGCGCGAGGTGTCGATCATCGACAACTTCGTCCAGCAAGGCCGTCTCGACCAGCTGGCACCGGGCGAGTGGGGCATCATGATCGGCGACAAGGCCGCCGCCAAGCTGGGTGTGGCCATCGGCGACAAGCTGACCTTCGTCGCCCCCGAGGTCAGCGTGACCCCGGCCGGCATGTTCCCGCGCATGAAGCGCTTTACCGTGGTCGGTACCTTCCACGTGGGCGCCGGCGAAATCGACGGTTACCTGGGCCTGACCAACATCAGCGACCTGTCCCGCCTGCACCGCTGGAAACCGAACCAGGTGCAAGGCCTGCGGCTGAAGTTCGACGACCTGTTCCAGGCGCCGCGCGTGGCCTGGACTATTGCCCAGCAGCTGGGCGAGCAGGAGTTCTACAGCCGTGACTGGACCCGCACCCATGGCAACCTTTACCAGGCGATCCGCATGGAAAAGGCCATGATCGGCCTGCTGTTGCTGCTGATCGTGGCGGTGGCGGCGTTCAACATCATTTCCACCCTGGTGATGGTGGTCAATGACAAGCGCGGCGACATCGCGATCCTGCGCACCCTCGGCGCCACGCCTGGGCAGATCATGGCCATCTTCATGGTGCAGGGTACGGTGATCGGGGTGATCGGCACCTTGATCGGCGCCGGCGTTGGCATTCTTGCCGCGCTCAACGTGAGTGCAGCGATTGCCGGCATCGAGAAGCTGATCGGGCACAAGTTCCTCAACGCCGACGTGTATTTCATTGATTACCTGCCGTCGCAGATCATGGCCAATGACGTGTACATGGTCTGTGCCGCGGCACTGGTCCTGAGTTTCTTCGCCACCCTGTACCCGGCCTGGCGTGCGGCCCGCACCCAGCCTGCAGAGGCGCTACGTTATGAGTGAGTCGCGCATGAGTGATAAAGCCGTTCTGAGTTGCCGCAACCTGGGCAAGTCCTACGACGAGGGCCCGGAGTCGGTGCAGGTGCTGTCTGGCTTGCAGCTGGAGTTGCACCCGGGTGAACGCGTGGCCATCGTCGGCAGCTCGGGCTCTGGCAAGAGCACCTTGCTCAACCTGCTTGGCGGCCTCGACACGCCTACCCAGGGCAGTGTCTGGCTGGCGGGCGAGGAGCTGTCGGCCCTGGGTGAGCGGGCGCGTGGCCTGTTGCGCAACCGGGCACTGGGTTTCGTCTACCAGTTCCACCACCTGCTGCCTGAGTTCACCGCCATGGAGAACGTGTGCATGCCGCTGTTGATCGGCCGCACCGCCATCCCCGAGGCGCGTGAGCGCGCCGAGGCTCTGCTCAAGCGCGTCGGCCTTGGCCACCGCCTGCACCACAAGCCTGCCGAGTTGTCCGGCGGTGAGCGCCAGCGTGTGGCGATCGCCCGCGCCCTGGTCAACCGCCCAGGCCTGGTGATGCTCGACGAACCGACCGGCAACCTCGACCACCACACCGCCCAAGGCATCCAGGAACTGATGCAGGAGCTGTCCAGCGCTTCGCGTACCGCGTTCCTGGTGGTGACCCACGACCTCAACCTGGCGCGCCAGATGGACCGTGTGTTGAAACTCGACGACGGTCACCTGGTGGCGATCTGAGCCGCTTGCACGGGGTGGCCTGAGCCGCCCCGCAACTCTTTCATTGGGTGTTTTACATGTTCAGACCCTTGCCCTTGTTCATTGGTGCTCGCTACACCCGTGCCAAGCGCCGCAACCATTTCATCTCGTTCATCTCGATGACCTCGATGATCGGCCTGTCGCTGGGCGTGCTGGCGATGATCGTGGTGCTGTCGGTAATGAACGGCTTCCAGCGCGAGATGAGCTCGCGCATCCTCGGCCTGGTGCCCCATGCCAGTATCCTTGGCGTGCAGCCGCTGGATGACTGGCGCACCGTCGCCGATGCCGCGCTGAAGGACCCGGCGGTGATGGCCGCGGCGCCAATCACCGAAATGGAAGGCATGCTCTCGTACAAGGGCGCGATGCAGCCGATCCAGGTCAGCGGCATCGACCCGGCAGAGGAAGGCAAGGTTTCCATTGTCGGCCAGCATATTGTCCAGGGCCGCCTGCAGGACCTGAAACCAGGTGAGTTTGGCGTGGTGCTCGGTGAACTGAGCGCGCGGCGTTTTCGCTTGAACACGGGCGACAAGCTGACCCTGATCGTGCCGGAAATCAGCAAGGCGCCGGGTGGCATCACCCCGCGCATGCAGCGCCTGACCGTGGTCGGTATCTTCAAAGTCGGTGCAGAGCTGGATGGCTCCCAGGCGTACATTCACGTCGCCGATGCGGGCGAAATGCAGCGTTGGGCGCCGGGCCAGGTACAAGGCGTGCGGCTCAAGCTGCATGACCTGTATGCGGCGCCGCAGGTGTCCAAAGCCATCGCGGCCGGCCTAGGCGATGCCTACCGTGCCGATGACTGGTCGCACACCCAGGGCAGCCTGTTCAGCGCCATGAAGATGGAAAAGACCATGATCGGCCTGCTGCTGATGATGATCATCGCAGTGGCGGCGTTCAACATCATTGCCACGCTGGTGATGGTGGTGAACGACAAAGGGCCGGATATCGCCATCCTGCGCACCCTGGGTGCCACGCCTGCGCAGATCATGGGTACGTTCATGGTCCAGGGCAGCTTGATCGGTATTGTCGGGACCTTGATCGGCGGTGTGCTGGGGGTGATTGCCGCGTTCAACGTCAGCCAGATCGTTGGCTGGCTGGAGCGGGTCAGCGGCCAGCATATCTTCACGTCGGACGTGTACTTCATCAGCAGCCTGCCGTCGGAACTGCAGTGGGGCGATGTGGTGATCATCTGTGCGGCGGGGTTGGTGATGAGCTTCTTGGCGACCATTTACCCGGCGTATCGGGCATCCCAGGTGCAGCCGGCGATTGGTCTGGCGGTTTGAAACGCTGATTCGCGTTCATTGTAGGAGCAGCCTCGTGCTGCGAAGAGGCCGGTGCAGGCAAAGCAGATTGCTGCAGCCTGCACCGGCCTCTTCGCAGCACAAGGCTGCTCCTACACGCCGATGCAGGAGCTGCAGTTCTATTGATTGCCAGGTAACTCGATCACAAACCGCGTCCAGCCACCCTCGCACTCTGCCCGAATACTCCCACCATGTGCCTGCACGATCGACCGGGTGATCGCCAGCCCTAACCCGGCGTGCTCCGTGCTGCCTTCGCGCCGCGCCGGGTCCACCCGGTAGAACCGGTCAAACAAGCGGGGCAATGCAGTCGGTGCGATTGCCGCCCCGGTATTGGCCACGCAAACCCGTAACCCAGGCTCCAGCGTCACGCGTACCTGCCCACCGGGTGGGGTGAAGCGCAAGGCATTGTCGAGCAGGTTCGACAATGCGCGTCGCAGCATGGGGCGGTCGCCCTGCAACAGCAGCTGGCCTTCGCGCAGCAGCGTCACGTCGCGGTCCTCGGCCAGCGGCGCGTAGTACTCCAGCAATGCATCGACATCTTCATGCAGTGCCAGCGTGGCTTGGCCAGGCACCAGCAGGCCATGGTCGGCCTTGGCCAGGTACAGCATGTCGTTGATCATCTGCGCCATCCACTGCAGCTCCTCCAGGTTGCCATGCAAGGCCTCGCGGTATTCCTCAAGGCTGCGCGGGCGGGTGAGGGTGACCTGGGTGTGGGTCAGCAGGTTGGACAGTGGTGTGCGCAGTTCGTGGGCGATGTCGGCGGAGAATGCCGACAGGCGCTGGAAGGCATCGTCCAGGCGCTGCAGCATGGCGTTCACGGTGGTGGCCAGTTCGGCCAGCTCTTCCGGCATCTGCGCCACTGGCAGCCGGGTGGTCAGCGAGCGGGCCGACACGCTGGCCGCAACCTGGCCCATCTGCCGCAGCGGCCTCAGCCCCCGGCGTACGGCCCAGGCACCGAGCAGAGCGGTGGCCAGGGCCGAGAGGCCGACCGTTAGCCAGATCAGGCGCTGCATGCCCTGCAGGAAGTGCTGATGGTGGGTGATGTCGAGGTACAGGGTCAGCTGCGCAGACTGCGGGTCGGCCGGGTTCAGGGGCATGGCCAGGCTGCGGTAGTCGGCGCCGTCGGTGTGCAGAGTGGCAAGCCCAGAGGGTGGCGTGGTGTCGGGCAATTGCGTGCGGCTGTCGAACCACGGCGTACCGTCATGGCCGCTGATGCGCAGGGCCAAGTCGGCCTGGTGGCTGAGTTCATCGCGCAGGGCGGGGAGGCGGGCGCCCAGTTCGGCGGGCCCGACGACGCCGGCCAGCTGCGTGCGAAACAGCGACAGGCGAGATTCCAGCAACTGTTGGTCGAGTTCGATGAAGTGCTGCTCGCTGGCACGGCTGAACAGCACGCCGGCCCCCAGCGAAACGGCAGCGGTGCAGGCCGCGAACAGCAGCGCCAGGCGGCTGCCGAGGGAAAGTCGGCGCATCAATCCTGACGCTCCTCCAGCACATAGCCCATGCCCCGCACGGTGTGGATCAGCTTGCTGGCGTGTGGGTCGTCGATTTTCAGGCGCAGGCGGCGGATGGCCACTTCGATGACGTTGGTGTCACTGTCGAAATTCATGTCCCAGACCTGCGAGGCAATCAGCGATTTGGGCAGCACCTCGCCCTGGCGCCGCAGCAGTAATTCGAGCAGGGCAAACTCTTTGGCGGTCAGGTCGATGCGCTGGCCGGCGCGCTCGGCGCGGCGGCGGATCAGGTCCAGGCGCAGGTCGGCCAGGCTCAAGGTGGTGTCCTGGCTCGGGCTGGCGCCACGGCGCAGCAGGCTGCGTACACGGGCCAGCAGTTCGGAAAAGGCAAACGGCTTGACCAGGTAATCGTCGGCGCCCAGCTCCAGGCCGTGCACACGGTCTTCTACCGCATCGCGGGCGGTCAGGAACAGCACGGGGGTGTCCAGGCCGGCCTGGCGCACTGCGTGCAAAATCTGCCAGCCGTCGCGGCCTGGCAGCATCACGTCGAGGATCAGCAAGTCATGGTCGCCGGTCAGTGCCAGGTGTTGGCCTGTTTCGCCATCGGCCGCCAGTTCGGTGGCGAAGCCTGCCTCGCTGAGGCCCTGGCTCAGGTACTGGCCGGTGCGGGCCTGGTCTTCAACGATCAACAGTTTCATGCAGTGTCCACAGTTCTGGAGGGGGCGCAGCGTCTACCGGGAAATGATACGTGACGATGTCGGCGCTCGCCCAAACTGACAAAGTTGTAATCTTCCCGTCAGGTAGCCGCCAGCCCCACCTGATTAAGGTGCTCTCATCACGTTGTGTATTTTGGAGTCATCATGAAACGCCTGTTCATCGCCGCCGCCCTTGCCATGGCAAGCCTGCCCACGTTTGCGGGCAGTGCCGACAGTTTCGCCTTTGGCGAGCCTGCCCCGGCTGGCAAGGCCACCCGTACGGTCGAGGTGGTGCTCAAGGACATTGCCTTCGAACCAAAAAGCCTGGAAGTCAAGGCGGGCGAGACGGTGCGCTTCGTGTTGATCAATGAGGGCAAGTTGCCCCACGAATTCAACCTGGGCGACAAGGCCATGCATGCCGAGCACCAGAAAGAAATGATTGCGATGCAAGGCAAGCTGTTCACCGCAGGCATGAACCATGAAGGCATGGACCACGGCCAGATGAACCACGGCGAAGGCCACGGCCACGGCGGGGGCAACACCGTGCTGGTACCGGCTGGCCAGCGTGCCGAACTGACGTGGACGTTCCGCAAGTCGGCACCCATCGAGTTTGCCTGCAACGTACCTGGGCATTACCAGGCGGGGATGGTCGGGCCATTGACCATCGAGTGACATCAGGCCCAAGGCGGGGCGCAAAAACGGTAAACTAGGGGCATTTCGAACCTTCAGGTCAGTTTCCATGCATCCCGCCGCCGAACACTCCCCGCTGGGCAAGTCCAGCGAATACATCGCTACCTACTCCCCTGAGCTGCTGTTCCCGATCCCGCGTACCGCCAAGTGGGCCGAGCTGGGCGTTACTGCCCAGACCCTGCCGTGGCAGGGCGTGGATTATTGGAACTGCTTCGAGCTGTCGTGGCTGCTGCCGTCGGGCAAGCCGGTGGTGGCGATCGGCGAGTTCGCCATTCCTGCAGACTCGCCGAATATCATCGAGTCCAAGTCGTTCAAGTTGTACCTGAACTCGCTGAACCAAACGGTTTTTGCCTCGATTGGCGAGCTGCAGGCCTGCCTGGAGAAAGACTTGTCTGCGGCGGCTGGCAAGCCGGTCGGCGTCAAGGTTCGCACGTTGGCCGAGGTGGAGGCTCAGGGCGTTGTGGCATTGCCGGGGCAGTGCATCGACGCGCTGGATGTGGCCATCAGCAACTATGAGCAGCCGCAGCCGGAGTTGCTGCGTTGTGATGCGCAGCGTGTGGTTGAAGAGACCCTGCACAGCCATTTGCTCAAGTCCAACTGCCCCGTCACCGGCCAGCCGGATTGGGGCAGTGTGGTGGTCGAGTACAAGGGCAGGGCGCTGGACCCTGCCAGCCTGCTGACTTACCTGATCAGCTTCCGGCAGCATGCCGACTTCCATGAGCAGTGTGTGGAGCGGATTTACCTGGACTTGAAGAAGCTGCTGCAGCCGGAGCATTTGACGGTGTATGCGCGGTATGTGCGCCGGGGTGGGCTGGATATCAACCCGTACCGCAGCATGGGGGCGATCAGCCCGGTGAATGGGCGGCTGGTTCGGCAGTAAAATCACCGCCGTTGGGGGCGCTTCGCGCCCCATTCGCGGGCAAGCCCGCTCCCACAGGTTTTAGTGCAGTCCTTAGACCGCGCTGTCCTGTAGGAGCGGGCTTGCCCGCGAAAGGGGTGCGAAGCGCCCCCAGCTGTTCAGATACCCATACTGTGCAGCGAGTTGGCAATGCTGCGCAGGGTAGCGGTCAGGTCCGGGTGATCGGCTTCGAAGCGCTCGATCGCCAGGTTCACGCCATCCACCAGGTTGTTGTCAGGTGTGGCTTCCTCAAGCTTCAGCTGCGCTTCAATTTGTCTGGCTTCCTCATGCAGCGCGGCCAGTTCCTCTTCCGAAAGCGGTACGTTACGGTCCAGTTGCTCGCGCAAGCTGTTCAGTCGCTCTTGCAATTCGCGGGCAGGCATTGGCTTTTCTCCATCAATGGCTTGGCAAGCCATGGACCTCAGCGAAGCGGCAAAGGTTCTGGCCTGCTTTCAATGTAATCCACTCGCAGCCGCTTTGCATGATCCGCGTCAAAGGTGCTGTATCAGGGTTTTTCGCCCTTGCGCCGACGCTGGGCGATGTCCTGCAGGCAGGTGTCCAGGGCTTCGAGGTGATCGATCACCGAGTGTACGCCCAGGCTGAACAGCGCGAGGGTGGCCTTGCCACGGGCCAGGTCTTGTTCCTGTTGGCTCATGGCTTGCCAATGCCGGGAGCTGAGGTCGCAGTGCGGGCTGCAGGCCGCCAGGCCCACGGTCCACAAGCCGGCGTTTAGGCCCGATTGCAGCAGCGCAGGGTCACCGCTAACCAGTACGCAGCCATCCAGGCGCGCGCTTTCCAGTGCCATCAGCGCCTGCCAGCAGGCGTTTGGCGCGGGCCAGCGCACGCCGTTGACCGCGTGCCCCGGCAGCCAGTCGGGCAGCACAGTGGCCAGGCGTTTGCCCTGTGTGGCAGTCAGGTCGTCCAGCCAGATGCAGGGCACCTGGCGCTGGCGCAGGCTGGTGAGCGTTGCCAGGGCGCCGGGCGCGGGCAGGGGGTTGCCGTTAGCACCCTGGACCAGGCAGCCACGCAGGCCAAACAGCACAGCAGTGAAGGCGGACGCATCGTGCATGGCAACTTCCCTGAAATAGTCCGCAGGCTATGCCGCTATTGTTACCAGCCGATGACGAGGCAACATACGTTCACAAAATCTTGAGCAAAAATGTGTAATGCTGGTGATCAGCCCGCAAGCCCTTATACTTGCGCCTTATCAGCAGCACGCCCGGTGCGGCTGCGGCCAAGAAATTCGATGGAGAGACATCTATGCGTAGGATCGGTGCCGGTGTGATCGAACGAGTCACCCAGGCCTGTGTCTGCGCCAGCTTGTTGCTGGCGCCCGTGGCGGCCACCCAAGCGGCCACCGAGGAAGACCCTTGGGAGGCGGTCAACCGCCCGATCTTCAGGTTCAACGATACGGTCGACACCTATGCCCTCAAGCCATTGGCCAAGGGCTACCAGGCAGTGACGCCGCAGTTCCTCGAAGATGGCATCCACAACATCTTCCGCAACCTGGGCGATGTCACCAACCTGGCCAACAATATTCTGCAGCTCAAGCCGCATGCGGCGGGCGTGGACACGGCGCGGCTGATCGTCAACACCACCTTTGGCCTGGGTGGCTTCTTCGACGTCGGCACCAAGATGGGCCTGCAGCGCAACGACGAAGATTTCGGCCAGACCTTGGGTTACTGGGGCGTGGGCAGTGGCCCTTACGTGGTTATCCCGTTGCTGGGCCCAAGCACCGTGCGTGACGGCCTGGCCAAGTACCCGGACAGCTACACCGAGCCCTACCGCTACATCAACCACGTACCGACGCGTAACACGAGCCTCGCGGTTGATGTCGTCGATACCCGTGCCAGCCTGTTGTCGGCTGAGAAGCTGATGCAGGGCGACAAGTACATCTTCATTCGCAACGCCTACCTGCAGAACCGCGAGTTCAAGGTAAAGGACGGCGAAGTCGAAGATGATTTCTGATTGTTTCTGATTTAAGCCATCGGGGCTGCCAAGCAGCCCCAGCGTTAATGCATCGCCAGGATGCGCAGGCCGAATTTCTGCTGCCCGTCGGGCTGGTCGGCGATCCACACCACCTCGGTGCTGGCATGCAGGCCTTTCAGCGCCTTGTGATCGGAATCGATCCTCACCTCAAGCGTATCCCCTACCTGAAAACGCTGCGGCGCCTGCACTTGCATGCCCCCGCTGGACAGGTCCAGGCACACCGCTGCAATCACCTGGCCTTGGTGCAACAGGCTGATGTCGGTGTCGATGCGCATGCGGATGAAATCGCGTTTTTCGCTGTGGCTGGAGGGTGTCTGAGGCATGCTGCATCCTTCCCTTTAGGTTGCGCGGGTCGCCTTTCTTATAACTCTCGGTGATTTGCCCTGTAAAGAGCAGCGAGGTCGACCCTTGCACGCTTGAAACGCCTGGCGGATGGGAGTACCGTCTGCGCCTTACAGGGTACCTCTGACAGTTGCCGGGCGGGTCTTCTTGTCCTACAACTCAAGTAGAGTGTTACCACAGAGTATTCCCGTAGCTGGCCGTCAGCCTTGCCGACACCGCTGCACCAACCTAAATCGGCGCCGTTCGCCCACATGCAGAAAACCAGTGCAACGCTGCTGATCATCGATGACGACGACGTGGTCCGTGCGAGCCTCGCCGCCTATCTTGAAGACAGTGGTTTCAGCGTCCTCCAGGCCGGTAATGGCCAGCAGGGGCTTCAGGTCTTCGAAGAACACCAGCCCGACCTCGTGATCTGCGATCTGCGCATGCCGCAGATGGGCGGGCTCGAACTGATCCGCCAGATCAGCGAGCGCGCGCCGCAGCTGCCGGTGATCGTGGTGTCGGGTGCCGGCGTGATGAGCGATGCGGTCGAGGCCTTGCGCCTGGGCGCCGCCGACTACCTGATCAAGCCGCTGGAAGACCTTGCCGTGCTCGAGCACTCGGTGCGCCGAGCCCTTGACCGTTCGCGCCTGGTGCTGGAAAACCAGCGCTACCGCGACAAGCTCGAAGCCGCCAACCGCGAGCTGGAGGCCAGCCTGCACCTGTTGCAGGAAGACCAGACCGCCGGCCGGCAGGTGCAGATGAACATGCTCCCGGAAAGCCCCTGGGTGGCCGGCGAGTTTGCCTTCGAGCACCAGATCATCCCGTCGCTGTACCTGTCGGGTGATTTTGCCGACTACTTCCGCGTGGATGATCGGCGCATTGCCTTCTACCTCGCCGATGTCTCCGGGCACGGCGCCTCGTCGGCGTTCGTCACGGTGTTGCTGAAGTTCATGACCACGCGCCTGTTGTTCGAATTCAAGCGCGGGAGCAAGATGCGTGAGTTCAAGCCCTCGCAAGTGCTCAGCCACATCAACCGCGGGCTGATCAACTGCAAGTTGGGCAAGCATGTGACCATGGTGGGCGGCGTGATCGATGAAGACACCGGGCTGTTGACCTATGCCGTGGGCGGCCACCTGCCGCTGCCGGTGCTGTACACCCCGGGCAATACCCGCTACCTGGAAGGCCGCGGCCTGCCGGTGGGGTTGTTCGACGAGGCCAGTTACCAGGACTTGGTGGTGGAGCTGCCGCCGGTGTTCAGCCTCAGCTTGATGTCCGACGGCATTCTGGACCTTTTGCCAGGTGACACGCTCAAAGATAAAGAAGCCGCCTTGCCAGAAATCGTCAAGGCAGCGGGTGGCAGCCTGGATGGGCTGCGGCAACGATTTGGATTGGCTACGCTTGGGGAGATGCCGGATGATATCGCCCTATTGGTGTTGAGCAGGAACCTTCAATGAGTACCGGTAGAATTCAGTTCGCCGAGCAAAGCGGTACCTTTGTACTGAAATTCGTCGGTGAAGTGCGCCTGACCCTGTGTTCGGCGCTGGATGCGACGATCGAGAAGATTTTCACCGCGCTGAACTTCTCGGCCATCGTCATCGATTTGACTGAAACCGAGAGCATCGACAGCACCACCTTGGGCCTGCTGGCCAAGTTGTCGATCCTGTCGCGCCAGAAAGTGGGGCTGCTGCCGACTGTGGTCACCACCAACCCGGACATTTCCCGGTTGTTGCAGTCCATGGGCTTCGATCAGGTGTTCAACATCGTCGATCGCCCAATACCGTGCCCAGAGTGCCTGACCGACTTGCCGTCGCAGGACCAGAACGAAGAAGTGGTGCGCTCCAAGGTGCTGGAGGCCCACAAGATCCTCATGGGGCTCAATGACTCCAACCGCGAAGCGTTTCATGACCTGGTGAATGCGCTGGAGCGGTCCTGATTTATTGCCTGTAGCGGCCTCTTCGCGGGCAAGCCCGCTCCCACAGGTTCTTCGCTAAATCTCAACTGTGGGAGCGGGCTTGCCCCGCGAAGAGGCCGCTACAGGCTAAAAACTCCCTCATTCCGGCCCAATAAACTCCGTCACATCCCGCCCACCGGCATCCAGCTGATACACCCGTGCCGGCCGCCCCTGCTCATCAAAAAACACCTGCCCCAACCCCGCACCATTCCACAACCGCTCACCCGCCTTGCTACCGCTGGGCGTACGCGGCACCACTTCCATCTCCCGCCGCTTGGTAAACCAGTTCAGCGGCGAGCGCGGTGAATACAGCCAGCGGTTAAGCCGGTCGAGCACATCCAGCAAACGCCTGGGGAATTCGTTCTTGATCCCGCTGCTGGTGATCTGCCACAAGTGCGGGCTGCGTTGGCGGTGTCGAATCAGCACTTCATAGACGAACGAATAATGCACATCCCCTGAGAGCACCACGTAATGCCCGGGCGTGCGCGAGTGGCGGAAGATATTCAGAATCACCTGTGCCGCACCCCGGTGGGCCATCCAGTTCTCGGCATCCACCAGCAACGGGTAGCCCATCCAGCTGAATACCTTTTGCACGGTTTCTATCAGCTTTACCCCGAAGATCGGTGCCGGCGACACGATAATCGCTGAAGGATGATCGAGCAGTGCCTGCTGCAATTCGCTCAGCGCCTCCCAGTCGAGCAGGCCCGAAGGCTTGGCCAGGCTGGTTTCGCTGCGCCAACGCCGGGTGCGGGTGTCGAGTACCAGCAAGGGTGGGTTGCTGGGCAGGCTGAACTGCCAGCCTTGGAAGCGCAGCAGCTCGCCGATCAGTTCATCCTGTGCCTGGCTGGCCAATGGCGCACCCGTCAGCGCCTGGTAGCGTTCGACCAATGGCCCGCAGCCATCCGGGTCGTTGCCCCAGGCCTGGCACAGCAGGTAGCCCAGCAGCGCATTGCCGATGATCCGCCGCGAGAACGGGTGGCCATAGGCGGTTTCTTCCCACTGGGCCGAGAGGTTCCAGTCGTCGGTGATGTCATGGTCGTCGAAGATCATCAGGCACGGTAGGTGTGCCATTACCCGCGCCACCTGGCCGAGGTTGTCGGCGAAGGCCTCGATCAGTGGCACCTCCTGCCGATAACGCGCCTGGCGTTCATCGGTGAGCCCTGCGGGCATGTCCAGGTTGACCAGCCGCCAGGGTTCAGGTGACCACACCAGCAGGTACATGGCCATGACCTCGGCGAAGGTTACCAAGTGGTTGTCGGCGTTGCTGGACGAGAAGATCGGCTTGCGTTTACCCCCAAAAAAGCGCTCGCGCAGGCTGTCGTTACGTTCCTGCGCGGGCAGCAAGTCGGCGCGGTGGTAGTAACTGGCCGGGTGGCGATAGAGCGCCGCGCTGTCGGCGACGACTGCACCGTCCAGCTGTTCGTCGAACAGCCCCAGGCGTTCGATCAGCACGTGGATCGCGCGCAGCATGGGCCCGGCGACATCATCGGCATACACCTGGTCGCCGGTCATCAGCAGCACCGCGGGGCGTTGTTCGGGGTGTTGGCACTGTTGCAGCAAACGGTCGGCGCAGAGCAGGCCGTCGGCGGCGGGGTGGTGCGGCTTGCGGCAAGAACCGTGCAGCAAATGGTTCAGGCGATCACGCAACACGAAGTGTGGGCGCGTTTCGCCGGGGTAGAGCATGTGGGGTGCCCAGTCTGCGATGCCCTGGCCATTGATGCGCAGGTCGTAGCCCAGCGTCTGGTTGCAGGGGAGCGGCTGGGCAACGTGGATGTCCAGCAAATGAATAAACGCGTGCTGGCCTATCGGGATCACCTGGCAAGTGACCTTGGCCGAGTGTTCTACGCCATCAAGGGCAAATTCAGGTTGCAAGGGTTGCGTTGCGACCAGCCAAATGGCCAGGCGCTGTGGCTCCAGGCGGCGCAGTACCGGGCCGGCGAGAACGAGGGGTAGGGAAGAGGTCATCAACAGCTCTGGTGGCTAGACAGCCCATTCACGCAGCACGGTACCGGTGGGAGCGGGCTTGCCCGCGAATAGGCCATCGAATTCAAAATACCTCGGAAGCCTGGCGCACCTTAGCGCCAAACCAAAAACGGGCGGAAAATGCTGAACATTTCCCGCCCGTCAGGCAAACCCAAAATGTATCAGGCCTTTTCAGCCATCAACTTCTCCAGCTTCTCCTGATCCCGCGCGAACTGGCGAATACCCTCGGCCAGCTTCTCGGTGCCCATGGCATCTTCGTTCATCGCCCAGCGGAACTGGCTCTCGCTCAATACCTGCTTGGCCTCGCCCGTGTTGCCCGGCTTGAGCACGCGCGGCAGTTCGCCTTGGTCATCGCTCAACTGCTGCAGCAGTTCGGGGCTGATGGTCAGGCGGTCGCAGCCTGCCAGTTGCTCGATTTGGCCGATGTTGCGGAAGCTGGCACCCATGACCACGGTGTCGTAGCCATTGGTCTTGTAGTAGTCGTAGATGCGCGTGACCGACTGCACGCCCGGGTCCTCGGCACCGACGTATTCCTTGCCGGTGCTCTTCTTGTACCAGTCGTAGATACGGCCCACGAACGGCGAGATCAGGAACACCCCGGCATCGGCGCAGGCTTGGGCCTGGGCGAAGGAGAACAGCAGGGTCAGGTTGGTCTGGATGCCTTCCTTCTCCAGCTTCTCGGCGGCGCGGATGCCTTCCCACGTCGAGGCCAGCTTGATCAGCACGCGGTCTTTACTGACCCCGGCGGCGTCGTACAGCGCGATCAACTGGCGGGCCTTGGCCAGCAGGGCCGGCTCATCGAACGACAAGCGCGCATCCACTTCGGTGGAGATACGGCCAGGGATGACTTTGAGGATCCCAGAACCGACCGCGACCGCGAACTTGTCGCAGGCCAGGTCCACATCGCCCTTGGCATCACCTTTTACCTGCTTGAGCAGGTCGGCATAGCCGGGGATGGCGGCGGCTTTGAGCAGCAGCGACGGGTTGGTGGTGGCATCGACCGGTTTCAGGCGGGTGATGGCGTCCAGGTCCCCGGTGTCGGCGACCACGGTGGTGAACTGCTTGAGTTGTTCCAGCTTGGAGGTCATGGGCGTGCTCTGTCCTGTGCAATGGCTCGACATTACCCGAGCCCCGGCGGCCGCTCAAGGCCCGTCGAAGCCGCTCGGGCAAACCGCGTGTGGGCGCGGCCATGCGTCGCGAATGGGTTACGCAGCAGCCCCAAGGTCTCAGCCCAGCTCAGCAGGCAAGCCCCTGAAGTTCTACGCAAGGTGATGATTCGATTCACCCACAGCCCCGAGGTTCCCAAGGCTGCCGACTACCTGCTTTTCAGGGCTTCGCCCAAGGTGCCCGATTGCCCTTCCTGGAGCCGTTGGCCGTCGGGCATGATAATTTCCAGCGTGGTCCCCTCAGGGCGAGGCGCCGGCTGTGCCGCACGCGCCTGCGCCTTTCTCGCCTCAACCCTGCGCTCGATCATTGTCGGGTATTGCGAGGCGACCGCCAGAATGATGCCCACCGGGGCAAAGATCGCCACTGCCACACCCAAGCTGCCTTGCGAACGCGTGCGCCTTTTCTTCATTGCCAATCCATCCCTGGTTCATTCATCAATGACCCTGCATTAACTCCGCTGCCTGATCAAACACCACCAACGGCTCTGGCGCCTTGTGAATATCCGCCGACAACAACTGCCGGAACCGCCGCGCCCCCTTGAAGCCCTGGGCCAGCCCCAGAATATGCCGGGTGACGTGATGCATGGCCCCACCGCTCTCGATGTGCGCCACGATATAAGGCCGCAACAACGCCAGCGCCTCACTGCGGCTGATCACCGGCGCCTCGCTGCCAAACAACTGCTGGTCCACCTCGGCCAGCAGGTAAGGGTTGTGATACGCCTCACGCCCCAGCATCACCCCATCGAACGTTTCAAGGTGCGCCTGGCATTCCGCCAGCGTCTTGATCCCGCCGTTAAGCACGATCTCAAGGTCCGGGAAGTCCGCTTTCAGCTGCGCCGCCACGTCGTAGCGCAAAGGTGGCACCTCACGGTTCTCCTTGGGCGACAGCCCTTCAAGAATCGCAATCCGCGCATGCACGGTAAAACTCCGGCACCCAGCCTCGCGCACCTGGCCGACGAAATCGCACAGCTCGGCATAGCTGTCACGGCCATTGATGCCGATACGGTGCTTCACCGTCACCGGCGTCGACACCGCATCGCGCATTGCCTTGACGCAATCCGCCACCAGCGCCGGGTGGGCCATCAGGCACGCACCGATCATGTTGTTCTGCACCCGGTCGCTCGGGCAGCCAACGTTAAGGTTGACCTCGTCGTAGCCCGCCTCCTCGGCCAGGCGCGCACAGGCCGCCAGGTCGGCCGGCACGCTGCCGCCCAGTTGCAGGGCCAGCGGGTGCTCGGACACGTCGTGGCGCAGGAAACGGTGGGCGTCGTTGTGGAGTAGGGCGCCGGTGGTGACCATTTCGGTGTAGAGCAGGGTGTGCTTGGAGAGCAGGCGCAGGAAGAAGCGGCAGTGGCGGTCTGTCCAGTCCATCATAGGTGCAACGCTGAAGCGGCGTGACGGCTCAGGGCACGTGATTTCTGGCTTGTAGCCTGATTTTGCGGTCATTTCGTTCAACGTGTTTTGTACCAATTTTCGGGGTTTTTGGGCGTTTTTACCAAGCGCTTGGTACAATGTACCAACCGATAGACGACGTGTACCAATCTCAGATGGCAACGATCAGAACGCGTAAAAAGGCCGATGGCAGCAGCAGCTACCTCGTCCAGATCCGCATTAATCGCGACAAGGTGACAGTCTACCAAGAGAGCCAAACGTTCGCCCGCAAACAGGCTGCAGTGGCCTGGGCGAAGCGACGGGAAACCGAGCTGTCTGAGCCTGGTGCTATCGAGCGCGCCAACCGGGTAGGGCACACGGTCAAGCAGATGATCGACCGTTACCTGGTCGAGGCAGAGAAAGCCCGGCCTCTGGGCGAGACCAAGCGACGCACGTTGAACGCCATTAAGAACAGCTACCTGGGTGAGATGGTCGACTCCGACATCAGCCAGCAGGTGCTGGTGGACTATGCCCTATGGCGTATGAGCCCCGCAGGTGGTGGCATCAAACCGCAGACAGCCGGCAATGATCTGGCTCATCTGGGTTCCGTGTTGTCGCTTGCTAGGGCAGCGTGGGAGTACGAGATCAACCCCCAAGCTATGCCCGACGCACGCCTTGTCCTGAAACGCCTCGGCTACAACATGAAGAGCCGGGAGCGGGATCGCAGGCCAACGCTTGAAGAACTCGACAAGGTGCTTGAGCACTTTTTCGAGATGCTTGCACGGCGTCCGACTGTCATTCACATGCCGAAGGTCGTGGCGTTTGCCGTCTTCTCCACGCGCCGTATGGACGAGATTGCGCGCATCTTGTGGGAAGATCTGGATGAGCACCGCCAAGCGGTGAAGGTGCGGGACATGAAGAACCCTGGTCAGAAGATCGGCAACGATGTGTGGTGCCATCTGCCGGATGAGGCGTGGGCCATTGTGCAGAGCATGCCACGTCAGTGCGCTGAGATCTTCCCGTACAACACCGACTCAATCGGCACGGCCTGGTCCAGGGCATGCAAGATGGTTGGCGTGGAGGACCTGCATTTTCACGATCTGCGCCACGAAGGTGTGAGCCGGTTGTTCGAAATGGATTGGGATATTCCGCGCGTATCAAGTGTTTCCGGCCATCGTGACTGGAACTCGCTGCGGCGTTATACCCATCTGAGGGGGCGTGGCGATCGATATATGGAATGGAGTTGGTTAGAGCGGATTATCCAGGCTCCAGTAACCTTAGGCGCCCGGGTTGAGTAGTTGATTGGGGACGCAAATTTGACCATAACTTGTACTTGCATTGATTAGTCAGTTGGGCCTGATCTCGTCAGTGCATTGTATGGTTTGATCGGCACGAGGCGGCATTATCTGCTACAAGCATTCAGACGCCTCGGTCCAATGGGTATTTCAGGAGTGGCCATTCTCGATCCGCCATTGGCTCGCCTAAACGAAATGTAGTTTCGGTTAGAAGCGCACTCCCCAGAATATCATGGCTCACTTCGCGTCAGATGCGTAAGGTTGGCCGTGTATCTCATGGCTAATATGTGTAAGCTAGTCGTTAGCTATTTGATTTATTATTCGGCTCATCCCTTCGGGCTTGTAGCCTTTCTCTACCATCTTAGCTACGATCAGATTTCTGAAGATCTCGTAGTTTATAGAGATGCCTTCAATAGATATATATTGTTTTAGTATGTCTCGCCCCGGAATGTTTTGCAGCCAAGCCCCATTGGTAAAACTTTCATCCATTTCGGTGCGAATATCATTCTCCAAGGTTTTGAGTTCTGACTCAAGAAGAGATGTGTTTGCTTGGTTTTTGATCCTCTCCATTGAGCGGGTAATGGCTTTGTGTAAATCTTCAGAGACATTAGAAGTCTCTGGGGAAAAGCCTAGATCAATGGATTGTACGATCTTAGAGTTGGCATGTGAGCGCATTTTTCGTATGATCATTTGCGGCACTACTTTGCGTGCGGCTTGATTTAGCTTATCCCGCACAGAGTCTTTGTTACACTGAGTCTCTCCCATATTGAGGGTGTTAATGACCTCGGAAATAAACTCTGGGTGGAGTAGGTAGTTTTCGATGTGGTATACATCCCATTCAAATCGGTTTACCCCTCCGCCCGAATCTGGGCTTGTTTCTGAGTCGCGATCTACTATTGCGTAATATTTGGTAGGCTGGTGGCCGCGTTCATAGGCGCGAGCAAGGATTTCATGTAACGCCTTAACCCGATTTTTATTTGTCCCTGAAATTAAGTTTATTCCTCGAAGCTCTTCGGGGAAAAGAGAGGCGGCGATAGACTTGTCAAAATCAGAATCACCCCCACCTTCAAAAATCAATCCTTTGCCGCCCGGCCTATATGCTGCTAAGTCCCCCACTAAGTCCGCAGTGGCCATCTCGAGATCTTTGCCGACGGTTAAGGCTTTCAGCTGAGATGATCCCGGTTGTTCTGATCCACATGGACTCATATGGAAAACATTGAAGCCCGGTTTCCCTACTGCCTCTCTAATCAAGGCATCAGAATGCGTCACCAGCCACAACTGATTTTTAAGTGCCTCGCCAAGGTGCTTTCTATAAAACTCTGGAAGTCCTCGGATTAGCCTGGGGTTTAGGTGTAGCTCAGGTTCATCTAAGAGGATAATCGAGTCACGTGGTGCTGAGCTTCTGATGCGAAGATAGCCGTATAGAATTTCTTTCTCGCCGGAGCTAAGTTCATCCAAGTCATGCACAGTTCCGTTGGGGGTGATGACTGGAAATGAAAGGCTACCTTCTGGCGTAGGTTGAGGGCCCAGAAACTTTTTTTCCGGAAAGAATGATTCGAAAAGCTCTTTAAGTGTCGACGTCAGCGAAGAAGATTGGTCACCTCCGGAGGGCAACGCTTTCTCTGCAAGAATTTCCTTGATGAAATTGCCAGCCATTTCGCTTTTTACGTTATTGTATTTGTTGTTATAGTTGTACAGGGTGTGTTGGCTGTATTGCTGATTAGTTTGCTCTAGGTTAAGGTTGATACCTTGAACTGTTTCTCGGCCATAGTGTCTCTGTGCGCCATGAAAGTCTATGACGCCAATGTCTCGAGGCTTGTAATTGGTAAATGCAACCGTAAGAAGGCGGGAATCTTCCACATAAATGTGGCCTTGAGGGTCAATAGTTACAATTCCAAGTGTGCTGTTTTTTGAAAGAGCCTCCATTAATAGGGGGAGTTCTTGAGATACCCTGTTAGTAACCTCAGGTTGTCGCTCTCTAAATTGAGCGGAAAATAGCGCCTTGTGGTGGCCGCCATATTGAAAGGCTTCAGGTAGTAATGTTTGCCATATTGTTTGTTCTAAAAGGCTTTCGGCATTGCTGGAGATGTATTCTTTTTCATTGTCCCTGAGGATAAATTCACATTTTATCTTTAAAGGCTTGGATGTATCATTGAACAAGCCATTAAGATTTCTTGAGCCTCCATGAAGTTGAATTGCAAATTCCCCAAAGAAATGTTGCCATTCATTCTGTTGGTATCCACCATAGCAGCTTTTGAGAAGTCTTATTGCGTCAAATATACAGGATTTACCTGACCCATTTTGGCCTGCAATAATTATGGTGTCCCCAAGATTTTCGATCTCAACCTTGCTTATTCCTCGAAAGTTTTCAATTGACAATGATTTTATTTTCATTTTTACATCCCTGCAATCTCAATGGAATGGTCGGAACTACTGGTGATTTGGGGGGCAAGGGTAGCTACTGGTTCCTAACCATATAAGCTTTTTGAATCGCTTGGCAAGCTATCGGGACATGAAACGTAGGCGGTTGCCAGGGGTGGCTATGCGCGGGAAAGCCGCATTGGAAACTGCGAAGGAAACCTTTGCGCTTACTCCACTTCGCTTTGGGCGTAATGGATTTGCGCATTTCCGTATTTCAGGCCCAGGTGATTTGAGAAGGCGGGGCGATAGCCGCCGACTGTACGCGGCTATCGATGCAAGGTGACTGAGGCGAATTCGACTGAGTAGAAGGTTGGGTTGCACCCAGATGTTCTGTGCGTAGGCTGATGCTGATCAAGTAGGTGTAATCTTCGTATCCACCTGCCCGTTACCTCTTATTCAATTGCGCACACTCTTTGCGCGCAGCGTCCCGCTGCTGGTCCAAGTAGAGAGCCAGATCGGCTATGTGTATGCCTCGGGCGCTCTTCTGACTCGATTCAAGTCGGGTGATTGGCAGCTTGATCTCCCCGGCCAGCACCTTGCGCTGGAATACGAGCGGCGTGAGGTGCGTGAAGTAGTCAGCGCATACCTGTTCGAGCGAGATGATCGCCGTGCCGTTGTACTGCGCCATTAAAACAAAGGCTGTGTTCACGCAAGGCCCTCCTGTTGCTGCGAATTTGGCTCTGCGCTGCTGGGTCGAGCGGATTGCCGACCCTCACTGAGCTGGCTTAGCACCTGCTTGCTGGCAAGGTTGAACAACTCGCCCGCGGTAACCGGCGCTACGGACTGCTCGAAGTTGCGCACGGCCTCAAACCGAGTTCGGTACAGCCCGGCCTGGCCGAGCCAAGCGACGGCGTGATACTCGGCGTCGGATACGGGGCAAGGTGTCGTAAGGCGCTCGCCTTGAGAGCCGAATTTGCACTTCTTGCAGATGTGATAACCGCCGTCGTAGGGGTCCACTGTTTCCCAGAGATGCTTGTGCGTGGTTATGCGGCCATCAACGACGCCGCTTCGTTGGATAACGGTGGTCATGCTGCAGCCTCCGCAGTCGATGCCGTAGCTGGGGTGCCGCGCAACTGGGCGTGAATGCGCTTGGCGAGCGAATCGACACTGAGCGCCTGTGCTGTAGCCAGGCTCGCCTGCTGATCCGACTTCAAGGCTTTCATGGTGCGATGAGCGAGCTGCAGTGTTTCGCCGACCTTTGTCAGCAGCTCGTAATCGGCCCTGGTCACCGGCATGCCCGTGTAGGACATGATTCGCTCCTCGAGCTCGCTGATGGTGAGCTTGAGCTTTGCCACGGTCTTGAGGTGCTTGCGATGATCGGCTTCGCGTTGTACGGCGAGTTCTGCCAGTTCTTCGTTCAGCGTTCTGAGCCGCTGGGCATGTGTGGCGTTGCGTTCCGCCAAGGCAATTTCCTTGCCTTCTTCATGTGCCCCGCGACGAGCTGCAGCGAGCAAGTAGGGCAGGATCGCCAAGACGAAGAGTAAGACGATCCCGGCGCTGAGTGCGTATTGGTAGGTTTGCATGTGCTGTGCTCCGAACTGCCCGCCATCGGTATAAGTGAGAGGTCGACGGCGAGCTGATTGCCCCTGTAGACCGGGGCCGTCTGGTTTAAGCCGACTGCTGCGTCTCTTCCGCCTGGCGGTCGAGGTACTCGGCTAGGTCGTGGAGGTAGATCACGTGTTGTGCCTTTGCCGAGTTGTGCAGCTTCTTGAGCTTCAACTTGATCTGGCCTTTATTGATCAGCTCCCGGAAGCGGCGGTCAGTCCCGATGTGGGAGAAGTAGTGCTCCCTTACAGCCGTCAAAGTGGGGCAGGGCGTGCTCCACTGGCTGCGCAATTGCTCCAGCGTGCTGCTCATGCGCGCTCCCCGAGCCCCTCTTGGGCGGGCCTGAGCTGGGTGCGAATGATTTGAGCGAGGTGCTCTTTGCAAGTGCCGGTGGCGGCTGCGCAGATCTCGCCCAAGTCATTGGTCACTACTGCACCAACCGGTAGCTCAGGGTTGGTGGTGGCGGTGATGTAGGCGATCTGATCGGCGCGGATGACGGTGTTTACGCTGTCTAGCGCCTCCCTCAAGTCGATGTCTTCCTGCGAGAGTTGGCCAGATTCGGTTCGGCCGTTCGCCACGTCTTGGAGAAAGTCCCGCAGGGCCATGTACTTGGCAGAGTCGCCACGCTTGAGCGTGATCGAGCTGGTGAGCGGGCCAAAGCGAACGCTCAGGCGGTGGGCCTGGCTGTCGTTCTCGACTTCAATCTCCGCGTCCATCGTCGTTTCTGGTCGTCGCAGCGGGCAGGTAGTAGTGCCGCCGTCTTCCAGTGTCTTTTGCAGCAGCATCACTCGCTTCAGGGAGAGGGTGTATTCGCTCATGCTGCACCCCCTACGCATGGCGAGGGGACGGCCTGAATGGTACCGGCCTCGGTGATGACCAGCTGCAAGCCGGTACGGCGCTGGAATGCCAGGATTTTCTGCAAGCTGCTGCAGGCTGTGGGGTGGATCAGAACCGTTCCCGGTCCTTTGTGCTGTGCTGATCTCATGGTCCGTGTCCTTTACGTGAGAGGGTGACACGGGTCGAAATTAGCAAAAGCTAAAATACACGGCAATAGCAAATGCTAAATATTTTTGACATAGCAGTACCTGCCTGATGGCCGGTACCTGCGGAAAGAGGTGAGCGTTAGAGCTTTTTAGCGTTCCAGGCGAGCAGCACGCGGGCCTGAATATGCATGCGGTCGATCATCGATAGGTCGATGGTGATGGGAGGATAAATCGGGTTGTCCGAGATCATTCTCAGCTGTCCGCCTGTAAGCCGCTGCAGGCGCTTGATGTATAGATCTCCGTCCAGTGTGAAGACGTAGATGGCGTCTGTTTTGACCTCGGTGATTCCTCGGTCAACCAGCAGCGCGTCACCATCTGCAAACGTCCCAGTCATGCTGTCGCCGTTGCCAGAGATGATCGCCAGGTTGTCGACCTTAGAGAACGTGAGGCCCTGCATCCTCAGCCAGTCGAGGTGCACGGTCATGTCGCGGATCACTTCAATGTGCATATAGGGGGCTGCCTTGCCATGCCCCATCGATGCCGCAATGTCGAGGTACGGGATCAGGACGAAGTTCTTGTCTTTGGTGGCTCGCGCCGAGAGCTGAACAACGTTATCCGGGGCTTTGTGAGTGGGACCCTCCGGTTGTGGAGAGGTTAGCGTCCCTGCAGTAAGCCCGATCTTGAGCTCTAGATTGAGCGCAGCCTTCTCCCCCAGCTTGCGATGGCCGTTCAACAGTTGCGACAGATACGACGCGTCCAGGTCATGAGCCTCGGCAAATTCCTTCTGGCTCATGGTCCCCATGATCTTGCGGAGGGAGGCGATACGCCTTTCGTTGATATCCATCCGGTGATGATTGCTTTCCGTTAGCAAACAGTAAATTACAAGATGCTATTGTTTTGCTGATTAGCAATTGCTAATCTCGCCGCCAATGGAGGTGTGTATGACGCTTAGCGACTACTTGAAAACGATGGACAAGGAAGGGCTTGCGGCCTTTGCACGCCGCTGCGGGACGTCTGCAGGCCAGCTGAAACAAGTGGCTTATGGGAATCGTCGTGCGAGCGCCGGCTTGGCTGTAAGCCTGGACCGGGAAACGAACGGAGTGATCCGTTGTGAAGTGATGCGGCCCGATATCGATTGGGCCTACTTGAGAAAAGCCAGAAATTAAGGTGCTGGACCGGGGCCTCTCACCTCCCCAGTCCAGCGACGACGACGCACAGCACAGCACATCGGTCGTGGTTGTAGGATAGGTCTTACCTGTTCCTGTGACTACACCGTAAATCGAGGTTTTACGGTTATGAGTCGCATCGATCTATTGCCGGGCGCTGGCCCGGTCCTCACCTTGCGGCAGGCGCTTTATCGCGCAGGTCGTGATTATCGCGGTGGTATCACCAAGCTGGCCTTCGACATGGGGCTTGAGGTGGATACCCTGCAGAAGAAGCTTCACCACAACGAAGAGCGCCGTTGGCCAACCCCTGATGAGCTGGAAGAGATCGTGCAGTGGACCGCGGATCCGCGCCTGCTCGACGCCTTGGTCCGTCCGGCAGGAGCCGTTTGGTATCGCCCTGAGCCGGTACCGGCAACGAATGATGCACTGAAGGCGGTCGCCAAGCTCCTTGAGGAGTCGGGTGAGTTCGTAGGTAGTCTGCACGATGGGGCCTCCGACAACGTCTGGACTCCGGCAGAGGTTCTGGACCTGGAGCAACGGGGGATGGATGTTATCCGCCAGGTGCTTTCCATCATGGCCGGTGCGCGCCAGGCGATGGAGGATCGTTGCAATGGCTAACATTCCCGATCCGTTGGACATGGCCAGCGAACAGGCCGAGTACTTGCTGCAGGCTGCGCTTCGGCGGCATGCGAACCGCCCCGTTAAGCCAAGCGCCCAGTTCTGTGATGACTGTGGTGAAGCTATCCCTCTGAAGCGGCAGCAACTGGTGCAGGGCTGCGAAACTTGCATCAGTTGCCAAGAGTTGCGGGAGCGCCGCAGATGAGCGAGCGCCCAACTCCTACCACAGCTGATTGGGCGCGGCGTTACATTGAAACCTTCGGTCTTGCCCTGGTCCCCATCGAGCCGGGCAAAAAGGGGCCGACGGGTGACGGCTGGAACAGGCCTGGTGGCTACTTCACTGATACCGCGAGTGCCGATCAGTTCTGGAAGGCTAACCCGAGCCACAACCTTGGTGTTGTGCTTGGGCCAAGTAACGTCTGCTCGCTGGATGTTGATGATGTCGAGTTTACGCGGTTGGTTTTGCAGCAGACGCATGGCCTCGACGTCGACGCGCTCGCTGCTGCCTACCCGACCTCGGTGGGCAATCCCGCGCGCTTCCGCATCATCTTTCGCGTCCCCGACGGCGTGGAACTGAAGAAACACGCTTTGGTGTGGCCAAATCAAAATGACCCCGATGGAACTATCCATAAAGGGCTCATGGTTCAAGTTAGGGCCGCTATTGAACAGAAGGACGCGGCCCGTGAGGCCGCTTTCCGCTTGGCGGCTGAACCGTTCAAGAAGCTCACAGTGTTCGAGTTGCGCGCCGGCCTGGTGCAGGACGTGCTGCCGCCATCCATCCACCCTGGCACCGGTAAGCCGTATACGTGGCGTAATGCACCAGATGCAAAGGGTCTCCCTGAGCTGCCGCCTGAGCTGCTGGCTATCTGGCAAGGGTGGGAAGATTTCAAGCCGACAGGAGAGGCGCTTTGCCCGTGGCGACCTAAGCAGGTCACGTCGGCTCGACCAGCCACCATGCCGAGGCCTGTAGTCGCCCGATCGGGCGACTCACTGCCAGAGGTGATCCCCGAGTTCAACCGCCGCCATGACATCGCCACGATCATTGAGGCTCATGGCTATAAGCGTGTGGGCGGGAAGTGGTTGTGTCCGCAAAGCAGCTCGGGGCTGCCGGGCGTGAGCATCACGGATCACAAACTCTATTCGCACCATACCTCGGACCCGCTGGCCAACGGACACAAAAACGATGCCTTCGACGTCTTCTGCATCTTGGTGCACAACGGTGACCAGCGTGCAGCGACTAGGGCGGCTGCGGAGATTCTCGGCATCGATGCCAAGTCACGTCCGCCTGCGCCGCCGCCGCTGGGCGAACTTCCCCGTGCCCCAACGATGGTCGAGCAGGCCGGGCACGGCGGAACCGCTGCTGATGCAGCTGTCCAGCCTGACACTAGCGTTCCGACCGTTGCCAGCTCGGCTGGCTCCTCGGCCGATGGGGGGGCAGGGGGAGAGGGCCTGGTACTGAAGAGTGCTATGCGCCGATTTGCCCTGGTCGAAGGCACCACGAATGTGTGGGACATGGACAAAGGGCAGTCGATGAAGCGATCAGGCTTTGAGGCGCTGGTCGGCAAGCCCCTTGCGAAACAATGGATGGAGAGGACTGACAAGAAGTTGGTCTCCGCCGAGCAGGTCAGGGAGCTCGAACAGGGCCGCAAGATGTCGAGCAAGAAGGGTGGGGCCCTGAATCTCGACCCGCTGGATCGCTATGTCTACATCGACGGTACCAAAGAGGCTTGGGACCGGGAGAAGAAGCGTCGTCTACCCGAGGGGAGCGTCAAGATGGCGCTGGGCGATGCCTATCAACTCTGGCTGAACAGTCCGAATCGTCGAGTGGTTGATGTCGACCATATCGTGTTCGACCCGACGATGACCAAGGATCCAGCTATTTACATCAACACCTTCGAGGGCTTACCCCATCAGCCGGTGCGGGACGCCGCCGCCTGTGAGAACTTGCGCTGGCTGATCTCGTTCCTCTGCAACCATGACGCTGAGGCGCTGGAGTGGCTGGTGAACTGGCTCGCCTATCCGCTGCAGAACATGGGGGCGAAGATGGATACCGCGATCCTGTTCCATTCCACCATGGAAGGCTCGGGCAAGAGCTTGCTGTTCGCGGACATCATGGGTGAGCTCTACGGTCGTTACGGCGCCACGGTTGGGCAGACGCAGCTGGAAGGTAACTTCAACGCTTGGCAGAGCGGCAAGCTGTGGGCCGTCTTCGAAGAAGTCGTCAGCCGCGACCAACGCTACAACCAGGTCGGCAAGATTAAGCACATGATCACCGGCAAGACGGTCCGAATGGAGTCGAAGTTCATCAACGGTTGGGAGGAGGCCAACCACATGAACTCGGCGTTTCTCAGTAACGAGATCATGCCGTGGCCGATCAGCGAAGATGATCGCCGAATGCTGGTGATGTGGCCCCTGGAGACCTTGCCTGCCGAGCGGCAGAAGGCGATTGCCAGAGAGCTGGCCAACGGCGGGGTAGCGGCCCTGTACGGCTGGCTGCTGGATGTAGACCTCGGTGACTTTAACCAGCGCACACGCCCGCCCAGAACAGAAGCCCGTCAGCGGTTGGTTGAGCTGAGCCGCACTGCCTGGCAAACCTTCTTCTATCTCTGGCGAGCAGGCGAACTCGGGCACGGCCTATGGGGGTGCTGCCTGACTTCGGATGTGTACGCCATGTTCCTTGAGTGGTGCTCTCACAACAAAGAGAACGCAATGAGCCACACCAAGTTCTCGCTGATGCTCAGTGCGAAGGTGGAGAAGACACGCGCTATCCCCTGGACGGATGGCAGCGCGCGGCGTTTTGCGGCGTTCTTCTTCCCCAGCGACGGTGATCCTTCCCTGCCCCCATCCATGAAGTCGGCCGAGCTGGGCAAGAACGTCGTCGAGTGGCGTGCTCGAGCCAAGCTAGCGGGATGGAGCGTGGACGGTTGGGACCACATCAAGAGGCTTGCAGCATGATTACGCCGGTAAGTGTGTTGGGTGTGTTGGGTTGTTGTTGGGTTGGTTCTGGCAAGCCAACACAGTTCAAAGCCCCGAATTCCTTGGCGCTGCGGGAGTGTGTGTTGGGTGTGTTGGGTTTTCGCACGCGCGCGCGCACGCGTTTTTTTTCTAACAGCGGTATCGGGGGGGTAAGAAATCTCTACGTGAACCCTGAAAAACCCAACACACCCAACACACTCAACACGGATAGATCTAATCCATTGAATTTATTGGGTTTCGAGTGTGTTGGGCTTGTGTTGGGTTGGCTAAATATTTGTTGGGTACTGCTTGGGGAGGGCGGGCAATGACGAAAGATCAGGAATTGCGCACACAAAGCCAGGTGCAGCTCATGCTTCACCAGGTCGAAATGGCGCAGCTCATCGATCAAGCCGAGCGCCTGCGCCTGATCGGAGAGCTGATGAAGCATTGGGGGGAGCGCCGAGCACAGCTTGGGCTGGAAGCCAGCCTTGGTAGCCAGATGGGCAGCATCATGGAATGGAAGGGCGCCGCACCGCGTGGTGGATCGTCAGGGTCGCGCATCTTGGTCGGTGGTGCTGGTCTTGATCACGCAGCAGCAGAAGTCGACGCAGCGGTAGTCCAGCTGGAGCGGCGTGATGGGCGAGGGGCAATCCTGGCCAAGCTGGCACACCTTCGCTACCTGCATGGAGCAACGGTACGGGAGCAGATGCGCGAGGTTGGGCTGGCTGAGGACGCCGACCGAACCTACCGGAACTGGATTAAGGCCATGCACTTGCAGGTCTTTGCCATCTTGGCAGCGAGGGCTGGACGGGTACGTGAGCAAACCGTTCGTCGGGTGACTATGCGACTTGTGAGCAACATCGACGCTACTTAGCCACCACATTGCGACGAACCGAAAATAGCCCCTTTTCGGTTTTTCCGGTGGCATGTACAAAGGCGTCACGATATCAAAAATGCGCTTAGGCATAGCTCGAATGAACCCTGCCAAATGGCGGGGTTCATCGTAAGTGCACTTAAAGAATTTAGGTCTGTGAGTCCATTGGGAAATCGCGCGGGTGAACTTCTTTACGCCACAACGTGAACAGGGCAACGCCCGATGCGAAATAGATCAATGCGTTCCAGCAAGTGATGATCAAAAAGACGATCTCGCCTCTTGAAGGGGCTGTCTCAGCGACGGTGAAAAGATAGATCTCTCGGACGTTTGCTCCAGCAGTGAGCAAAGCTCCTATCACTACCAGTGCTTTGAATGAATGAGCCCAGAATGCAGCTATGTGGTTCTTAAGCTCTATACGCTTATCAGGGGGCAGTGCCACCCAAGTGGCTAACCCTCCGACTATTCCTCCGATGGAGCCGAGTGCTCCAAGTAAGCTCATCACGAACGTAATACTGTTCATCCTCTTCCCTGCTTTCAGATCTTAAAAAACCAATAGTGGAGTCTCTGATGACTAATGAGCAACACGCCCTGATCGATATGCCTCTATGGCTTGTCATTGTGATTTCGTTGGTGGGTGGCGTTTCTGGTGAGATGTGGCGTGCTGACAAAGCAGGAGTTCGAGGCTGGCCTTTGATCCGCCGAATCGCATTGCGATCCGGGGCATGCATCGTCTGCGGACTATCGACCATCATGCTGCTCTACTCGGCGGGCATGTCGATCTGGACGGCCGGCGGTATTGGGTGTCTGACCGCAATGGCCGGTGCCGATGTAGCCATTGGCTTATACGAGCGTTGGGCCGCGAAACGCTTGGGCGTATGTGAAATGTCCAGGGCCCGAGCAGGGGAGGTGGAATAGGGCATGCCGGGGACCCTGGCGACATGGCCTGAGTACGGGGCAGGAAACCCGCGCTTCTTCGTTAGCGGGTGGTTCACCAGCTTAGTGAACTGCGGTGAACTGGTTAACCCCTTGAGTTTATTGGGTGAACTGGACATTTCAGCATGCAGCATCTGACCAAATCGGAGTTCGCCGCCCGACGCGGGTGGTCGAAATCCTACGTTTCCAAACTGGCCAGCCAGGACCGCTTGGTGCTCTCCGCCGACGGCAAGGTCGACGTCGAAGCCACAGAGGCGCTGCTGGCAGAGTCCGCCGACCCGAGCAAGGCTGCCGTCGCTGCCCGGCATGAAGAAAACCGGGTCGAGCGTGATGTGCGCAGCCATCTTCAACCAGGCGGCGATACACCTGCGGTGCAGCCACTGGTTCAGCAGCCAGGCAAGGGGCTGGACTTCCAGAAGGCGAGGGCGCATCGCGAGTACTACCTTGCCCAGCTCGCCGAGGCTGAGTTCAACAAGGTCCAGGGCAACTTGGTCGAGCGCAAGTCTGTAGAGGATGCCGCCTTCGCTGCTGGCCGTACGCTTCGGGACCTGGTGTTCGGCCTTGCTCCGCAGCTCGCCGCAGAACTGGCGGGTATGAGCGACTCCTGGGAAATCGAAAAACGCCTTACGGGCGCGTTCCGCCAAGTCTTTGAAGATGCGGCGAAGATGAGCGGCGCCGATCTTAAGCAAGCCATAACACAGAGCTGAGCCTATGCCCTCCGGATACGCGGACGGTGCAAAGGTGTACCGCGAAGCGTATGGCCGTGGGCTGAAGCCTGACCCTCAATTGTGGGTGGATGAATGGTCTGACGAGTACATGCGGATCCCGCGTGATACCGGCGCAGCCGAGCCCGGCAAATACCGCACAGCACGGACGCCTTATGCCCGTGAACCCATGCGCTGCCTCTCCCCAGCGCACCCCTGCAAGCGCGTCATTACCATGGTCGCTTCGCAGCTGATGAAAACGCAGATCGCCCTCAACTGGATTGGGGCGCTGATCCACATGGCGCCGTCCAACATCCTGACGCTGCTTCCTAGCCTGGCCTTGGCCAAGCGGGTGTCGGCGCGGATCGGTAAGACCATCGCCGCGACTCCAGAGTTGAAAGAGCGAGTGGCAGCCTCCCGATCACGGGATGCTCGCAACACCATGGATACCAAAGAGTTCGAGGGCGGCACGCTGTATGCGACCACAGCTGGCTCGGCCTCCAACCTGGCCGAGCTGGCTGCTCGATACATCTACGGCGATGAGATCGACCGTTGGGACGTGGATGTCGATGAAGAGGGTGATCCTGTCGATCTAGCGGAGACGCGGGGCAGTACCTTTGGACGCAATGCCAAGTTTTATTTCTCCAGCTCGCCGACTATCAAGGGTGCTTCACGCATCGCCGATCTGTTCGAGACGAGCGACCAGCGATATTACTACGTGCCCTGTCCAGCCTGCGGTCACATGCAGGTGCTGGAGTGGGAGCGTCTGCTGTACTCGGCTGATTTCCAGACCGTCCACTACAAGTGCTCCTCGCCCGATTGCGATGTGCTGATCGAAGAGCACCACAAGGGTGAGATGCTCGCCCAGGGGGAGTGGCGTTCGCACGCCAAGGGCGATGGGGAAACAGTTGGTTTCCACCTCAACGCTCTGTATGCCCCGCTTGGTTGGACCTCATGGGCTGATCTGGCCAAGCAATTTGAGAAGGCCAAGCGCGCTCAGGATCGAGGCGACCTTGAGCCCATGCAGGTGTTCTACAACACCCGCTTGGCCAAGGTTTGGGACAGTGCGGTCGAGCAAACCAAAGCCGAGGTTCTGCAGGCGAGAGCGCTGCAAGAAAACTATGTGCTCGGCACCCTTACCGTTGGCGTATTGGTTCTGACCTGCTCTGTTGACGTCCAGGCCAATCGCTTGGAGGTGATGGTTATCGGCTGGGGCGTCGGGATGGAGCGCTGGGTTGTTGACTTCCAGGTTATACCTGGTGACCCAGCAGACCAGCGGACATGGGATTTGCTTGATGAGCTGCTGAAGGCTAGATACCGCCATCCTTGCGGCGTTGCCCTGGGCATTCTGGCCACGGGCATTGACTCCGGTGGTCATCACACTCACGAGGTGTATCAGTTCTGCCGTGTGCGCCGCTGGCGCAACGTCTTTGCGCTTAAGGGGGCGAGTAAACCGGGCAAGCCGGTAATCGCCCAGCGCCCCTCGCTGGTGGATGTCACCTGGAAGGGTCAGACCGAACGCAACGGCGCCGAGTTGTGGCTGATTGGTACTGATACCGCCAAGGACTGGATCTACAACCGCTACAGCTTCGAGTCGGGTCCCGGTGCGGTGCACTTCGCCAAGGACCTTCCCGACGAGTTCTTCCAGCAGTGCGTGGCGGAACGAAAGATCGCCCGTTATGTGAAAGGGTACAAGCGAATCGAGTGGGTCAAGGGCAAGGCCGACCGCAACGAAGCGCTGGACCTCCAAGTGTACAACTTGTCCATGGCCTATTACCTCGGGCTGCATCGCTATGGCGAGCAGGACTGGGACAAGCTGCGCCAGGCGCTGGCTCAGGCGAGTCTGTTTGATGAGCCGTCACCTGCGAAGCCACCGATCATTGAGCACCGACACGATGACGACGATGAGCCGGACGAAGAATCTGTTTCAGCGACATCGCCACCAGCTCGGCCCGCTCCACGCTCCACTCCACCGCCGCCTCGCCCGGCCCCTCAATCAATGCAACGCCGCAGCTCTAGCAGCGGCTATCTGAAGAGACGCTGACATGGCATATACCCAGGCACACCTTGCGGCCGTCGAGCGTGCGATTGCGCGTGGCGAACGGGTTGTTCGTTACAGCGACCGCACCGTGGAGTATCGGACGGTAGACGAGCTGATCAAGGCCCGTGACCTGATCCGCACCGAACTGTCCCAGTCCGCTGGCCCGCGTTCCCGCGTGGTTCGGCTTTACCATGGGGGTAAGGGGCTGTGAGCGGCCGCTACATCTCCACGCGTTCGGGGCTTCTGGTGCCCGAGCGGATCAAGGCCAGCTATGAGGGTGCCGCCGAAGGTCGGCGCTCTTCTGGCTGGGACGCCCCGGATACTGGCCCCAACAGCCTGATTATGCCGGCCCTTCGCAATCTGCGGTCACGTTCGCGGGCTGCGGTACGCAATGACCCGTATGCGGCCAACGTTATTGATAAACGGGTCAGCAATCTGATCGGCACCGGTATCACGCCGCAGCCACGGTTGCTCGACAAGGCCCTGCGCAAAGCCATGCAGGAGCTGTGGGAGGACTGGGTGGACGAGTCGGACGCCGACGATCGCACCGACTTCTACGGGCAGCAAGCCCTGGTGGCGCGCACCGTTGAGCAGTCTGGCGAATGTTTCGTGCGCTTGCGGCCACGCAGGCTGGAGGATGGCCTGGCGGTGCCGCTGCAGGTTCAATGTCTCGCGCCGGAGTTCGTGCCACACGACAAATTCGAGGTGACGCGCACCGGCAACACCATCCGTGCCGGTATCGAGTTCAATGGTATTGGCCGTAGGGTGGCCTACTGGTGCTACCGCAACCATCCCAGCGACAAGGCTTCGCTGAACGCCGGTTACAACCCACTTGTGCGTGTCCCGGCCGATCAGATGTTGCACATCTTCGAGCCGTTGGAGCCCGGCCAATTGCGTGGTGTTCCCCGACTGGCGCCGATCCTCAAGCGCCTGCGCAGCCTGGACAACTACGACGACGCGGTGCTCTTCCGGCAGGAAGTGGCCAACTTGTTCGCCGGCTTTGTTCGCAAACCGGCGCCCGATGGGCTGGGTGGCCCGCCAATGGACATGATCACCGGCGGAGCGGTTGTTCATGACCGTGATGCCTTCACTCCAATGGTGGCACTGGAGCCCGGCACGATGCAGGAGCTGGGGCCGGGCGAGCAGGTCGAATTCTCCGACCCGCCCGACGGCGGCAACAACTACCCCGACTTTATGCGGCAGCAGCTGATGGCTGCCTCCGCTGGAGCGGGTCTGCCTTACGAACTGATGACCGGCGATATGCGCGGCGTTAACGACCGTGTCATCCGGGTGGTGCTGAACGAGTTTCGCCGCCGACTGGAGCAGCTGCAGTTCTCAGTCTACGTCCACCAGCTCTGTCGCCCGGTGCGGGCGGCCTGGATGGACATGGCGGTGCTGGCCGGCGCGCTGGACCTGGTGGATTACACCCTGAACCGCCGCCAGTACCTGCGGACGCGGTGGGTGCCACAGGGCTGGGCCTATATCCAGCCAGTTCAGGATGTGCAGGCGCGCATGCTCGAAGTTGCGGCAGGGTTCACCTCCCGCAGCGAGATGTGCCTGCGCTCGGGTACCGACGCTGAGATCGTGGACGAAGAGAACGCCGCCGACATCGCTCGGGCGCATGGATTGGGCCTCAAATACAACGGCTTGTCGGCAATCGATGACGAGTCGGATGATTCCGACGAGAAGGGGAAAAGATGAAACCGTTGATGCCGTTTCGCATCTTCAACAAGGCCAAGGCCCTCCCGCAGGTCGAGGATGGGCATTGGTATTCGATCACATCAGCGGCGGCGGAGGGTGACGCCGGCGCGAAGGTCATTGAGGTCTATGTTTACGGCGAGATTGGTGCCTGGGGCATTACTGCCAACCAGTTCATCCAGGACCTCAAGGCGATTGACGATGGCACCTCGCCGATTGTAGTGGCCTTCAACACCAACGGCGGCGACTTGTTCGAGGGTCTTGCCATCCACAATGCGCTGAGCCGCTTGGGTGAGCGTTGTACCGGCCGAGTCGATGCCTTGGCCGCTAGTGCAGGCAGCGTGGCTGTCTGCGGCGCTCACCGCGTGGTCATGGCATCGAATGCCATGCTGATGATCCATAACCCGTACACCTGGGTTGGTGGTGATGCCGAGGATCTTCGTCGGGTGGCGGACGTGCTCGATCAGGCCTTCGAGGCAATGATTGCAGCCTATAAGGCCAAGGCTCCGAACATCGATGACGCGGAGCTGAGACGTCTGGTTAATGACGAAAGCTGGCTCACGGCCTCGGAGGCCGTGGCTCTGGGGCTGGCTGATGAGGTCGGTAATGGCGTCAAGGTTCAGGCTTGCCTTGGGCAGGGCGCGGCTATGGCGCGTTACCGCAACACCCCGCAAGCGCTGTTGGATCAGCTCAAGGCCAGTAAGGATGGGGTGACCGAGCCGGTTGATCCCGAACCCGAAAGCGAGCCTGCTCCCCCTGCGCCGAACGCAAGCGACTCAGCAGCTTTAGCCTTGATGATCACCCAGGCCTGCAGCAAGGCGGGGATCAGCAACCTAGTCGAGCCGCTGATTGCATCGACCAAGCTCGCGGACGAAGCCACCGTGCAGGCAGCACTGACCCGTGCCAAGTCGGTACGGGATCTCTGCGTTGCAGCCCGCTTGCCCGAGATGACCGCTGAGTTCGTCCAGGCCGGCTTGGACGCAACGGCCGTGCGGGCGCGGTTGTTCGACAAACTGGTCGGTGGCGGGAAGGGGTTCGAGATCGACAACAGCCTGCCGCCTGCTGATGACCTGCCCGAGAAGGTCCAGGCGAAATCACCCAATCCCAGCAGCATCTGGGCTGCCCGTCGGCAGGCCACACAATCCCGCACCGGCCAAGGAGCCTGAACATGAGCAAAACCTACGTAGAGCCGGTCCATGCCGGTGAATTCCTGTTGTCCGAGGGCGCAGGCAAGATATCCCGCGAAGTGATCGAGCTGCCTCCTGGCGATGCCCTGGTGGCTGGCCAGGTGCTCGGTCAGCTCACTGCCAGCGGGCAGTTCACCCCGTACAGCCCTGAAGCCGAGGACGGCAGCGAAACGGCCAAGTGCATCCTGTTTGCTTCTGTCGCGTCCTCGGATGTGGTGCGCCGTGGGCGTGCTGTCGTACGCCTGGCAGAAGTGAGCGAAGCATTGCTGACCGGCCTCGATCCTGATGGTGAGAAGGCCCTGGCGGCCCAGTTCATCATCGTTCGCTAATAGCGACCCCTTTCACCCCAGCCCCGCCTTGTGCGGGGTTTTGCATTTTTTGGAGTGGCTCATGGCCGAAATTGATATTTTTGAAGACAACGCATTCACCGTCCCAGCGCTGACCGCTGCGATCAACGAGCAACCATTCGTGCCAGGGCGCTTGGCCGAGCTGGGGCTGTTCGAGGAGGAGGGCGTCACCACGGTGACTGTCCAGGTAGAAAAGGACGGCGAGACCTTGGCGTTGGTGCCATCCGGTGAGCGTGGTTCCTCGGGGCTGGTGGTCAACGGCAGCAAGCGGATCCTGTTGCCCTTCAATACCGTGCATCTCCCTGAGCGCTTTGCCATCAAGGCGGATGAGATCCAGGGCATTCGTGCTTTCGGTGAGCAAACCGAGCTGCAGGCAGTGCAGGACGTCGTCAACAAGCGTTTGGCGAAGGCCCGTCGCCAACTGGACGCAACCCATGAGTTTCATCGCATGGGCGCTCTGAACGGCGTCGTTCTGGATGCGGACGGCCGTACGGAACTACTCAATATCTATGATCGTTTCGGACTCGAACCGATTGAGATCGAGATGGAGTTGGCTACCGCAGGCACCGATGTTCGGGTGAAGTGTGTGGACGCACTGGATGCTCAGGAGGAGGCGCTGGGGGCCACGACCAGCAACGGTGCGCGAGCGTTCTGCGGCAAGAACTTCTGGCGGGCGCTGATCTCGCATCAAAGCGTTAAGAAGACCTATGAAGGTACACAATACGCTGCTGCGCTGCGTGCCGATGGTCGCGAAGCATTCGAGTTCGGCGGCATTACCTGGGAACGCTATCGCGGCAAGGTGGGCGGCATTTCCTTCGTGCCGGATGACGAGGCCCGTCTTGTGCCAGAGGGCGTACCCGGCCTGTGCATCACCCGTTTCGCGCCGGCCGACTACATGGACACGGTCAATACCGAGGGGCTGCCTTACTACAGCCAGTTGGAAATGATGCCATTCAAGAAGGGCGTAGACGGTGAGGCGCAGTCGAATCCGCTGCACCTGGTCACTCGTCCCCGCGCAATCATCCGCCTGAAGCGTTGACGATGGCTTTTCGCGACCTGATCGATGACGTCGACGAGGTGGTGTTCGATGTCCTGGGCGATCTTGCGCATATCGAAGGTCGCGAGGTTCTCGGCATGTTTTCGGCGCCGTGGCTGCAGCCCAAGCTCGGCCAGATCAATACCGGCCTGCGTGAGCCGCACCTGGTCATCCGCGTCGGCGATAACGCAGGTGTCGATACGCGGCAGAGCGTGGTAGTCAATCTGCCGCCCGAGGACGGTGGTGGCAGCTACATCATCACGCGCACAGAGCCAGGCGGTGACGGCCTGGTGACGCTTGTCCTGAGGAAAACACCATGAGTGTCGGCAGCTACCATAAGTTGTCAGCCAGTTCAGGGCTGCTGACCCTGCAGATGAGCCCGCAAGACGTTAAAGGCTTCGAGGACTTTGCCAAGCTGGTGCCCAAGGCTATGGCTGCCGCTCAGCTACGAGCTATTAACAAGACGCTTCGTTGGCTTCGCGGTCAGGTTGCGCGTGAGGTGGGACGACAAGAGCGAATCGCCATCGCGGCTGTGAGGCAGCGGCTCAAGGCTTTCCCGATGGGCAGCAATGGGCAAGGCAAGCTGTGGTTCGGTATTCGTCCAATCGAAGCCAGTCGCGCTGGTCGTCCTCGCCAAACCCGGACAGGTGTGTCGGTGGCTGGGCGTCGGTATGAGGGAGCGTTCTACCGGCAGGTATACGGGGGCAAGCCCGATATCTGGATTCGCACAGCCAGCAAGCACTTCGATGCTGCCGACTATCCGGATAGCGAAGTCTCTGGTGGGGGTGGGCGACGGTCCGGCTGGGTTTCGGAGAACGACAGTCGCTTCCCGCTGGCGAAGGCAAAGATCTCGCTCGATGACGTTCGACCTCACTTCGAAGCCTGGACTAACCGGGCTCACGAACGGTTGAAGGTGGTCCTTGAGCAAGAGCTGAACTTTGAACTGCAGAAGTATTTGCGGAGAACAGGCAATGGTTGATGACCCAATACCCCTCGCTGGGATCTACGCGGCGATTGAGCAACACATAAGTGAAGCCATCCCCGGCCTCTCCTATGTTGGCACCATGCCGGATGGGATCGACATCGTGCCCATGCCAGCAGTAGTGCTGGAGTTGGCAGGCCTTGAGAGTGCGGACAAGGACCCGGGTACAGGGGAAGTCGCCGTTGATGCTCGCTTCGAGGCACGTGTGATCGTTGGGGCGGAGGTACCCAATTGCTTGCACGTGGTCGCGTTCGCTGCGGCCCAACTGGTCGTTCTGCTACGGATGCAGTCCTGGGACTTAGCGGTTGAGTTCGCTCAGTTCGTGAGGGCAGAGCGGGACTGGAGCCGGCCAGAACTGGATAGTTACGCAGTCTGGGTGGTTGAATGGACCCAGGTGATCTATCTCGGGGAGGAGGAGTGGCCGTGGCCCCGAGAGCCCGGCCCGCTGGTGATCGCCTTTGATCCTGACAGCGGACCGGGCAATGAGGGGCTGTACCAGTCGCCTGAGGCCATGGCATGAGCTATGCCAGCGCCGAGCACGACCGCATGCTGGCTGGTGTGGTGATCCCTTGTTACGTCGTGGCTGTCGACCTGGTCGACGCCAAGGTGCGGGTTACTGACGGCGGCGACTGGACCAGCGCCTGGGTGCGCTGGCATGCCGTGGCCGCCGGCAAGGCCCGCCACTGGCGTGCGCCGAGCATGGGCGAGCAGGGCTTGCTGGTGAGTCCGAGCGGCGAGCCGGCGCAGGGCACGTTCATTCCTGGGCTGTATGGCAATGCCGGCGCCCAACCGGACAACCGCGACCATGTCGAGGTCTGGCGGTTCGATGATGGCGGGTCTCTGGTCTACGACTGGGCGGCAAATAGCTACACCATCAAGTTGCCCACCGGCACGGTCAACATCGAGGTCGGCAGCAGTAAGGTGGTGGTGACCGACGACGCGATCACCGCCGAGTCGACTGCGATCAGCGCCAAGGCCCAAACCATCATTGCCGAGGCGCAGGCCATCACGGCCAAGGCAACCATGATCACCCTGCAGGGCAACGTCATGATCAGTGGCCAGTTGACGGTCGCGGGCAATATCCTCGGCCTGGGAAGCATCATCGACACCACCGGCAACACGCCAAACCACAAACACTGACAGCCCGCTATCGCGGGCTTTTTCGTATCTGGAGCATTGCCTTATGGCGACCAAGAAAACCGCTGTGGACGACGCGGCAACGGATGCGGCCGGCTCCGCGACAGTGCCTGTCACGCCGGCTGGCGTGACCTTCACCGACAGCGCCTATGCCTCGCGCTCGTTGTTCCTGCAGGCCGGTGACGACCTGCGCGAGTTCAAGGTGCTGGCCCACCGCGTGACCGTCCAGGGCGACGACGACGAAGCGCTGGCGTTCCTGGGCGGCCATGCCGACCTGCAGCGGCTGGCCGGCTAACCATGATTGGCCTGGACCGGCGAACCGGCCAGCCACTGACGGGCCTCGATCACCTGCGACAGTCGATTGAGGACATCCTGACCACGCCCTTGGGTAGTCGCCGCATGCGGCCTGACTATGGCAGCAACCTTCGGCGCTTTGTCGACCTGCCGGTCAACGAAGGCTGGAAAAGCGCCGTGCAGGCGGAAGTGGCGCGCTCGATGGTCCGCTGGGAGCCGCGCTTGAAGCTTGAGCGGGTCCGGGTGACGGCAGTGGTCGGCGGCCAGATCACCCTGCAGCTGACGGGTGAGTACCTGGGCAACGCTGCCGTACTGGAGGTAAGCGCATGATCGATCTTTCTTTGCTGCCCCCGCCCGACGTGGTGGAAACCCTGGAGTTTGAGACGCTGTATCAGGACGTGCTGAGTATCTTTCGGGCTCACATGGGCGACCAGTGGACGGCGCTGTTGGAGTCCGACCCGGTGGTCAAGCTGATGGAGGTCATGGCCTACCGGGAAATGCTGATGCGCGCGCGGGTCAACGCGGCGGCCAAGGCCAGCACGCTGGCCTATGCCAAGGGGGCCGACCTGGACAACCGGGCGGCTGACTATGGTGTCGAGCGGCTGACCATCCGTGCCGCCGACCCCGATGCGGTGCCGCCTGTGGCTGCGTTGATGGAAGGTGACGAGGCGCTGCGCTACCGCACGCGGCTGTCACTGGAAGCGCTGTCGGTCGCCGGCAGCAGCGGGGCTTACGAGTACCACGCGCTGAGTTCATCGGCTGACCTGGTGCATGTCTCGGTGGATTCCCCTCGGTTTTCCGGGGTGCCGGTCAGCGCCGAGGCCAAGGCGTTGCTGCCGGATGGCGCCATGGTGGTGGTCTGCAACTACGACGCCGGCTTGGTCAGTCCGCTGCCCGGTGACGTGTCACTGGCCATTCTGGCGGCAGCGGTCAGTACCACGCCGGCCGACCAGCTGGTGGCCACGGTCCAGGCGGCGCTCTCTGCTGAGAGCGTGCGGCCGATTACAGACCGCCCGCGTGTGCAGAACGGAGCACCCAGTGACTTCAAGGTGCAGGCTGTCCTGCATGTGGAGGCAGGGCCGGACCCGGCAGTGGTCAAAGCCTCGGCCCGGCAAGGTCTGGATGCGGCGATCGCCGAAGCGAGGCGTCTGGAGGGTCAGCTGCCGCTTTCGGCCATCTACGCGGCGTTACACGTAACGGGCATCAGCAAGGTGGACCTAACCCACCCGGCCGACGGGGTGGTGTGCGATAAGCGGCATTACCCCAACTGCACGTCAATCTCGCTGACCACACAGGTGGCAATGTGAGCCTGTTGCCGCAGAACGCCACGTTGCTGGAGCGTTCGCTGGAGGCGGCCAGCGAGCAGGGCATTGACCCGGAAATCATTCGGGGCGTCGCCGACTCGACGCGCTGCCCGCCCAACTTCCTCCCTTGGCTCGGTTGGGCTTGGAAGGTGGAGGGGTGGGAAGCGGCCAACACCGACCCCCAGCGCCGCGAGCTGATCCGCGAGGCGATTCCTGTGCACAAAACCAAGGGCACCGTCGGCGCAATCCGGCGCGTGCTGAGGGCGGTGCGGGTCAATGCGGATTTCAAGGAGTGGCACCAGATCCCGAACGCGGCGCCGTATACGTTCCAGGTCACGGCCTGGGCGAATGAGAACCGCGAGGGGGAGGGCTCGATTATTTCGCCGCAGTTGGGAGAGCGCTTGCGCGCCCTGATCGACGCGGCGAAGAACGAGCGCAGCCACTACGACTTTCGCCTGGGGGCGCGCTTCGATGGTGGTCTATTGGTGGCCAACGCTTCGCGCGGTCGGGCGCTGCAGCGGCGCTTGGTCGAGGCCCAGTCGGTCCCCATGCCGCTCTTTGAGCAGGGCCTGTTGCTGGCCAACGCCGCCAATACGCGGTGCCTGTCTCGGCATCTTGTCGAGGCGCAAGGCATCCCCATCAACGCTGAATCAGGCCTGCAGGTCGCCTGTGCTACCCGTGTGCGGGCAGTGCTGCGGGTGCTGATGGAGGCTGTGCAATGAGTACACCGTTACAACCTGTGATCACCAAGGCGGGCCTTGCGGCCATCCTGCGCGCCGACAACACCGGTATCGCGGCGCAGATCACCCATATCGCCCTGGGCAGCACGGGCTACACGCCCGACGATGGGCAGAAAAGCCTGGTTAACCAGGTGGCCAAATACCCTATCAGCGGTGGCGAGCGCCTGAGCAGCACGCTGTTGCACCTGACCGCGCTGGCCGATGGCGCACGGGCATTTTGGGTGCGTGAGGTCGGCTTTCTGCTGAGCGACGGCACGTTGCTGGCGGTCTGGTCGCACCCCACCGAGGCGCTGACCTACAAGTCGGCCAATACCGACGTGCTACTGGCTTACGACCTGTCGCTGGCCGCGCTGCCGGCCAATAGCGTGACCATCGTCAGCGGTGAGGCGGGCTTGAGTCTGAGCCTTGCCGAGCCGCTGGCGGCCGAAGCGGCGGCGTTGATCGCCGAGCAACTGCGCGGCTTGAAGCGCGGTGATGCGATTGAGCAGGCGACGGAAAAGCTGCGCATTGCCGGCGAGCAGATCAACGACCTGACGCCGCGCATGAAGGCGGCCGAGCGGCGCCAGGATGCCGACCGCGAAATGTTCGCCGAGCTGAATGCCACTCAGGGCGCCACCTTGGTCGCGGAGCAATTGCGCGCTCTGAAACAGCAGGATGCGGCCGACGCCGAGGCTGAGCTGCAGCGCATTGCCGGCGAGCAGATCGCCAACCTGTTGCTGCGCATGAAGGCCGCCGAGCAGCGTCAAGACTCTGACCGCGAGGGCCTGCTAAGCGCAATCGTTTCCAATGCTGCAGCCACTGTTGCGCTGCAGACCCTAGTCGTTACACAAATCCACGGAGCTTAAAACCCCATGAGTCTCGAATCCGAAGTAGCCAACCTGACCACCGAAACCCGTGCGCTGCTGAACTACTTCAACACCAAGAAAGCCGGCATCGAGTCGGCTGTAAACGCCGCTATCGCCGCCGTCCCTGAAACCACTCGCGACTGGTACGTTGACCCGGTGATCGGTCTGGACACCAACGCGGGCACCCTGGCCGCGCCGTTCAAGACCATTGAGCGAGCCATTGCGGCGACCCCGTCGTCGGGCTTGTGCAACATCTACCTGCTGAAAGACTACGACCTGAACCGTCAGGTCAACTGCACCTGCGCGGTGGTCGTGGTCAGCGGCGCCACTGGCGTCGAGGTCCTGCGAGTCAAGTATTTCCAGCAGTTGTCCGACCCAGCCAACCCTCAAAGCCCGCTGGAGACCCGCCTTGGTGGCTTCGCGCTGCAGCGGCAGGCCTCCAACATCGAGCTGCGCGGCCTGACCATTTCCCTGCCATCGCCGCTGGGTGTCACCCCGACCGTGGTGTCTAACCGCATGAACAGCTTCCTGCGTACCTACGGCAGTTTCTCGGTGCCGCCGCTGATGGGTATTCAGATGAACGCCGTAACCGTGCAGAAGGCCGCCGACTTCGTGGGCTACCTCGTCAGTGCGCCGTCGTCGTGCGTTGCCCTGGGCTGCGGCGCCGTGAGTTTCCCGAGCGACTTCGCTGGCCGCTATATCGACGGTATCGCCGCCGGCACTGACGTCAAGACGCTAACCCGTATTCTCACCAACCTGGCCACCCTGTAAGGACCCCTCATGAAAACCGCTGAAATCAACGTCATCTACAACGGCCAGCAGTATGTTGGCTTCGACTTCGCTGCCTTACCTCTCGGCGCCGCGCGGGTGGCCGCAAGCGAGCAGGTCGACCAGGCTGCGGATGCGGCGCGCCGTGTTCTTGCCGGCGATACCCTGCGCGCCCTGGAGCACCAGACCGCCGCCACGGAGGCCGAGGCATTTGCCCAAGCCAACTACACTGGCGAGGCCCCGCCCAGTGTGCAGGCCTGGATGGATGCCGCCGACCTCGACGCCCAGGCCGCCACCGAGAGCATTCTGGCCAAGGCGCAGGCCTGGCAGTTGGCCCTGTACGCGATCCGTGCCGCACGCCTCAAGGGCAAGCAGGACCTGCTCAAGGCGCCTAGCCATGTCGCCATGGAAGCCATCGCCGACGAGGCCATTGCCACCATCCAAGCCAGCATTGACGGGGTCGGCGGTCCCGTCTGACACCTCCTTAATCCACTGACCACCCAAGGCCGCCATGCGGCTTTTTTTGTGCCTGGAGGGCACGTATGAACCGAACCCACCTTGAGCATGTCCTTGCGGCTTTGCTGATCATGGCTGTCCTGTGGGGCGGCCTGGCCCTGCTGGGCGTACCGGCTGGCCACTGGGCCGGCGCCGCTGCCGGCATCTTCTTTTTCGCTGGCCGCGAGTACACCCACGGCGAGCGCAACCTGGCGCACGCCGAGTCGGTGCACCTGGCCAATCTGCGCTGGTACGACGGCCTGCGTATCTGGCGATGGACGCCTGACGGGCGCCTCGACTTCCTCTATCCCCTGGTGGCCTGCCTGATCGTGGCGCTGCTGGTCCAGGTGCTGCAGATCCTGCAGCGCTGACGGTTTCATTTCTCCCATCCTCGGGCCGCGCATGACGCGGCCCTGTGCATTCTGGAGTTTCAAATGGCTGCAAACTTCTTTCACGGCGTTACCGTAACGAACATCGACGCCGGCGCGCGCAATCTCTCGCTGCCGTCGTCCTCGATCATTGGCTTGGTGGACACCTTTACCGAGGGCGCGAACGTGTCGGCCAAGGTCGGTGACGTGGTGTTGATCACCAGCGAGAACGAGGCGATTGCCGCCTTTGGCGCAACGGCTGCTATCACCAAGGCCTGCCAGGCTATCTATGCTCGCTCCAAGGCGGTCATTGTCGCCACCGGTGTGGCCAAGGGCGCCGACGCTGCAGCACAGACCTCGGCGATCATTGGTGGAGTGCAGGCCAATGGCAGGCGTACCGGGCTGCAGGCGCTGCTCGACGGCAAGAGCCGTTTCAACGCCCAGCCGCGCATCATCGTGGCGCCCAAGCACAGTGCGACCCAGGCGGTGGCCACTGCCATGGATTCGATTGCGGCCAAGCTGCGTGCTATCGCCATCATCGACGGGCCTGGTACCACCGACGAGGCGGCTACTACCTATGCCAAGCTGTTCGGCTCCAAGCGTCTGTACATGGTCGATCCGGGTGTGCAGCAGTGGGACAGCACGGCCAATGCGACTGTCGATGCACCGGCGTCGGCCTGGGCCGCTGGCGTGTTTGCCTACACCGACAGCGAATACGGTTTCTGGGCCTCGCCATCGAACAAGGAGTTCGTCGGCATCACCGGTACCGGCCGCGCCATCGAGTACCTGGACGGCGACGAGACCTGCCGGGCCAATCTGCTCAACAACGCCAATATCGCGACCATCATCCGCGACGACGGTTTCCGCCTGTGGGGCAACCGCACGCTGTCGAGCGATACCAAGTGGGCGTTTGTCACTCGCGTGCGGACCATGGACATGGTCATGGACGCGATTCTGTACGGCCACAAGTGGGCGGTTGACCGCGCGATCACCTCGACCTACGTCCGCGACGTAACCGAGGGCCTGCAGTCCTTCATGCGCGACCTGAAAGCCCAGGGCGCAATCATCAACTTTGAAGTCTACGCCGACCAGGCCCTCAACACAGTCAGCGCGCTGGAGCAGGGCAAGGTGTATTGGAACATCCGCTTTACCGACGTTCCGCCGGCTGAAAACCCCAATTTCCGCGTCGAAATCACCAACCAGTGGTTGACCGAAGTCCTCGACCAAGCCGCCTAAGGAGCGCATCACATGGCAATGATTCCAGAAACACTGGCCAACCTGAACCTGTTCGTGGATGGCATCAGCTTTAACGGCGACGTCCCCAACCTGACCCTGCCCAAGCTCACGCTCAAGACCGAGGAGCACCGTGCCGGCGGGATGGATATCCCCATCGAGCTGGACATGGGCATGGAGAAGATGGAAGCCAACTTCACCACCACCGGCCAGCGCAAGGAATCGCTGAAGTTTTTCGGCCTGGCCGACGGTAATGCTTTCAACGGTGTGTTCCGTGGCACCTACAAGATCCAGAAGGGGGAAACCAAGCCGGTCATCGTTACCTTGCGCGGCACGCTCAAAGAGATCGACATGGGTGACTGGAAGGCCGGCGACAAGGCCGAACTCAAGCACGCCATTGCCGTGACCTACTACAAGCTCGAAGTCGGCGGCGAGGTCATTTACGAGATCGACCCGGTTGGCATGACCCGTGTGATCAACGGCGTCGACCAGCTGGCTAGCCAGCGCCGCGACCTTGGCCTGTCTTGATTCCTAATCACTCCACTCAATCTTCCAAATCAAGGATACAAAACCATGAGCAAGCCGCTGCCGAAGTTCATTACCCTGACCGCTGAAAGCGTCACCATTGCCTTGTCCAAGCCGGTCGAGCTGAACGGCATCAAATGCGACAACATCACCCTGCGTGCTCCAACCGTGCGCGATATCCGCAACTCGACCCGGACTGCGGACGGCGACGACGAGCAGCGCGAGCTGAACCTGTTCGCCTCGCTGGCCGAGGTTGGCGTCAGGGACCTGGAAGGCCTGGCGTACAAGGATTACAACCGGGTAGCGACGGGTTACACCTTTCTGGTGCGAGACGACGAGTTTTGATCCTGCCGTGCAGAAGCAAGCCGCCAAACGGCTTGCTGCTGAACTGAATTTCTCGCCTGAGGAAATCATGACCATGTCCTATGCGGACATGGTCTGGTGGCTCACAGATTGAGCTCGCAATAGGAGGCACCGATGGCAAGCAGGCTAGCGCTATCGCTGGTGATCGGGGGCGCCGTCGCCTCATCGGTCGGCGCCGCATTCAAAACGGTCGAAAGCGGCATCGAGAAGCTGGAGGCCAAGGGCAACAAAGCCAAGGTGCTGAAAAGTACCATTGGCGAAACCATCAAGCTGCGCGAGGAATGGAAGCGCGCGCATGACAGTGGCACCGCCGGTGCTGACAAGCTGCTACGCAAGCTGGACAGTAATCTGGATGCCTTGCGCAAGCAGGGCGTCGAGGTCGGCCGCCTCAGTCGGGAGTATCAGCGTCTAGGCCGAGAGGCCAGGGCGGCTGACCTGCAGCTAAAGGGTCACCAGCAGTTGCAGGCAGGCAAGGAATCGCTCAAGTCGAACATCGGCAAGGCTGTAGTGGCTACCGGCGCCGCCGCTGTGCCGACGATGATCAGTGCGAACTATCAGGCGATCATTCGTGACATTGCGATCAAGGCCGATATCGTCAATAAGCCGCAGGAACAGCAGCTTAACCGGACGGTGATCGACACGTCCAAAGACACCGGCATGGCGCGCAATGACGTGGCCGACCTGGTCAACCAGCTGGTCGGTGCCGGCATGGAACTGGACAAGGCGCTGTCGTATGCGCCGGTGGCGGCCAAGTTCGCCATTGGCCAGGGTGCCTCGGGTGTCGATACGGCATCAATGATCCAGGCGCTGGAGCAAAACGCCAAGATCAGTGATCCGAAGGTCATGCAACAGGCACTGGAGGCGATTGCCTACCAAGGCCAGGCGGGCAGCTTCGAAGCCAGCGACATGGCCAAGTGGTTCCCGCAACTGCTGGCCGGCATGGAGAAAAACGGTATCACCGGCCTGGATGCGGTGACCTCGCTGGGCTCCATGCTGCAGGTCCAGATGAAGACCGCCGGTAGTTCGGACGAGGCGGCGAATAACTTCAAGAACTGGATGGAGAAGATCGGCGCTGGCGATATCAAAAAAGCCTACAGCGATGTAGGCATTGATTATCAGGCCTCGCTGAACACTGGTCTGCAGAAGGGCATGAACGTCATTGAGGCGTCCATGGCCTTGGCTATGAAATACGTCGAGGCGACCGACCCGGCGAAGGCCAACAAGATCAAGGATGCCCAGGCTAAGATCGACAAGGAAGTCGACCCGGAGAAAGCCAAGGCAGCGCTGGAGGCCCTGGAGAAGACCCTGCGCACCGGCGATATCTTCGCTGACATGCAGGTCAAGGCGGCTCTCACTGCCTATGGGCAAAACCGGGGTTTGTACGAGGAGTTGAAAGCCGACTCCAAGAAGGCTTCGGGCATCCTCGACAAGAACCTGGCTGAGCGCCGCGAAACCTCAGCGCAGCAGTGGGCTGAGACGGTCCAGGCGGCTGACGACGCCATGCGCAGCATTGGCGATGCCATCCGCCCGGCCACCGACCTAGCCGCTAAGGGGCTGACGTCGGTTGCTCGTGGCATCACCTCATTGTCGGAAAGCTTCCCGTCGCTTGTCCTCGGCGTTGGAGGCGTTACGGCGGCGGTCCTGGCGTTCATGACCGCATCTAGCGCATTGAAAGTCGGTCGAGGCGTGTTCAACATCGCGCGCGGTCGAGGCCTGGAGGGGCTGGCCGGTCGAGTGGGGCGCAGTGATCGTGCGCCCATTGAGCTGCCCAAGACGGGCAGCAAGGTGGTCGACACCGGGCTTGGCCTGCTAGGCAAGGTGTTTTCTTCCCGTGCGAGTGAGCCGGCATCGGCCAATGACCCGGTAACGGGCGGCGGCGACACGCAGCGTGTATTTGTGGTTAACGCCGATGCAATCGGAGGGATCGACAGTCGTGTTGCAAATAGTTCCCCGGCAGCGCCACCTGGCGGCGGTAGTCGTAGAAGTCGCCGCCGGGAGCGTCGGCGTGCGGCGAAACAGGGCACTCCGGTCCGGCCCGTTGCGAAAGTCGAGGCGCCCCAGGCTGCTGTGGTCAGGCCGCAACGTCTGCTCGCGGCGCCTTCGGCCCCAACCGTCGGGGATGAGCTCGGCAAAGTGGCGCGCTCGGTGCGAGGGATTACTCGACTCGCCAAGCGGCTCCCTGGTGGCAACGTAGTCGATGCCGGTGCGGCCGCGATCGATGTGGCAATCAATGCCAAATCTCAGGATGAGAAGGCTGAGGGGTACGGTGGCGCTGCAGGCAGTCTTGCAGGCACCTTAGCCGGTGCTGCGGCCGGCGCTGCTATTGGTTCCGTAGTGCCCGTCATCGGTACTGCTGTTGGGGGGGCTGTAGGGGCCGTATTAGGTGGCCTGGGTGGTGAATCGCTGGGCGGTTGGTTGGGCAAGCGTTGGTTCGGTGATGAGCCAACCGAAGGCAAGGCCGAGTCGGAAAACCCAACGGCACCTGGAGAAGCGTTAAGCGCCACGCTGCAACCTGCGCAGGAGCGCGTGGAGGGCAAGACTGAGCCATCGGTGCCGCTCCCTGTGGCGTCAGAACCGGCACTGCAGCCACCAGTGCTTGTCGATCGTCGCGAGCCTGTCGTCAAGTCTGTTCCTGTATCGCCCGCGCCGGAATTGGGTGAGGCGGTACGTGATCTTGTCGAGGCCACCAAGCCGGTGCCTTCACCGAAGGTGGACAAGCCGGTCGGGGTGCCTGCAGTCCAGGTGCCTAAGCCCGTCGTGGTTGATAATCGCGAGCCTGTTGCCAAGCCGGCTTTGGGTGAGGCGGTGCGTGATCTGGTCGAGGCCACCAAGCCGGTGCCTTCACCGAAAGTGGACAAGCCGGACGTGGCGCCTGCAGTACAGGTGCCTAAGCCCGTGGTGGTTGATAATCGCAGGCCTGTTGCCGAGCCTGTGCCGGCATCGCCGGCGCCGGCTTTGGGTGAGGCGGTGCGTGATCTGGTCGAGGCCACCAAGCCGGTGCCTTCACCGAAAGTGGACAAGCCGGACGTGGCGCCTGCAGTCCAGGTGCCTAAGCCCGTGGTGGTTGATAATCGCAGGCCTGTTGCCGAGCCTGTGCCTGTATCGCCGGCGCCGGTTTTGGGTGAGGCAGTGCGTGACCTGGTCGAGGCCACCAAGCCGGTGCCTTTCCCGAAAGTGGAAAAGCCGGTCATGGTGCCTGCAGTCCAGGTGCCTAAGCCCGTGGTGGTTGATAACCGCGAGCCTGTTACCAAGCCTGTGCCGGCATCACCGGCGCCGGCCCTAGGTGAGCTGATGCGTGGCCTGGTCGATGCCACCAAGCCGGTACCTGCCCCCGCAGTCCAGGTGCCTTTGCCCTTGGTGGATGTTAGCCGCGAGCCTGTGCCGGCATCGCTCGCGCCGGCCTTAGGCGATGCGATGCGTGACCTGGTCAAGGCCACCAAGTTGGTGCCGGTGGCGACGCCTGCAGTCCAAATGCCTGAGCCTGCGGTGGTCGACAATCGCGAGCCAGTCGTCAAGCCGCTACCGACATCGCCGGCAAAGCTGGGCGACACGGGGCGCACAGTGGCCACGCCGGCGCCGGTGTCCTATGACCCGCTCGTCCCAGAGTCCAAGTACCCGTATCTGCTGCCGGCGCTGACGGCCAATAAGGTGCGTTTCCCAGGTGCACCGCTGGTGCGTCCGCCGGCTCAACCTGAGCCTGTGCTCGAGCCAGATCCGTTACCCGAGCCTGAGCCAGTACCGCTTCCAACGCCGGCACCTGCGAGGTTGGGCGACACGGTGCGTGCGGTGGCCACGCCAGCGCCGTTAGAGCCGCCGGTGTCCAATGCCCCGCTTAATGCTGACTCCAATGACCCGTACCTGCTGCCGGCGCTGACGGCCAACAAGGTACGTTTCCCGCGTGCACCTCTGGTGCGGTCGTCGATTCAATCTGAACCGGTGCCCGAACCTGAGCCTGAGCCAGTGCCGCCCCTGCCGGCGACACCGGCGAAGCTTGGCGACACGGTGCGCGTGGTTGCCACGGCGGTGCCAGTAGAACCGCCGGTGTCCTATGACCCACTCGATCCTGAGTCCAAGGACCCGTACCTGCTGCCGGCGCTGTCCGCCAACAAGGTGCGTTTCCCAGGTGCGCCCCTGGTGCGGCCGCCGATTCAACCAGAACCGGTGCCCGAGCCAGAGTCAGAAGCCGAGCCTGAGCCAGCGCGGCCTCTACCGGCAGCACCGGCGAAGCTTGGCGACACGGTGCGCACGGTGGCCACGCCGGCGCCGGTAGAACCGCCGGTGTCCTATGACCCGCTCGATCCTGAGTTCAGGGACCCGTACCTGCTGCCGGCGCAGACGGCCAGCAAGGTGCGTTTCCCTGGCGCTGGCTTGGTGCCGCCACAAGCTCATCCGCAACCGGCGCCGGAAACACCGCCGATCAAGCTGGGTGAGACGCTGCGCGAGGTTCCGGCAAAGTCGGCGCCGGCGCCAGTAGTTGTCGATCGTAGCGAGCCCAAGCCAGCTGGCGAGGCAGTGCCACTCCAGGCAGCCCCCCAGTTGGCGACCCTGCCTGCCGGGTTTGGCGATGTAGTGCGCGACATGATGGCCAAGGCAACGCCGCCGGCGCCGCGAATGCCGGAACTGGTACAGCCAGCCAAGGCAGCCGCGCCTGCGCCTGCAGCGGCACCGCAGGTGGACCAGGCGTTCTCCTTTTCGCCAAATATCAAGATCGATGTGCAGGGTGATGTGAAGGACCCGGCGCAGGTCGTTCGTGAAATCGAATCGCCGCTGCGGCAGCTGTTTGAGGCTTGGCAGCGTGAAGTATCGGCGCGGATGTCCTCGACTCAGCTATTCGATCAACCACACGTTTAAGGAGGGCCTTATGGCCTACATGGAGCTGCTGGAGTCGTCCCTGACGGGACTGGTTGCGGCAGGGGAGGCTGGACGCAAAAGTATGGATGGCATGCTGTCACCCCTTAATGGCGCTATCGGCAGCATCACGGGCGCTGCGGCGGAGCTGGACAGTATTCCGTTCGTGCCGCCCGAGGTCGGCGCCATGCTCGGCCGGGTCGTGCGCAGTATCAACGTGGCGCAGTCCCGTGTGGGACAGGTGGCCGCGACCTATAGCCGTGTCGTTAACGGGGCCACCCAGGTGCAGGAGCGACTGGGCACGTTCAAGCGGATGGCGGACAAGGTCGCGGCCGAGGCCGGCCGGGTGGCGGGTTTGGTCAGCCCTTCGCTGTCCAATATCGTGCCCACCGGCGGCCTGTTGGGCACGACAACGCCGCAACCTGAGGCCGTCGCGCCGTTCCCGCATCTGCTGATTATCCAGCCGCATGACCCCAAGAAGCAGCCGTATTACTTCAACCTCGATACGGCTGCGTTTGACGAACTGCGCCGGCAGGCGTCGTTTCGCTGGGCTGGTCAGGAACGCCTTCGCCGCACTGTGGCGCAGCAGGCCGTGGGTTTGGGTGAGGAAAAGATCACGCTCAAGGGCGCGATTTTCCCCCATCACAAGGGCGGCCTGCAGCAGTTGAACGTGCTGCGCACCATTGGCCGTAACCTGCAGCCGCTGAACCTGGTCACGGGCTACGGCGAGGTGCTGGGCAATTGGTGCCTGGTCAGTATTGAAGAGGAACAAAGCCACCTGCTGTCAGGCGGCATCCCCCGTAAACAGGGTTTTAACCTGGAGTTTGTGAGTTATGGCAACGACATGCAGAACGTCTGACGGCGACCTGCTCGACGTGATCTGTCAGCACCACTACGGGCATCTCAACGGCACCGTCGAGGCGGTGCTGGAGGCCAACCCGGATCTGGCCAGGCAGGCGCAGCCTTATCGTGCCGGCTTGCTGATCCTGTTGCCCGATCTATCGGCACCGGCGGTCGAGTTGCTGCAACTGTTCGACTGACCCCGCGTACCTGTAATGAAGCCCCGTCCCATGCGGGGCTTTCTGTTTCTGGAGTAAGCATGAAACCAACCTATGGAATCATCGCGGACCGCAAGGACATCACCGCGCTGATCAATGACCGCTTGCTGCTGCTGAGGATCTCGGACAAGCCCGGCATGGCGTCGGATGAGTTTGAGCTGCGCATTGACGACCGCGATCAGGTCGTCGCACTACCGGCGCGAGGAGGGGTGATCGAGGTCCTGCTGGGCTATGAGGGCCAACCTCTCAAGCGGGTGGGGGCCTACACCGTCGACGAGGTGCAGCTGTCCGGCCCACCGGACGAGTTGACCATTCGCGGTAAGGCCAGCGACATGCGTGGCAGTGGCAAGACCATTCGAAGCGGCAGCTGGGAGGGCGTGCCGCTTTCGCAGATTGTCACCGAAATTGCCAAGCGCAACGGCTGGGAACCGGTGTGCCCCGTCACGACGAAGGTCGAGCGCGTCGATCAGCGCAACGAGTCGGATTTCAACTTTGTCACGCGCCTGGCGCGGCAGTACGACAGCACGGCCAAGGTGGCTGAAGGCAAGCTGCTGGTCATGCCTAGGCAGGGCGGCAAAAGTACGTCCGGCAAGTCGCTGCAGGTCGTGACGATCAACAAGACAGATGTCTCCCGCTACCAGTTCCGACTGGGCGATCGCAGTACGCAAAGGGCGGTTAAGACCCAGCACCAGGACCCGAAAACCGGAGCCTTGAAGGTCGTCCAGCTGGACAACGACGAATCGCCGGATGGCCTGCCGTCGGTTCATACCGACCGCCATATCTACCCCAACGAAACCGCCGCCAAGCAGGCCGCCAAGGCGCGGCTGGCCGCGTTTAACCGCAGCACCGCCAGCGTGCGCCTGGAAATGGCAGGTCGACACGACCTGTTCGCTGAATGTTCGATCAATGCGCTGGGCTTCAAGGTCGGGCTCGATGGCGAGTACCTGGTGGACAGCGTCGAGCAGGTGTTTACCCAGAACGGTTGGACAACAACTGTGGAATGCAACGGCGGCAAGAAGGGCAAGGCCAAAGCCTCGGGCAAGAAAAAGAAAGACGAAAAGCCGCTCAAGGTTGAGCAGCTCTAACCCTCATGGCCGTATATGGCCAACCCTGGAGAAATCAATGGCTATCTCAGTTCAACAGTTGCAGCAGATCCTCCCCAACGCCGGCCGCAAAGCCGGCGTTTTTGTTCCTGGACTCAATGCGACGATGGGTAAGTATTCGATCATTACGCCTCGGCGCATTGCCGCATTCCTTGCGCAAGTCGGCCATGAGTCTGGCCAGCTGTTGTATGTGCGCGAGCTCGGTAACGATGCCTACCTGGCCAAGTACGACACTGGGCGCCTGGCGCAGCGCCTCGGCAACACTCCGGCGGCTGACGGCGATGGTCAGCGCTATCGTGGCCGTGGGCTGATCCAGATCACCGGGCGCGACAACTACGAGGCCTGCAGCGAAGCGCTGTTCGGTGACAGCCGCTTGCTCAATACCCCTGATCTGCTCGAACAGCCTGTGTACGCCTCTCTGTCGGCCGGCTGGTTCTGGCAACGTGCGGGGCTTAATACCCTGGCTGACAAGGTGCTGCAGTCCGATGACGCGGTTTTCGAGTCGATCACGCGCCGCATCAATGGTGGCCTGAATGGGTTGAAAGATCGCCAGGCGCTCTACACGCGTGCACTTGAGGTGTTGCAGTGATGTCTCTGAATTGGCGCATCGCACTTCTGGCTGTTGCGGTCGGGCTCTATGCCGGCGGCCGAAGCGCCTGGGTGTGGCAGGCCAGCGAGTACGGAAAGCAGCTGGCTGAGCAGGCCGCAGGTTATGTCCAGCAGTTGGCGGATGGAGATCGGGTACATGGTCGAGAACGTGAGGAGGCTGCAGCTGCAGCCTTGGAGCAGCTGGCAGAACAGAAAACTCAGCGAAAAGACCTGGAGGATCGCCTGCAGGAGCAGGGCAAAACACATTGGAAGGAGATGAACGATGCACAACAGATTCAAGCTCGCCTGCGTGACAGGCTGGCTACTGCTGACTTGCGGTTGTCAGTCCTTGTCGACGCTGGAGCCTTTGCCGCCCCGGGTTGTGACGGTGGGGTGCGAGAAGCCGCCGGCACCGGAGGCATGGTTCATGGACCCATTCGTGCCCAACTTGACCCAGCGCATGCTCAACGAATTATCGGCATCACCGACACCGGTGATCGAGGACTGATCGCACTGCAGGCCTGCCAGGCCTACGTGCGCGAAGTCACCAAGTGAAAAGAGGCGAGCCAGGAGGATGCGTCAACATCCAGCCCGGCCCGCCGAACCCGCAGACCCTTCCTGCAAGTCCGGCCGTGGCCTCTGCCTTGTGCACAAAGCGCGGCGAGCCTAGCACCTGTTTATCCATACAGTAAAGACTTGCATACATATGACCTCTCCAATTATCCCCTGGATGGGTGGCAAACGCCGCCTGGCCGACCGCTTGATCCCTCTCTTTCCCCCTCATGAATGCTACGTCGAAGTCTTCGCCGGCGGTGCCGCGTTGTTCTTCATGCGTCCCCAGCCCGCCCCGGTGGAGGTGCTGAACGATCTCAACGGTGACCTGGTCACCCTCTACCGCGTTGTCCAGAACCACTTAGAGGAGTTTGTGCGTCAGTTCAAATGGGCGCTCAGTTCCCGGCAGATCTTCGAGTGGCAGAAGATGACGCGTCCCGAAACCCTGACCGACATCCAGCGCGCCGCCCGGTTCTTCTACCTGCAGCAGCATGCATTCGGTGGCAAGGTCACTGGGCAAACGTTCGGTACCGCGACCACTGGGCCGGCCATCAACCTGTTGCGCATTGAAGAAAACCTGTCAGCGGCATGGCAGCGCCTCGCAGGTACCTATGTCGAGAATCTTTCGTGGCTCGCCTGCGCCGAGCGCTACGATCGGGCGCATACGTTCTTCTACATGGACCCTCCGTATTGGCAGACCGCCGGCTATGACGTCGACTTCCCCTTCGAGGAGTACGAGCGCATGGCCGACTTCATGCGCCGGTGCAAGGGCAAGGTAATGGTCAGTATCAACGACCACCCGGACATCCGCCGAGCGTTTGAGGGTTTCCACTTCGAGTGCCTGGATATCCGCTACAGCAATACGAACCAGCGACAGGGCAAGGCGGACGTGACCGGCGAATTGGTGATCATGAGCTGGCAACCAGACGGGCTTGGCCAGCTGTTCTGACCCTGAATCTTTAGGGAATAGTTTGGGTAAAAACAGGACCGTATCGGACCGCGACGCCGACGTGGAGGGATGGCCGCTAGGCCATCGATGTAATCAGGCTGCTTGTGCCTGGGACAGCGTTGAAACGGAACCTGATCCCTACCCACCCACTGTCTTTGGCTGCTAAAGTTAAGCTTGGATAAGGGCATTCGGACGTGTCTTCACTTGCATTCCAGTGAAATCAGTGCGAGATGAAGCGAATGCCCATATTATCCCGCGCATGGCAGCCAAAATTACGCAGACCATCAGGAGATGACATGGACCTCCCCGGCGAGAAGCTTGTGATAAAGCTTTGGGAAACATTAACGGAAAAAGGCCTTGGTGCGCTGCTCTCACCATGGCAAGTCGGCCGAGAGGGACGGGCCCGAAACGAAATACGTCGACATGAAATTCTCATGCTAGCACAAGCAGAGGCAGACGCCGCTGATATCCGGTCTGGCAAGAAAAAACTTCGTTCAGATGGAACTTTACTGCTCGCTAATACTGAAGAGACAGCGTGCGATATTGACGAACGGATTGAGCCAACCCTCGGTCTGTCTAAAGCCGTAGAGTACGGTAATAGAAGTTCAGTTGCAGCAGCAGCTCGATCAGAAATCAATGCCTCGAAAGCCATACTCTTTGCCGAAGAGCAACTTGCAGCCGATGGGCAACTCCCCCCAGATCGTCCAGTTGACGATGACTGGCTCTTCGCGTGGCGCGAGCAGGCGGGCAAGGTTTCTAATGAGGATCTGCAACGGATGTGGGGTAGCGTTTTAGCTGGTGAGGTTAAAGCACCCGGTCGATATTCGATCCGGACGCTGGAATTTTTGAAAATGCTCTCCAAAACAGAAGCCGAAACGATCAGTAAATTGGCAAGATATGTCATCGCCAGTTCCATTGCTCGGGACCAGCTTGAGCACTTGGAATCTAATGGTATTTCCTTTTCCATGCTTATACAAATGCAAGAATTGGGCGTGATTTCTGGTGTTGAATCTATTGGACTCGCAACAACATATGAATCAGTTCGTGACGATAAGTTTCTTCGAGGCTTTGTCTCCCATGGCAAGATACTAATACTTGAACATGAGGACCCCAAAAAAACTGTCAAGTTTGAAATCTTCTTGCTTACGGCTGTAGGTGAGCAAGTACTTCAGTTGGGTTCATTCGAGCCTGATCTAGAGTACTTGCGCCTCATTGGCAGGGATTTTGCCGGCAAAGGGTTTACAGTCAAGCTCGCGGATTGGGTAAGCGCATCTGATACAACAGGACGGTTCTATAATGCACAAAATATTACACTTGACGCGCCTGCGCCTCAGACCTAACTTTTTAGTTGTGCCGGAAAGCGTTGAGCCGCTCTGATGGCAACCTGGTTCGGCTGCAACAGCTCAAGTGTGTCGGCTGTCGTTGACGTTTGGTCATCCATGCTCATACTCTAGGTACCAGAATTCTTAGGGCAAATCTAGGGCAATACCTAGGGCGCCTTACGCCTAAACGGGCCAGCAAATGATGCAAGATTAGCCGTTTTTTCTGGCCTATGGTGGGCTATCTAGAGCGCCGGGCGGGTACAAACCCCTATCCTTGGTGGATGACACCGGATCAGCGCAGGTGGGATTTAGCACGGTGTTTCTTGATGAGGTTGTCGAGGCGCGCCCGCATCTGGACTACCTCCCAGTCATTACTTTGTCTGCCTTGATCATCCACTATGAACGAGTTCGTGACCCGTTCCAGAACCTGAAGATCTGTAAGTTTGTCGAGCTCGGCTGGTGTGAGGTGAGGGTTACTTGCCGGTACCAGAGCACGTAGTTCTTCCATTGCGCGGTCGCGTTTCATAGACAAACTCCTTTTGCCAGCTCAAGGATTATAGCCCGGGCAGATCCCTGTCCTCTGAATCACGATCAGTGGCTAGCTCGGTGTCCTTAGGAATGGAAGCCGTGGGGCAAAAATGGGGCAAGCTGTGCGCCATTCCATGCCAAATCATGCTCACCTAGCCACAGATGCTCAGACACAAAAAAGGCGCCTAGTCCCTATTTATTGGGGGTTGGGCGCCTTTTTCTATTCCTACTCCAGCACAATTGGAGTGTGTAATAGTCGAATCAAAGCGGATTCATGACCAGGTCAGATAACCAGCTGTTAGCTGCTTAAACCTACTGTCTAGTGGTGCTTTGCCGTTACCTGGAAGGTGTGTCAGGAGAAAGTCGATGCACTCCTGAAGGCGCTGATTGACCACGCCGGCTTTGATTTTTTCCAGCGCTTTGCAGGCTTGTTTACGGCAAAGCTCGTCACTAAGTTGAACCTGGATTTCAAAGCTTGTGAGTGCTGCTAGTGCAGTAGGCGCCCATTGGTCACCTAGCAAGCCTAGAAGTTTATCGTAATAAATTGCCCCTCTTGGGGAAACTCCGCTGCAATATGGCCGGCCGTTACCGATTCGACAAATCAGGAAAACCTTAATCAGCTTGGGTGCGAAATTCGCAAGAATGTCCTGCTGATTGTGTATGTAAGACATTATGTCGTCAGCTACTGGGGCTTCGTGGTGGAAGTTGTCCCAAGCATTATGTTTTTCTAGTAACGAGTCTATCAGTCCATCTACGATAATCGCTCGCTCAGCACCTGAGCGGAATGCATTGCCATTAACGGCTTGGAGAAACTGAACGCCAAGCTCGTATTTGTCTTTGTGGAGGTTAGTGTTGTAACCTTCGAGAGTTAACCCAAGGCGATATTTGAAATCCTCATTGCTAGCTTGCCAGACAGGAACTGAAAGGAGGGAAATATTCTTCCTGACTTGTGGGTCCGTATCTGCGGCTACATAGATCCCAAACATAGTTCTGAGGATGTTCCCGCAGTGATGAGACGCGAGCTCATTTATTTTGCTAGTAATGCTGGCAAGGTAAGCTGCGTCTAGAGGCTGCGTGTATGTGCGGAGATTCTGGATAAAAGCCTGGACCTGCAGTGCGGACTCAGTTGGTCGATCCTTCAGCACATCTTTGATGCAGTTTGTAAGCCACGCTAAAAGCTCGTAAGCGTTAATTGTGTAGTTTGTTGGGTGGGATATCCCAATATCGTTGCGCATGTCGAGCATGTGCTTGAGTTTTTTTGTTGTTGTCTCACTAATCAGTTCAAGCTTTCGGCATGTATCCAGAAGAGTTGCGTCTTTTACTGCGCGAAGGTCGTCTTCCGTTTGATAAAACTCCCTGTTTTTTCCTCCGATTGCCGCGTCGTAAAAGATGTCGAGCCCATAAGCTATTACTTTCTTGTGTAAGTCTAGAACGACTTCGTTCCAAATCGCATTTAGGGAGTAGTCAAAAAGTCCAAATCCTGCGCCTACAACAAATTTTGAAAGGTATCTAGCACCTTGTTTGGCATCATGAGGGAGTGATTCAATCAATGCCGGTAATGCCTGCCCAATAATTGCCCTTTCCTCTTGGGAGGCAATGATATTTTCATGCGGCAAGCCAATGGCTTGCAGCAGCTCAACGACCATCTGCGCTTGTGGGTCAACTAACTGCATTTGTGGCTTGGGGACTAGACTGCTCATAGTGGATCCGTTCCTATCTGCAATACGATTTTGGGGCCTGGGTCTCGATGACAGAGCTAGAGCCTGTGGGGCCGAGTGAGCCAACCTGAAGCCTATCCGTGTCAGGGTCTGAACGCATTGTGCCAGTACAGGTGTGTTCGGGCTATGGAGCCAGCGTGAGTGCATTGCGCTGCCGCTTGTGGGGTGCAGTCGTAAGGCAGTCCAGCGCGTCAGGCTAGGCCGCACATCAGCGTGTGGTCAGGGCGTTATGCTGAAAATTCTCAGGGCAAATTTAGGGCAGATACTGGGCCGTTCAGGGCCGCGTAAGACCGAATGTGCGTACTGTGACGCCAGGTTTTGCTGGCCTAAAGCGGCCTAAGGAGGGCGCCGGGCGGGTTCAAATCTCTATCCCGCTTTTTAGGCTCAATACAGCCACGACTCGGTTATCGTGGGGGTGGGCTGAAAAGGCGAGCCGGGTAGCTCAACTAAAGTCCGGTTGGCCCGCCAAGCCATCGATCGCTCTATCATTCGATCAGGTGGTAGTCGCCTCTGGTTCTGGGGTCAGGTGTAGCGCCTCTGCAGTCGTCAGAACGCAGGGGAGGGTGCCCAGGGAAGAAAATGAGCCCTTCCGCTTCAAGCGCAAAAGCGAGTGCCTGCATTGTGACGCGCCGCAGCTCCTTTCCGAGCTCGACCGTGCGGATTGCGTCTGGTGAAACGCCCGAACGAAATGCGAGTGCTTCTACACTCCACTCAAGGGCTAGGCGTGAAGGTTCGCAATGCTCTGAACGGAAACCTAAGGGAAGGTCCGCAAAAAATTCTTGCCTCTCCTTTGGGATATCTTCGTCTTTGCTCGGTATCGGGAAGGTAATGATTTCGGCCGTCATGGTCAGCACTCGCCGTGCTGTATATATGTACAGTATAGCGAGGAAGCCATCTAGAGCAATAGATACGGTTTAAGGCCGGTTTCATCGATGGGCGGGAGGCTATTTTCTAATTTATATTTCCATTCGTTAGGCAAGCCGAAGGCAGCCCTCAAATATCGGGTAAGAAATCAATGCGCTGCAGATTGCTCTGGCCAGTTGAAGCTGCCTTTCTGGCTCATTCCCGTAAGCGTTCGATCCCTGTCAAGATAGCTTCCGCATGAGTATCCAATGTCATTAGAGCAGCCATGACATTATCATGGATATGGGTAGAGCCACGTTGACTAACCCAGAGAGAAAGCTCTTCTAGGGCTGCTCTGATAGCAGCTTGGTTCAGTATTAGCAGCTCCATAGTGTCTGCTGTGATTGCGGCTTTCTCGTCCATGGAGGTCTCTGGGCCGATTGAAAGGGCTCAGGCGAGGATAGCCGGTTTTCGGGACTACAGCGGCTTGTCGAGCGTGTCGGAATCACTTTTTCAGGCGAGCTTGGCTTACGCTCCCATTGGTCTTGGAATCGCTGGAACGGCAGCGGATGGTACAAAAATGGTACTAGAGCTTGCTGTGCGGGCCGGAGGTCGCGTAATTAGGGACCTTCAGGAAGAATTGGCCCAATCCATCATGGGTGCAACGGAGAACCGGCGCGACGGCTCAGGCCTTGTCGCAACTGGGTTAGAGCCTGATTTTGCAGTCATTTCGTTCAACGTGTTTCGTACCGGATTCGGGGTTTTCAGGGCGGTTTCAGCAAGCGGTGGCTGCGATTTAGCAATCGGGCGGCGACGTGTAGCAAATTCCCGTGGCAACAGCACACGCAGAGGCGGATTGCAAAGCCCGCTACATCGGCCATGTTCGCGTAAGTGTGGAAGACGGCTAGTTTACCAAGAGAAATCGCGGTTCGTCCGGAAACAGGTCCTTCGAATGCTGCAGGCGCGACATTAGGCCTCTATAACCGAAGTCCCACAGGCTGCGCCCCTGCCCGATACCGCTACCTTGTTGGCAGGCACAATTTCCGATAACGTCCCGCCCCCGACCGACACATGGCAAGGATTCCATCGTGCATCAGAACCTCAGGACTGCGTTCATCGTTACCGTATTGATGATGACCTCCTGCACATCGTCCACCCCTTCAACCCCTGCCACCGATCAAACGCGTATCGGATCACGAGGCGACTCGGCCTATGGCCTGGGTGTCGATGCATACAAGCGCGAGGACTATCCTGAAGCGGTGGTGCAGTGGCGTCAGGCCGTGGCGCAAGGGAATCGGCTTGCGCTCAACAACCTGGGCTACCTGGCCTACTATGGCCTTGGCATGCAGGCCGACCCATCCTTGGCTGTCGATCTGTGGCACAAAGGCGCAGCGCTGGGTGTTTCGGAGGCTCAGTGGCATCTGGGCATCGCTTATCAGGAAGGCAAAGGGGTGAGGCCAGATCCCGTTCAGTCTTACACATGGGTGCGCTGTGCCATTGATACCGCCACACGCAATGCTGCAGCTGCGGACGCGCATGCGGACACCGAGCAGAAGATTGCGAGCGACGCCCGCGTAAGCTTGGTGGAGATCGTTGACAAGATGCCGGTAGAGAAGCTGGCTGATGCCCGCCAGCGCGCCTCGGCCTGTATGAACGCCTACAAAGTGCGATGAGCCTGTTTTCTCGGCCCTGTAACCCTCAGGGCTGATTGAAGGAAGGGCAGTTCGGTCTCGCGTACGTTATTCGCGGGTGTCCCTGAGGCAGATCTTCGAGAGACGGGCTAAATCCTAATGCCAGCCACTTTGGGCCAAGGGGGCCGCTGCGCGACCCATCGCAGCGGTCCGGCGCCCCGGCAAGCCAGCTCCTACAGGTGAGCGAGACTCACACGAAATACGCTACTCCTGTAGGAGCTGGCTTGTCGGGGCGCCGGACCGCTGCGATGGGCTGTTAAAAGCGCTCAGCGTAAACGCTCCATGGAAAGCCCGCGGGTGCCTTAGCTCCGCGAGCCCAGCTGCCCATCAAGCTCGACCGTTTAACTCGGCAAACTCATATGCAACAACGGAAACGGCCGCCCCTCACCATCCACCTTAGAGCGCCCCGTCTGCACAAACCCATAATGCAGATAAAACCCTACAGCCTCCGGGTTCTGCTCGTTCACATCCACACTCAGCGTGTGCCGCGAACCGCGTGCGTAATCCAGCAGCGCGCGCCCAATGCCGCGCCCACGCAGGTCGGGGTCGATAAAGAGCATTTCCACATGCTCCTGATTCAGCCCGATGAAGCCTAACGGGCAATCTTCAGCATCGACCCCGACCCACAAATCGACAGCGGGGAGGTAAACATCGCGCAACTGCGGCAGCAGCGCGTCTATGTCGGATGCCTGCAAAAAATGGTGAGTGGCGCGAACGGCGCGCAGCCAGATGTCGAGCAGCAGTGGATGGTCTGCGGCGTTGGCCTGACGAATGATCATGTAATCAACCTTGTTCACTTGATAACGGAGTAGCGGCACGCCATTAGGCGACCGTATAAGTGTCGGCATCTTGAATGCCCGCTTCGCGAACTAACGCCTGGGCGGTGCACTGCAGAGGGGGCCGAAAAGGAAGGGGCTGAAAACGTACTGATACCCGCAGGTTGCGTCAAGGGCCGGGGACGGCTTTAAAGCCGCGTCGTCCCCGGTAATCACTCAGATCGAACGTTGGTTTACCCGCGCCGTAAGCTGCTCGGCGCTTTCTTTGCGCTCGGAATAGCGGTCCACCAAAAACTCGGTGCGGTCGCGCAGCAATAGGGTGAACTTCACCAGCTCTTCCATCACGTCGACCACCCGGTCGTAGTAGGGCGATGATTTCATGCGGCCGGCATCGTCGAATTCCAGGTACGCCTTGGGCACCGAGGACTGGTTGGGGATGGTGAACATGCGCATCCAGCGGCCCAGTACGCGCAGTTGGTTGACCACGTTGAACGACTGCGAACCCCCGCACACTTGCATCACGGCCAGGGTCTTGCCTTGGGTGGGGCGTACGGCGCCGAGGGCCAAGGGGACCCAGTCGATCTGCGCCTTGAACACGGCCGACAGGGCGCCGTGGCGTTCGGGCGAACACCAGACCTGGCCTTCGGACCACAGCACAAGGTCACGCAGTTCTTGCACTTTGGGGTGCTCTACCGGCACGTCGTCAGGCAACGGCAGGCCGGAGGGATCGAAGATGCGCGTCTCGGCACCGAAATGCTGCAGAAGGCGGGCGGCCTCTTCGGTCAGCAAGCGGCTGAAGGAGCGTTCGCGGGTCGACCCGTACAACAGCAGGATGCGCGGTTTGTGCTCGCTGGCACGGGGCGCGGCTGGGGCTGCGTCGAACAGGGACAGGTCGAGGTTGGGCAGTTGCTCGGACATGGGGCCTCCTTAAAGCGTGCCGATGCGGTCCAGCTCGCGCTGGAGCTCGTCGTGGCCGAGGGTATTGAAGGGGAGGGCGAAGAGGGCGTTGCAGCGTCGCTCGATGATGGCCAGCGTGGCGTTGAACGCGGCGTCAATCGCAGCCTCGTCACCCTCGACCTCGGAAGGGTCTTCCAGGCCCCAGTGGGCTTTTAGGGCCGGGCCGAAGTACACGGGGCAGGGTTCACCGGCGGCTTTGTCGCAGACGGTGATGACGATGTCTGGCGGGTTGGCGGCGAAGGCATCGTTACCTTTGCTGTGCAGGCCGTCTGTGGAAATGCCGGCCTGCTGCAGGGTGGTGAGGCTGCGCGGCAGCACCTGGCCTTTGGGAAAACTGCCGGCACTGACGGCTGCGAAGCCTGGCGGTGCCAGGTGATTGAACAGCGCTTCGCTGAGGATGCTGCGGCAGCTGTTGGCGGTGCACATGAACAGGACTTGCATTGGAAGGCTCTCTCGCGGGGTGGCGGCTTCAGCAGCAGGCGGCTGCGCGGACGGGGCGGTCGGCCATGTGCTGCAGGCGGGCTGTGTTCGCCTGCAGCCAGGTGGCATTGGCCTGCAACGTCACCTGCAGCATGTCGTGCACCCACGTGGGCAGGTCTGGGTTGAGGCGGTAATACACCCATTGGCCTTGGCGGCGATCCAGCAGCAGACCGCTGCTTCGCAGTTGGGCGAGATGGCGGCTGATTTTCGGCTGGCTGTCGTCGAGCGCGCACATCAGCTCGCAAACGCAGAGCTCGCCCAGGCTGGCGATGAGCAGGGTGGCGCGAGCGCGGGTCTCGTCGGCCAGGTTCTTGAAGACCTCGGGTGGGGTGATCATGGAGGTGCTCTTTACATATGGATAATCGAATATACGGATTTCCATATGTATTAGGCAAGCAGGAAAATGCGGCACGAAATTGATACAGAGCTAGCGGAAATCATCAGATTTTGGCTCTTCCTTGTAGGGCGTTTCTGAATAACTCTTTGCAGGCCATTGCGTCATTGAAGTGAGGGGGAGAGCCTTCTAGTCTGGCCGCGTCGGTGAGAAATCAACGACCAGGTCTGCAAGCCTGTAGGGTCAACTAGGAAGAGTCCACCATCAGCCACAGATGCTTTGCATCCGGCTGCGCTTTATGGTGGCTACGTACGGGTGGTCCTCGGACCAGCCGGGCATTCTCTCTAGTTGCCCCCGGCCTTGCAGGCCTGTATGTAGCCGCCACCCAATCATCTGCAAGTGAGCAGGTGGCGATCTGAATAGTGCAACTAGAGAGACTCGCCATGCTCAAGATCGTCCCCGACCCACCATGCTCCGCCGATACACCTCATCACCTCGAAGACACCCTGATCCAGGCCTCGGAGTACGTACTCTGCGCCTTGGCCGTCGCCCACCACGCCGTCTCCACGCTCCCCAAGTCGCCTGCCTCAATCATGACCCTGGCCGTCATGCACGAAATGGAAGCTGTGCGCACATTGCTGGAATCGGCGGTTGCGCAGGTGCAACTCACGGCCAGGCCGCACATGCAGACGCTGCATTGACATTCACCGATGCCGGGGCTGCTTTGCAGCCCTTCGCGGGCAAGCCCGCTCCTACAGCGGGCGTCGACGCGCTTGCGAACGTTGTTTTCAGCGCGACAGCGCAGGGAGATATGCAATGGACAAGGTATTACCAGAAGGCACTGGCACGCTGGGTTTGACCATAGGTTCAGCGTCGTGCCTGGACGGCGTGATACAGGGCAAGCGCCTGTTTCGCGTAGAGCCCGGCAACTGCTGTGACCATGCCATCGAGCAGGCGTCGGTGCTGATGGACTGCTCAAGACGAGCCTCGTTCATCGGGGTGATGGACGACGAACCTGTGCTGGTGTGGGCCTCGCACTTTCTTTGCGAAATGGCCAAGGCGCTGATGGACGATGCGCACATGGGCATGCGCAAGCACCGCTGATGCGTTAGCGCTCAACAGTGAAAGTGTAAACAATGAAGATCTTTTCCGAAGGTGATAGCGGCAGGGCACTTTGCGAGGATTGTCGGGCGGTAGTGCCCACGCACTATGCTCGCCGTGATGTACCGTTCAGCGATGGCCGAGGCGTGGCCAAGGACCTTTTGGTAGGCGTATGCACCCACTGCGACACCGTGGTCGCCATTCCGCCGGAGGCTACCCTGGCCTTGCAGCGTCTGGCTCGCTTGGCAGTCTAGCCAGCCGCCCCACGCCAGCTTCTACTGCGCCGTCACCGTCTGCCCCTTATGCGCCTGGCGCCACTGCTTGGGGCTGACATCGAACCAGCGGCGGAACGCGCGCGAAAACGCGCTGATCTCCGAATACCCAAGCAGCAAGGCCAGCTCGGAAATCGGCAGCGCGGACTGTTGCAGGTAGTAGGTCGCCAGCTCCTGGCGCACGGTGTCGATCAGGGTTGAAAAACTCAAGCCTTGCTCCTGCAGGCGGCGTTGCACTGTCCAGCTGGGCAGGCGCAACTGCTCGGCGACCTGCTCCAGGCTCGGGTAGCCGTCGCCGAGCAGGGCCCTGACCTGCGTCTTGACGTCATCGACAATGCCCGGTCGGTTGGTCGTGCCGGCCTGGCCGCCGAGCATGCGCATGCTTTCGATGACGATGGCCAGCAGCCGTGGGTCGCGGCCGGGCATCGGCCGGTCGAGCACGCTGCGGCGGAACACCAGCGAATTGCGTGGCTGGCCAAACAGCACCGGGGCGTCGAATACTTTGCAGTGCTCGTGCCAGGCCTCGGGTTGCGGGTGCTCGAACAGCACCTTTTCCGGCGTCCAGTTCTGGCCCAGCGCGTGGCGCATGAGGTTGAAGAACATGCCCAGCGACAGTTCGGCATCCTGGCGTCTGCGCACAATGGCGCCGTACTGCACCTGGTAGTCGAGGCGGTAGAACTCACCCATCGCCTCCAGCCGCAACAGGCTGCTCTGCTGGTGCACCGGGAAGGTGTCGACCACATTGCGCAAGGCATCGCCCAGGGTGGCCGAGCACATGCCCACGTAGCCGAGCAAACCCAGGGCGTCGGGCTTGAACTGCTGGCCGAAGCGCAGGCCGAAGTTGTCGTTGCCGGTTTGCCGGGCGGCTTCTTCGAACACCTGGCAATACTGGTTCAGGTCCAGGCTCAGGGTCGGGTGCTCCAGGCGTTCGGAGTCGATGCCGGCGCGCCCGAGGATGCGCTCGGCGTCGCCGCCTTGCTGGCCGATGAAGCTGACCAGGCCGGTTGCCGCCGAGGCGAGAATGCCGATCGCGTTGCCGGGCTGGGCGCCGGTGGGGTGGAGCGGACCTGGATGGACAACGTGCACGTAGAATCCTCCTCGATCGTTTACCGAGTGCTGCTGGGTAACGGTGGGAGCAATTTTCATTCCACGCCGCGCGAAACGCTGTAATCACACCGTTCAGCCGCTCAAGGGTACCTCTTTGCGGGCTGGGCTGGAGCACGCCAGGCGTGGGCGACGCACCAACAGGGTGCGTAGCCTTTGGTTACAAAACTGTTTCGTTCATGCCCGCGCGAGTGCGCCCACCGGGCGCTCCTGCAAGTAGCGCTGGCACAGCTCGACCGTTTGTTCGACCCACACCGGGCCCAGGCACTCGACCTGTGGGGTGCCGCGGTGGGTGCCGGTCCAGGCCAGCAGCTGCAGGCGCCGTTGCATGATTAGCGTTGGCAGCAGGGCGATGTCGCAGTCGTCAAGGCTGGCCACCGTGCTGTAGCCCTCCAGCCAGTTGTCTATCCAGTGCGGCAGGTCGGGGTGGTGTTCGAAAAAGCTCAGGGCTGCCGCCAGGTCATGCAGGTACCAGCCCATGCCGCAGTCGTCGAAGTCGATGATGCGCGTGCGGTCCCCCTGCACCAGCAGGTTGGTCAGACGCAGGTCGGCGTGGATCAGGCCAAAGCGCGATGGGTCCTCGCCATACCCGTGCAGCCGTTCGCCAATCACGCCCACGGCTTCGCTGATCAATGCGCTACCGCGTGTATCCAGGTAGGGCGCCGCACGCCAACTGCCCCAGTGGCCCTGGTCACCCAGCATGGTTTGGTGGTTCCAGGTCAGCCGCTGGAAGTTGCCCGGTCGTTGCCAGGTGCGGGCATGCCGGTGCAGGTGGGCGTTGATGGCGCCCAGCCGGCGAAAAGAAGCATTGAGTTGTTGCTGGTCGGGCTCGCCCCCGTCGATCCAGTGGAACAGCACCACAAACCGGCGGCCGTGGCCGGGCAGCTCGACAACCTGAATTGCCTCCCCATCCAGCCCCGTAATCGGCACAGGTACTTCCAGGCCAGCGCTTTGCAACGCCGCGAGCCAGGCCAGCTCGCTGGCGATGTCGGCCTGCTGGTGGTAGCCGGCGCGGTGCACCCGCATGACAAAACGTTGCCGTTGCCCCTGAACCTGATAGGTGGCGTTCTCCGAATGCACCAGTAACCCGATCTGGCCCTGGTAGGCCTCGGCATAGGCCGACAGCGCACGTTGGGCAAAGCGGTCGAGCACGGCAGGGCTGGTGTGGGAGGAGATATCGGTGGTCATCAGGCACGCTCCGTTGGCAGGGGTCTGGCTGCCAGCATGAGTCGAGCCCCGCGCCACTGGCTTGACCGCAAACCGCGAAATCTTGACCGCTCGCCACAAGGCGCCCAGGCCTGATCGAGAATTTGATCTTGCGACCCGCAACTTGTGCCCTGCGGTCAAGTCGGCCGCTGCCGGTCAGCCCACCATCGGTCCACATCACCGGCTAGGTCATTGGATCGAGGGCTTGAACATGCTGACTTCACTACAAGGCAAGAGCGTATTGGTCACCGGCGGCACCAGCGGCATTGGCTTGGGCATCGCCGTCGGCTTTGCCCGCCAGGGCGCCAAGGTGGCCATCAGTGGGCGGCAGCGGGACAAGGTCGAGGCCGTGGCCAGCCGCCTGCGCGACCAAGGCCTGGCAGTGATCGGGCTGGTCGCCGATGTGGCGCAGCGCGAGCCGGTGCGGCAGTTGATCGAGCAGGTGGTGCAGGCCCAGGGCGGGCTTGATGTGTTGTGCGCGAACGCGGGTGTGTTCCCCTCGGCGCCGCTGGAACAGATGACCGACGCCGATTGGGACCTGGTGCTTGATACCAACGCCAAAGGCACCTTCCTGTGCGTGCAGGCGGCGCTGCCGCACCTGCGCCGGGCGGCCTATGGCCGGGTGATTCTCACCTCTTCGATCACCGGGCCAGTCACTGGCTTCCCCGGTTGGGCGCACTACGGCGCGAGCAAGGCGGCGCAATTGGGCTTCATGCGTACGGCGGCCATCGAGCTGGCGCGCGATGGCATCACGATCAATGCCGTGCTGCCCGGCAACATCCTCACCGAGGGCTTGCAGGGCATGGGCGAGGCGTACCAGGCCAGCATGGCTGCGTCCATTCCACTCAAATGCCTCGGCCACGTCGAGGACATCGCCAACGCCGCGCTGTTTTTCGCCTCGAAAGAGGCCGGCTACATCACCGGGCAGAGCCTGATCGTCGACGGCGGGCAGATCCTGCCTGAGTCCCTGCAGGCACTCGCCTGACGCCTTGCACCATAACCCTATAAGAACGGAGTGCATCCTGATGAGCGAGATCTACAGTGGTGAACTGAAACTCACGCGCGATGGCCAGGCGCAGCCCCACCAGGTGCAGCGCCTGCGCAAGAACGCGGTGGGCCTGATGGGTGTGCTGTTCATGACGGTGGCGACGGCGGCGCCGATCACGGCAATGCTGGGCAACGTGCCAATCGCCATCGGCAGCGGCAATGGCCAGTACGCCCCCGCAGGCTACCTGGTGGCGACGATCATCCTGGCGCTGTTTGCCATCGGCTATGCGCAAATGGCCAAGTACATCACGGCCACCGGCGCGTTCTATGGGTTTATCTCCCATGGGCTGGGGCGGGTGGTGGGAATGGCCTCGGGGATTGCGGTCACGCTCACCTACATCGTGTTTGAAGCGGCGCTGGTGGGCATTTTCGCCTTCTTCTGCGAAGACCTGCTGGCCAGCGTCTTCGGCGTGCACGTGCCTTGGATCGTGTTCGCCCTGGCCATGCTGCTGGCCAATGGCGTGCTCAGCTACTTTGACATTTCCCTGACCGCCAAGGTGCTTGGGCTATGCCTGGTGCTGGAGATCCTGATGCTGGGGCTGATGGCCTTTGCCGTGCTGCTGCATGGCGGTGGCCCGCAGGGCATGGCCGCGGAGTCGATCAACCCGCTGAACGCGTTCAAACCCGCCGAGGGCGTGATCGGCGCGAATGCGGGCATAGGCCTGTTCTTCGCGTTCTGGTCGTGGGTCGGTTTCGAGTCCTCGGCGATGTACGGCGAGGAGTCGCGCAACCCGAAAAAGATCATCCCGCTGGCGACGCTGATCGCGGTCATCGGCATCGGGGTGTTCTATGTGTTCGTGTCGTGGATGGCCATCGCTGGCTCCGGGCCTGCCGAGGCCATTCGCCTGGCGCAAGACCCAGCCACTGCCGCCGAAGTGTTCTACGGGCCGACCCGCACCTACTTGGGTGAGTGGGCGGTGAGCCTGTTCAAGCTGCTGGTGGTGACCGGCTCGTTCGCCTGCGGCATGGCCTTCCACAACTGCGCGGCGCGCTACATCTATGCCCTGGGCCGGGAAAACCTGTTCGTGTTCCTAGGCCGTACCGTGGGCCGCACCCATGAGCGCCATGGTTCACCGCACATAGCCTCGACCGTGCAAAGCCTGATCGCCACGGTGATCGTCCTGGCGTTTCTGTTCACCGGTAAAGACCCCTACGCCGACCTCTACGCGCTGCTGGCCATTCTCGGCACCATGGGGATTCTCATCGTCCAGGCGCTGTGCGCCTTTGCCGTGGTCTGCTACTTCCATGTGGGCACTCAACGCCGTGCCCAGGCGCACTGGTTCAAGACCTTCCTCGCGCCCCTGCTGGGCGGCATCGGCATGCTCTACGTGGTCTACCTGCTGTTCGCCAACCTCAGTTTTGCCGCAGGCAGCGCGGCCGAGTCGCTGCTGTTCCGGCTGATCCCTTGGATCGTCGCGGCCAGCTTCGCGCTGGGGGGCTCCATTGCCCTGTACTTCCGCTACTTCGACCGCCGCAAGTACCACATCATCGGCAGCATCGTCATGGACGACGCGCGCCAGGACACCTGAGGAGACCGACCATGTTGAAAGTGAATGCCTTCCAGCCTGAACAGGCTGAGGCCCTGGACGCTGCCGAGCGCAGCCTGATCGAGCGCCGCCAGCGCCTGCTTGGCCCGGCCTATCAGTTGTTTTACGACAACCCGCTGCACCTGGTGCGGGGTGCCGGCACCTGGCTCTACGACCGCGCAGGCCGGGCCTACCTCGACCTGTACAACAACGTCGCTTCGGTCGGCCACAGCCACCCGCGTGTGGTCGAGGCCCTGGCCCGGCAGGCGGGCGAGCTCAACACCCATACCCGCTACCTGCACGAGGGGGTGCTCGATTATGCCGAGAAGCTGCTGGCGACCATGCCGGCAGCACTGGGCAACGTGATGTTCACCTGCACCGGCAGTGAAGCCAATGACCTGGCGCTGCGCATTGCCCGCGACTACACCGGTGGCACCGGGGTGATCGTGACCCGTTATGCCTATCACGGGATGACGTCGGCCATCGCCGAGCTGTCGCCTTCGGTGGGTGACTATGTGCCGTTGGGCCGCGATATCCGTGTGGTCGATGCCCCCCTGCATGTGCCAGAAGACCCGCAGCGGGTGGGCCAGGTATTCGCCGCCAAGGTGCGTGCCGCGCTGGCCGACATGCAGCGCCATGGTATTCGCCCGGCAGCGCTGCTGGTCGATACCCTGTTCACCAGCGATGGTGTGTTCGCCGACCCGCCGGGCTTCCTCTGCGAGGCGGTGGAGGCGGTGCGCGCTGCTGGTGGGCTGTTCATCGCTGACGAGGTGCAGCCGGGGTTCGGCCGCACCGGCACGCACATGTGGGGCTTCGAGCGCCATGGCCTGGTGCCCGACCTGGTGACGTTGGGCAAGCCGATGGGCAATGGCCACCCCCTGGCGGGGCTGACGGTACGCCCACAAATACTCGAGCGTTTTGGCCGCAACGCCAGCTACTTCAACACCTTTGGCGGCAACCCGGTGTCGGCGGCAGTGGGGCTTGCGGTGCTGCAGGTCATTGAGGACGAGGGTTTGCAGGAGAATGCCCGGCGCGTGGGCGCTCAGCTCAAGGAGGGCCTTGAAGGGCTTGCCCGTGAGCATGCCTGCCTGGGGCAGGTGCGGGGGGCAGGGTTGTTCATCGGTGCCGATGTGGTGGACGGGGAGGGCAGTGCCGATGGCCCGACGGCCCGGCGCATCACCAACTTGCTGCGTGATGAAGGCATGCTGATTGGTGTGTCGGGGGCACAGAACAATGCACTGAAGATCCGGCCGCAGCTGTGCTTCTCTGCGGAGAACGTCGAGCAGTTTCTCGGTGCCCTGCAGCGCGTGTTGCGCCAGCTGTGATGGGCTAGCAAAGGTAGTGTTCCTGCCACCCCGCCAGGGCTTGCCCTGGCGGGGTTTTCTGTTTGCAGGCCCTGCGTGATCAGTGCCCGGTTGCCGCCTTGCGCCCTTGCTCCTGGTCATAGCAACCGGCCTGCTCGAATACCGCGCGCACTTCATCGAGCACCAGCGGGTCTTCGATGGTCGGGGGTGTCGCGACGTCGGGGCTCGACGCCAGGCTGCGCAGGGTTTTGCGCAGGATCTTGCCGGAACGGGTCTTGGGCAGGCGCTTGAGGATGAACACCCGGCGCAGTGAGGCGATGGCACCGACCGCCTCGCGCACCCGCGCCACCAGCTCGCCTTCAAGTTGCGCAGGGTCTGGCTGCAGCCCTTGCTTGAGCACCACGAACCCGACCGGCACCTCGCCCTTGAGCTCCTCTGCCAACGCCACCACGGCGCACTCGGCGACGGCCGGGTGGTCGCCCAGGGCTTCTTCGAGGCTGCCGCTGGACAGGCGGTGCCCGGCGACATTGATCACATCGTCCACGCGGCCCATCACGAACAGGTAGCCGTCTTCGTCCAGGTAGCCGCCATCGCCACTGCAGTAATAGCCGGGGAACGCGTTCAGGTAGCTGTCGGCAAAGCGCTGCGCGTCCCCCCACAACGTGGTCAGCGTGCCGGGTGGCAATGGCAGGCGCAGGGCAATGTTGCCGGGCTGGTTGCTGGGCAACGGCTGGCCTTCGTCGTCGAGTATTGCCAGGCGGTAGCCGGGCATCGGCAGGCTCGCCGAGCCTGGTTTCATCGGCAGGTCGTCTAGCCCACGGGGGTTGCCGGCAATTGCCCAGCCCGTTTCGGTCTGCCACCAGTGGTCGACCACCGGGCAGGGTAGAAAGCCCTGCAGCCATTCGTAGGTCGGTGGGTCGAGGCGTTCGCCGGCCACATACACCGCCTTCAGGCAGGACAGGTCGCGGCCGGCGGCCAGGCGCACCTGTGGGTCCTCGCGCTTGATGGCGCGGAACGCGGTGGGCGCGGTGAAGAACACATTCACCCGGTGTTCGGCGATCACGCGCCAGAAGGCGCCGGCATCGGGTGTGCGCACCGGCTTGCCCTCGTAAAGCAAGGTGGTGCAACCGCGGATGAGCGGGGCATAGACGATGTAGGAATGCCCAACGACCCAGCCGATGTCCGAGGCCGCCCAAAACACTTCGCCGGGCTGCGCGTCGTACAGCGCTTGCATGCTGTAGTTAAGTGCCACGGCATGGCCGCCATGGTCGCGCACCACGCCTTTGGGCCTGCCGGTGGTGCCGGAGGTGTACAAGATGTACAGCGGGTCGGTGGCATCGACCGGTACCGCTGGCACCGCTTCGGCCTGGGCGAGCAGCGCCTGCCAATCGTGCTCGCGGGGGCCGCGCAGCAGGGCGCGAGCTTGTTCGCGTTGTTCGATCACCACGTGTGGCGTGTGCTTGGCGGCCAGTTGCAGGGCCTGGTCCAGCAATGGCTTGTAGGGCACCACCTGTTCGTACTCGATGCCACAGCTGGCGCTGAGCAGCACCTTGGGGCACGCATCGTTGATGCGCACGGCCAGTTCGGCCGCAGAGAAGCCACCAAACACCACCGAATGCACCGCGCCGAGCCTGGCGCAGGCCAGCATGCCGACCACCGCCTGAGGGATCATCGGCATGTAGATGATCACCCGGTCGCCGCGCGCCACCCCCAGCGCCCGCAGCATGCCGGCGCAGCGGGCTACGCGGTCCTGCAACTGGCGATAGCTGATGCGCTCTTGCACACCGCTGGCCGGTGAATCGTAGAGGATCGCGCAGCGCTCACCGGCTCCGTTGGCAACGTGCCGATCGACCGCCAGGTGGCAGGTATTGAGCTGGCCGTCGGCAAACCAGCGGCCGCCTGCGCCGGGGGTGTCGGTGAAGATCTGGCATGGGAAGCGCGACCAGTCCAGTTCGCTAGCCTGTTCGCGCCAGAACCCTTCCGGGTCCTCGGCCGCGCGGGTGTAAGCCTGCAGGTAGGTAGTCATGGGTGTTCTCCTTGTTACTGTTATTGTTTTTGCGACCCTCGGGCCATCCAGCCAAGCCTCATGGGCTGTAAAGGGGGCTGCCTTGCAGCCCATCGCCGGCAAGCCAGCTCCCACAGGTACGGCGCATGCTTGAGGTTTGTACTTACCTGTGGGAGCTGGCTTGCCGGCGATGGGTCGCGCAGCGGCCCCTTTGGCCCAGACCGGAACTCATAAACCCTCGGGCCTGCTTCAATCCTCCCAGTCGCTGGCTGCCGTCGCTTGACCATCGGGCACAATTACTTGACCGCCGAACGCTGGCTGTTGCCCCCGCAACAGTGTTTCGACAGTCTGCTGCGCAGAGGGCACCGCGCCCGGTCTGCGCTGTTGGCTATCCCATTGAGGCTCAACGCTATTTTCGTTTGGCACGGTTGCTGCGTTGTCGCCTTCAACCCTTCGAGGACAGCCAAGGAGCCTCCCCATGAGCCAAGCCCCAATCAAGTTCGCCTACTGGGTCCCCAACGTCAGCGGTGGCCTGGTGGTGAGCACCATCGAGCAACGCACCAGCTGGGACATCGACTACAACCGCAAACTGGCGCAGATCGCCGAAAAGGCGGGCTTTGACTACGCCCTGTCGCAAATTCGTTTCACTGCCGGTTATGGTGCCGACAACCAGCACGAGTCGGTCACCATCAGCCATGCGCTGCTGGCCGCCACCGAGAAGCTCAAGGTCATCGCGGCCATCCTTCCAGGCCCATGGAACCCGGCGCTGGCGGCCAAGCAACTGGCAACCATCGACCAGTTCACCCACGGCCGGATCGCCATCAACCTGGTGTCGGGCTGGTTCAAGGGCGAGTTCCACGCCATCGGCGAACCGTGGCTGGACCATGACGAGCGCTACCGCCGTTCAGAGGAGTTCATCCGTGCGCTGAAGGGCATCTGGACCCAGGACAATTTCACCTTCAACGGCGATTTCTATCGCTTCCGGGACTACACCCTCAAACCCAAGCCCTTGCAGCAGCCGCACCCGGAAATCTTCCAAGGTGGTAGTTCGCGTGCAGCGCGGGACATGGCGTCGCGGGTGTCGGACTGGTACTTCACCAATGGCAATACCGTGGAGGGGATCAAGGCCCAGGTCGACGATCTGCGTGCCAAGGCAGCCGCTAACGGCCATTCGATCAAGGTGGGGGTGAATGCCTTCATCATTGCCCGCGACACCGAGGAAGAGGCGCGGGCGGTGTTGCAGGAGATCATCGACAAGGCCAACCCCGAGGCGGTGAAGGCGTTTGGGCATGAGGTCAAGAACGCCGGGGCGGCCAGCCCGGAAGGCGAGGGCAACTGGGCCACGTCCAGCTTCGAGGACCTGGTGCAGTACAACGATGGGTTCAAGACCAACCTGATCGGCACACCGCTGCAGATTGCCAAGCGCATTGTTGCGCTGAAGGCGGTGGGGGTGGATTTGATCCTCTCAGGTTTCCTGCATTTCCAAGAGGAGGTGGCGTACTTTGGTGAGCATGTGTTGCCACTGGTGCGTGAGCTGGAGGTCGGGCGCCGGGTGGAAAAAGCGGTGGCGTGAGGCAACTGTGTGGGAGCGGGCTTGCCCCGCGAACACCGGCGGAGCCGGTGCCATGCACCGCGTGTTCGCATTCGCGGGGCAAGCCCGCTCCCACACAGCCCCGGCGATTATCGTGGTGCAGCCCTTTTCGACCGGTCCGGCGCCCCGGCAAGGCCGCTACAGGGGGCGAGGTAGTGGCTAGTAGCGTTGCAGGTGCTCGGCAAAGGTAGCGCCTTGGTATTGCCCGCGGAACAGCCCGCGCTCCACCAGCCGCGGCACCACCTCATCGAGGAAGCAATACACCGAGCCGAACGAGCCCCCCGGCGCCGCAATAAACCCATCCATTACACCCGCCTCGGCCCAGTCGGCAATTTCTTCCACCGCGTCGTCGACCGTGCCGATCACCTGCCAGTGCGCCGCCGAGAGCACTTCTGGGCGCATCAACAGCTCGCTAGGCAGCAACGATTCGCGCTCGATCAAGCGCCGCAACAAGCTCACATGCGTGCGGCTGGCACCGGGCAGCAGTTGCAGCGGTGGCAGGTCGGCAGCGTGAATGCGTCGGTCGCTTGGCCAGTTCGTCAGGTCGATGCCGATCATCTTTTCGATGGCAGCATATTTGCGTGCCTTGTCGACCCGCGCATGGGTGTCCATGAACAGTTCGCGCGCTTGCTCGCGCGTGGGCGCCAAGAACAGGCTGAGGCCCGGCAGCAGGCGGATGTCTGCGGGGGTGCGACCATGGCGTTCGGCCCGTCGTGAAAGGTCACGGCGCAGCTCGGCGGCGGCGGCCTGGTCGGGCGTGGGGGCGAAGACGATGTCGGCGACCCGGGCAGCGAAGTCGCGGCCACTGTCAGAGGCGCCCGCCTGGATCAGTGGAATGCGGCTGCCCTGTTCCGGCAGGTTGAGCGGGCCTTGCACCTGGAGGAAGTCGCCCTGGTGGTCTATTGGCTGGACTTGTGCCGGGTCGGCATAGACACCGTTGTCACGGTCGATTCGCAGCGCCTGGTTGGGGAAGCTGCGCCACAACCGCTGCACCACGTCGGTAAATTCGGCGGCGCGGGCGTAGCGCTCTTCGGCGCTGGGCATGGCAGGCAGACCGAAATTTTCGTGCCCTTGCAACGCGGTGACGATGTTCCAGCCCACGCGGCCGTTGCTCAGCCAGTTCAGAGACTGCAGCTGGCGAGCCACCAGGTACGGCGGGAAGAACGTGGTCGAAACGGTCGACACCAGGCCGATGTGCGTAGTCTCGCGGGTGAGCGCGGCCAGCAGCACCGTGGGGTCGAGGCTGGTGAAGCCCGAGCCGCTTTGCAGCGCGTCGGCGACCACGCAACTGACGTCGGGGCGGAACACGAAGTCCAGGTGCGCGGCTTCTGAGCGGCGTGCGATGTCCAGGGCGAAGTCGCTGCCAAACAGGCTTTCGACGCGGCTGTCTGGGCGCCGCCAGCCTTCGCCGCTTAGCCAGGTCGGGGCGAGCGACATGCCGATGTGCAGGCCTTGTTGATGAGTCATCAGGGTCGGTTCTCCAGTGGCTGGCAAATAAGCGCTGGCCGGTGCTTATCGGCCAGCAGGGGTGGCTTAGAACGCGCCTTTGACGCCCACGCCAAGCGTGCGCGGCTCGGTCATGCTGGCTTCGATCCCGCCAATGCCCCGGTTGGTCTGCATGTAGGTCGCGCTGCGCTCGTCGAAGACGTTCTTGACGTAGGTGTACACCTGGAGCTGGTCGTTGAAGCGGTAGCTCATGCGTGCATCGGCCACGGTGTAACCGTCGATGGCATAGCTTTTGGTGTTGGCGATATCCGAGTAGTAGCCATCGACGTGGCGCACTTGGGCGTTGAGGTTGAGGCGGTCGGTGATGTCCCAGCTCGGGCCGAAGCTGACGGTGTAGCCGGGCGAACGGGCAAACTCGTTATGCGCATAACTGCTGTTGGCGTCGATGTCGTCGATGCGGGTCTGCAGGGCGCCAGCGCTGGCCTTGAGGGTCAGGTTGTCCAGCACACGGTAGTCTGCCGACAGCTCGACCCCATAGGCGTGGGCCTTTTCGGCGTTGATGGTGTAGGACTGAGTCAGGCCTGAGGCCAGCACCACGGGGATGTTGTACTGCGCATCCTGCATGTCCATGTAGAACAGGTTGCCGTTCACGTGCAGGCGGTCGTTCAGCAGGCTGGCGCGGGCGAACAGTTCGTAGTTCCACATGCGCTCGTCGTCGAATTGCTCGAAGCGCTTGCTGCTCATGTTCAGCGACACACCGCCGGGGTTGTAGCCGCGGCTGACCATGCCGCCCACTGTCCATTCCGGGGTCAGGGCGTAGGCCAGCGATACCTTGGGCAGGAAGGCGTTGAAGGTCTTGTCGTAGTCCAGGCCATCGGTGGCGAAAGGCGAGGTGCCCTCGCGCTGGACCTGGTCTTGCTGGAAGCGCAAGGCCGTGGTCAGGGTCCAGCGGTCGTTCAGGCGATAGCTGACTTCACCGAACACGCCGAGATTGCGCTTGGTGTCGTCGAAGTCGGAGATGCCGCCGTAATACAGGATTTCATCGGAGTCAGTGCGAGCCAGGTACAGGCCGGCCATGCCGCTGAGGGTGTCTTGCTGCTCGCCGAAGGTGACGCGCGTTTCGTTGGAGAAGTTCTTCTGGCGGACATCGGCATCGCCGCTGTTGGCCACGCCCAGCACGCGGTGCACGTTGGACAGCGAGTACTGGGTCTGGTTGAACAGCTTCATGCCGTTGCCCAGTTCGTAATCGACATCGACGATATGCGTGTTGGTTTGCTGGTGCCAGCTGGGCATGGTGGCGCCGGTGTGGTTCAGCTTGTGAAACGGGTACGAGGCGGCTTCCTGGGTGGGGCGGTTGGAGTCGCCGTGGGCGAAGGTGTATTTCAGGCCCAGGCCGGGCACCGCTTCGGGCAGCCATAGCAACTTGCCGCGCAGGTTCAGCGAGCGGAAGTCCTGGTCGGTGCCGTGGCTGGCAAAGGACGGGTTGGTGTAGTCGATGAACGTGTCACGGGCGGCGTAATCCAGGGCCAGGCGGCCGGCCAGGTTGTCGGTCAGCGGCCCGGAGACCGCCAGCGAGCTGCGCCGGGCGTGGTAGCTACCCAGTTCTGCCTGGTAGGCCGCCTCCGGTGTGAAGGTCGGGTCTTTGGTCTTGACCACGATTGCCCCGGCAATGGCGTTGGCGCCCTGGCTGGTGGTCTGCGGCCCGCGGTAGACCTCGATGGTGTCGATGTCCCACACCGACGGTGCGCCGAAGTACATTTCGTTGTAGTTCAGGTAGTGCCCGTCGAGGTTGATCGTGGCCCGCGGTACCGTGCCGCCCCAGAACACGTTGGCGCCGTTGTTCGGGCCCTGGCTGTCCTGGCCGCGGATGATCGGCGCGCCGACCGAGTCGGTGTAGATCACGTTGGGCACATCGTTGAGCACTTCGTGCACCGAGGCGTTGCCGGTTTTAAGGGTATCGATCTCGCTGGCGTTCTTCACCGACACCGACGAGGCAGTGTTCTTGAGGTCGCGTTCGACCTTCTCGCCGCTCACCAGCACCGGTGCCAGCACGAGCTGCGAGTTGGCGGCGGCTGGCGTCTGTTCGGCCAGGACGGGTGGGGCGGCAAGCAGGGTGGACAGGGTCAGCACACCAAATCCTTGGCTGATCGAGCGTTGCGCGGGGTACTTCAAGACAACCTCCAAATGAGAACGATCCTCGTTTGCGATGGAAGGTATCACGGTGCCATCTCGTTCCGCAATAAAGAATCTATTCCTCGAAGTGGTATGGTGTGACCGCCCTGCACGTGCATTCGCACCCTGCGAGGGCCGCTGGCGGTATGATGGGCCGCCGCGCGTGCCGGGCGTGGCGCTGCCGCTTGGCCAGATAATCAGAAATGAGGAGATAGCCCCGTTGAACACTTTGCAGTCCCCTGCCGATGCGGAGCCGGAGAGCCCCGGCGAGAAGCGTTCCGGCACCATTCAGTCGGTGTCGATTGCTGCGCGGTTCCTGAATGTGCTGGCCAATGCCGAGAGTGAATTGAGCCTGGGCGAGGTCGCCCGTCGCACTGGTACCGGTGGTTCCACAGCGCATCGCTATCTGCAGAGCCTGGTCAAAGAAGGGCTGGCCAGGCAGGACCCGGCCAGCGCGCTGTATGACCTTGGCCCGGCAGCCCTGAGCATCGGCATTGGCGCCCTGAAACGGGTGGATGCAGTGGACATCGGCGCCCAGCACATGAAGGCCCTGGCGCAACGGCATGCCGCCAGCGGTGGCGTGGCGATCTGGACCGACCGCGGGCCGACCCTGGTGCGCTGGTACCGCAGTGCCTATTTCTCGATCAACCCCTTGGCGTTGGGCGACATCTTGCCCATCGACAACACCGCGTGCGGGCTGGTGTTCCAGGCGTTTCTGCCCAAGGCTACGATCGATGCCGCGCGCAAGTTGCAGCCGGCGCATTTTCGCGGCACCCCACCCAGTGCCAAGGTGCTGGAGCAGATTCGTCAGCATTGCTGGGCCGAGCTGACCAGCCACTTGCTGTCGAGCGTGACCGGGCAGGCCGCGCCGGTGTTCGACGCGCAGCAGGAAATCGTCTGCGTGATGACCACGGTCACTGACCTGGGGCAGTTGCGTGCGCCTGAAGACCGCCAGGCGCTGTTCCATGAGGCCGGGCTGGTCAACCAGGCCACCGGTGGCCGCATGCTCGGCGCACCGGCGCCGGTGCTGCCGGACTAAGCGGGCTCGCTGCGCCCGCGTGGCACCAGCAGCGGGGTGCCGCTGACCGGGTCTTCGATGATCAGCGCCGAAAGCCCGAACACGCGCTGCACCAGCGCTTCAGTGAAGATTTCGCTTGGCGCACCCTGTGCCACGATCGCGCCGTCGCGCATGGCCACCAGGTGGCTCGCGTAGCGGCAGGCCTGGTTGAGGTCGTGCAACACGGCCACGATGGTGCGGCCCTGCTGGTTCAGTTCGCGCAGCAACTCCAGCAGCTCGAACTGGTGCGCGATGTCCAGGTAGGTGGTGGGCTCGTCGAGCAGCAAAATCGGCGTGTCCTGGGCCAGCACCATGGCAATCCACACGCGCTGGCGCTGGCCGCCCGACAGTGCCTGCAGCGGGCGCTCGGCAAGCGCTTCGATACCGGTGGCACGCATGGCCTGCTGCACGGCGTGCTCATCGGCCTTCGACCATTGCCGCCACAGGCTCTGGTGCGGGTAGCGGCCGCGCGCAACCAGCTCGGCGACACTGATGCCGTCTGGCGCCGTGGCGCTTTGGGGCAGCAAGGCCAGGCGCCGGGCGACGTCTTTGGCAGGGCGTTGCTGGATGTCTTGGCCATCGAGCAGCACCTGGCCGCAGCTGGGGGCCAGCAACCGCGCCAATGCTGCCAGCAGAGTCGATTTACCGCATGCGTTGGGGCCGACGATGACAGTAAAAGCGCCATCCTCGATTTCCAGGGACAGGTCGTGCGACAGCGTTCGGGTGTCGCGGCGCAGGGTCAATGCACGGGCATGCAGGCGAGAGCTCATCGAAGGTCCTTGGCAAGGCTGGAATTTGCGGAATGGATTCTACATGATGGAATTAACTGCATGAGAAGTATTATCATGCGCACCTTGATTCCCTTCGAGCGAAGCCAGTCGATGAAGCCTTTACGTGTTTGCGCAGCACTGACCGCAGTTGCCCTGATGCTGTTTGGCCCTTGGGTGGCGGCCGCGCCCACGCGCATCGTGTCCACCACGCCGAGCGTTACCGGCATCCTTTTGGCGATGAATGCGCCGCTGGTGGCCAGCGCTGCGGCCACGCCCAGCCGCCTGACCGATGGCAAAGGCTACTTCTCGCAATGGGCGACGGTGGCGGACCAGCGGGATGTGCAGGTGCTGTACCGCAACCTGCAGTTCGACATCGAAGCCGTGGTGGCCAGTGCGCCCGACCTGCTGGTGGTGTCTGCCACCGGGGCCGACAGTGCCGCACCGCACCTGGCCGAGCTCCGCGCCCAAGGCATCCCTACGCTGGTCGTGAACTATTCCAACCAGTCCTGGCAGGCGCTGGCCACCGAGCTGGGCGCGCAAACCGGGCTGCAACGGCAAGCGCAGGAGGTGATCCAGCGTTTTGACGACTACACCCGTGAAACCGCCGCGCGCCTGCAGCCTTCACCGCGGCCGGTGATGCTGGTGGGCTACAACATCGGTGGTAGTTACTCCATCGGGCGTGCCATCAGCCCGCAGGCGCGGCTGCTCACAGCGCTCGGTTTCCAGGTCCGTGAGCTGCCCGAGGCGATGGCCGGACAGGTGATCCGGGCCACCGAGTTCCAGTTCATTTCCCGCGAGAACCTCGCCGCCGCGATTGGCGATGCCGACGTATTCCTGCTGAGCGCCGATGACAGCGATGTCCAGGCGTTTCGCAGCGACCCGGTGCTGGCTAACCTGCCCGCGGTACAGCATCAGCGGATTTACCCGCTGGGGCCCAGTTCGTTTCGCATCGACTATTACTCGGGGCGGCAAATGCTCGATACCGTCGCCGGCTACTTCCGCTGATCATGCATAACCTGTCGACCCAGCCCGTACGGGCTGCTGGCTGGGTGCGTGGCATGCCGCGCCAGGGCCTGTTGCTGGGCGTGCTGGTGTTGCTTGTGGCAGCGTTGGCCAGCTTGCTGATCGGTTCGCACCCCATCGCCATGCATGTCGTGTTCGACGCCCTCTACCAGCCCGACCTGCAGAATGATCAGCACCTGATCGTGCGTGAGTTGCGGGTGCCGCGCACCCTAGTGGCGCTGCTGGCCGGGCTGGCGCTAGGGGCGGCGGGTACCCTGATGCAGGCGCTGACGCGTAACCCGCTGGCCGAGCCTGGGCTGCTGGGCGTCAATGCTGGCGCTGCATTGGCGGTCATCCTGGGGGTCGCGCTGTTTGGCCTGACGCAGGTCGGGCAGTACATCCTGCTGGCCTTTCTGGGTGCTGGCGTTGCCGGTATTGCGGTGTTTCTGCTCGGCCAGGCTGGTGCCAATGACAGCAACCCGGTGCGCCTGGTGCTGGCCGGGGCCGGGCTGACGATGCTGCTGGCGTCGCTGACCGGTATCGTCGTGCTCAACACCCCGCCGCAAGTCTATGACCACTTCCGCCATTGGGCCGCCGGCTCACTGGCCGGCAGCAGCACGGCCACATTGCTGCTGCCAACCCTGGCCATTGCCCTGGGGCTGGTCCTTGCGGCGGCGCTCATGCCGCAGCTCAACGCACTGGCACTGGGGCGGGACCTGGGCAGGGCGCTGGGGGTGAACGTGCGCCTGACCTGGGCGCTGGCCTGTGTCGCGCTGATGCTGCTGGCCGGCAGCGCGACGGCGATCGCCGGGCCCATCGGGTTCGTCGGCCTGGTCGCCCCGCACCTTGCGCGCTTGCTGGTTGGCCCGGATTACCGACGCATGCTGCCCTATGCGGCGCTGATTGCCGCGTTGCTGTTGCTGGGCGCCGACCTGCTGGGGCGGGTGCTTGCCGCGCCGGCAGAACTGGCTGCCGGGACCCTGGCGCTGTTGCTGGGTGGGCCGGCGTTCATCGTGCTGATAAGCAGGTTTCGACTATGCCATCTCTGACTACTCCACGCGTGCTCAGGTGTGGCACGTTCAGCGTGCGTTTCAGCCCACGGGCGGTGCTGGTCGGCAGTGCGCTGTTGCTGTTGGTGCTGGGCATGGCGATTGTGCTGCTGGGCACCGGCAGCCTGCCGATTGGTGCCGGGCAAGTACTGGGCAGCTTGCTGGGGCAGGGGGACAGTGACATGACCCAGCGCATCGTCACGCGGGTGCGCTTGCCACGGGTGCTTACCGGCCTGCTGGTGGGTGCGGCGCTGGGCATGGCCGGGGCGATCTTCCAGTCGATTGCCCGCAATGCCCTGGGCTCGCCCGACGTCATCGGCTTTACCACCGGCGCGGCGAGCGGTGCCATCGTGCAGATCATTGTGTTCGACGCCGGCCCGTTGGCCACGGCGTTGGCGGCGGTGGCGGCGGGCATGCTCACGGCACTGCTGGTTTTACTCCTGGCGCGCCGGGGGCAGGGCAGCGAGGGCTACCGGTTGGTGCTGGTGGGCATTGGCATGGGCGCCACGCTGTCAGGTCTTAACCAACTGTTGTTGGTCACGGGGGATCTTGATCAGGCACTGTTTGCCCAGTTGTGGCTGGCCGGTTCGCTCAACACCCGGACTTGGGCGCATGTCGTCCCTGCCGCGCTGGGCCTTGCGCTGATCCTGCCGATAGCGCTGCTGCACGGCCGCGAACTGGCACTGCTGGAGATGGGCGATAACTCGGCCAGTCAGCTGGGGGTGGCGGTTGGGCGGTCGCGGCTGGTGCTGGTACTCGCCGCCGTGGGGCTGACGGCCATTGCCACTGCCGCTGCCGGGCCGATTGCGTTCATTGCCCTGGCGGGGCCGCAATTGGCGCGGCGGCTGACGCGTACGGCCAGCGCGCCGCTGGTGTGCGCCGCCTTGATGGGGGCAACCTTGCTGTTGGTCGCCGACTGGCTGAGCCAGCGCCTGGCCGCCACGGCGCAGTTGCCGGTCGGGCTGGTGACCGGGGTGTTGGGGGGCGGGTACTTGCTGTGGTTGATTACTGCTCAGCGTAAGCGGTCAATGTAGGCGCGTCAGGCCTGAGGCCTGGCAGGACATCAATGCATACAGTGCTTGAATTGGCTCAATCGGCCAAACCCGTTAAGGTATCGCCCCTCGCAAGGATTGCCCCGCTTCAGGATAGGTTCGATGCCGTTTTCCAGTACCAACCCGCCCTTCGGCCTGCTCAACGGCCGCCGGTTCATACCCGACGCATCACTCAAGCCCCTGCTCGAGGGTTATTCAGCGTTGCAGATTCCCGGCCCGGAAACGGTCTGGGCCACCGGCGAGGTCGACCTCGGCGATTCGGTGCACCTGCTGCGGTATTACCTGGACAACGAAGACTACTGGCTGCAAGTGCTGATGAGCGGCGACAAGGTGGGCGATAGCGTGCTGTTCGGTTATCACAGCGCCGTAGCCCTTCACGATGAGGCGCACCTTCAGCGCCTTGTCGGTAGCCAGTCCAAGGTCGGCCTGCCGATCTACGAACACGACGGCTGTCTGTATTCCCGCCAGTGGGGCCGTGAGCCGGGCCAGGCCAGGTTGGTGCCGTTGTACGAGCGGGTGGTCAGCCCCGACGCCCGTTATGGCATCCAGCACCTGTCAATGCTCTACGCCCGCGACACCGGCCTGCCTGAGCGCCGCGAATTTCTGCTGTTGTCGGCGGAGGAAGACGAGGCGGGCAAGGCCACCCTCACCACCTCGCTCGGCATCACCCTGCTCCCCACGGACTTTCACGTAACCTGACAAGGACTCACCATGCTCGACGCGCTACGCCTGTCGCTCAATGCCTCTGCAGTGACCGGCTTCATCCTCTATATCAGCGTGGCACTGTTGCTGTTCTGGCTGTTCCAGTTCATCTACACCCGCCTTACTCCGCACCGGGAGTTCGCGCTCATTCGTGAGAACAACCCGGCCGCGGCCATTGCCTTGGGCGGCTCGCTGATCGGCTTCTCGCTGCCGGCCAGCAATATCATTGCCTACAGCGTTGGCATCCTGGATTTCGTGGCCTGGGTCGTGATCGCCGCTGTGGTTCAATTGATTGCCTTTGGCATTACCAGCCTGGTGCTGCGCGACCTGTCCAGGCGTATCGCCGCCGGCGAGCTGGCTGCGGCCATTTACGCTGCCAGCGTGGCGATCAGCGTCGGCTTCCTCAATTCGGCCTGCATGACCCCGTCGGCCTGACGCGCAAGGAGCCCCCATGAAACCCCCAATGAGACGCAGCTCCGTCAAGCTGGTGCTGGCCAGCTCGCTGCCCTTGGCCCTGACCGCGTGCAGCCCGCAAGAGGAGACCTACACCGTCAGCCAGCAGGTGAACTACGACAGTGTCGAAGCCTGTGTCAGCGACAAGGTGCCGGAGAAGGCGTGCAACGATGCCTACAAGCAGGCGCTGGCCGAGTACCGGCGTACCACGCCGACCTATGTGTCCAAGCCCGCGTGCGAAGCAGAATTTTCCCCTGATGGCTGCCAGATCAGCGCCGGTGGCCGTTACATGCCGCGCATGAGCGGGTTCGCGTTGGAGACCACCGGCGAGGTGACCCAGGCCCAGGTCGATGCGGCGCACGCCCAGGGCGGCGGTTATGGCCATGTCGCTACCGCCGTGGTGGCTGGCATGCTACTGGGGCAGATGGCCAACAGCGCCGACCGCCGTTACCGCGCGCAGCCGCTGTATGCGTATCGCGAGGGTGCCGGGCAGCGCAATGGCCTGCTTGGGCAGCGCTACGGCACGGCCGGGGGCATTCAGCGCAGCAACAAAGACGAGCAGAGCAGCAGCGGCGGTGGCTCCGGCGGCGGCGGTGGTAGCTATGGCGCCTCAGGCCGCAGCGCGTCGCGCTCGGCGGTGTCTGCATCCATCTCGCGGGGTGGGTTTGGCAGCCAGGCGACGGCTCGAAGCGGCTGGGGCGGCAAGTCCGGTAGCTTCTTCGGGGGGTAAGCATGCGCAAGGTCGAACTCGCAGAGCGCCCAGGCTGGCGCAAGACAGCCCAGCAAGAAGGCTTTGCCTTCCACACCCTCGACGGCGAGCGTTACTGGGATGAACGGGGTTACTACCAGTTCAGCCAGGCCCAGGTCGAGCGGGACCTGCAGGCACCGACCGAGGCGCTGCACGCGATGTGCCTGGAGGCTGTCGGGCGCATCGTCGACAGCGAGGCGCTGATGGCACGCCTGGCGATTCCACCGGCATTCTTCGACCTGGTGCGGCAATCGTGGCTGGCGCGGCAGCCGCACCTTTATGGGCGTTTCGATTTCAGCTATGACGGCCATGGCCCCGCGAAACTGATCGAGGCCAACTACGACACGCCGACTTCGTTGTACGAAGCTGCGGCGTTTCAGCTGATCTGGCTGGAAGAACAGATCCAGCGCGGCGTTCTGCCCGCGCAGGCCAGCCAGTTCAATACCCTGGCCGAAGACCTGGTGCAGGCGTTTGCCGCGCAGCCGGGGCAGGGCACGTTCTACTTCTCGACCATCTCGGGCTCGGTGGAAGACCGTGGCACCACGGATTTTCTGCGCAAGATGGCCGCCCACGCGGGTATTCATACCCGGCACATCGACCTGGAGGACATCGGCCTGAATGGCGAGGGGCGTTTCGTCGACCTGGAGGGGCGGCCAATCCCGCGGCTGTTCAAGCTGCATGCCTGGGAGCATATCTTCCACGAAGACTTCGGCAGGGCTATCCCGGGGTGCGACACGCAGTTCGTCGAGCCGCCCTGGAAGGCGCTGATCTCCAACAAGGGCATCTTGCCGTTGCTGTGGGAGTGGTACCCAGGGCACCACAATCTGTTGCCCGCCTTCGTCGATGACAACCCTTCGCGGCCAGTGCCTAGAGGGTGGGTGCGCAAGCCGTATTTCTCGCGGGAAGGGGCCAATGTCGATATCCGCACCGGCGCGGGGCAGCGGGTATTCGAGGACGGCCCTTATGACGATGCACCGTACATCCTGCAAGGGTTTGCGCCGCTGCCCAGGTTTGGCGACAGCTACACGCTGATCGGTTCGTGGGTGGTCGGCGACAAGGCGGCAGGGATGGGGATTCGTGAGGATGATTCGCTGATTACCAAAGACAGTTCACGGTTTGTGCCGCATGTCGTGCTGGGCTGACGGACTGCAAAGCGGGGCAACTGAAACAGCCTGAACCTCACGTCGGTTTCAGGATGCGCCTGGTCGTTCGCATGCAACCCTCCGGCGCCACAAGTGCCATGCTTGCAGGATGCTCCTGGACCAGTGCGCGCAGACGCACGGCCGTGGGCAAGGAGGCTGCCGACACCCCGCAACCGTGACGTGGCCGGCACGCCGCAGCAGAACACGCCGGACACCTGCCCCTACAACAACACAGGCAGGGTCCGTGATGCCGAGGTCCGCTGTATGCCTGATGAACTGCTCCACCTGCCTTTGATCCACAGCATCCTGGCCCGTGAAAAGGACACACCCGGCGCCCTGTTGCCGATCCTTCACGCCATTCAGCAAGACATCGGCTTCGTGCCGGATGCCGCCGTCCCTGAAATTGCCCATGCCCTGAACCTCAGCCTGGCCGAGGTGCGCGGGGTGATCAGCTTCTACCACGATTTCCGCACCACCGCGCCGGCACGCCATACCCTGCGCCTATGCCGGGCCGAGTCGTGCCAGAGCCGTGGCGCCGAGGCCCTGGCCGCGCAACTGCGCGACCAACTGGCACTGGACGACCATGGCACCAGCGCCGACGGCGCTATCAGCCTGCGCCCGGTGTATTGCCTGGGCGCCTGCGCCTGCTCGCCCGCGCTGGAACTGGACGGCCAACTGCACGCGCGGCTCACGCCTGAGCGCCTGCGTGCCCTGGTGAACGGTTGCCTGGAGGGCGAAACATGCTGAAGGTGTACATCCCCTGCGATTCGGTGGCCCGTGCCGTGGGTGCCGACCAGGTTGCCGAGGCCCTGCAACGCGAGGCCGAGCGCCGGCAGTTGGCGGTCGATATCCAGCGCACCAGTTCGCGTGGGCTGTACTGGCTGGAGCCGCTGGTCGAATGCGACAGCGCCCAAGGGCGCCAGGGTTTCGGCCCGGTGACCGCGGACGATGTGCCGGCGCTACTCGATGCCTTGGCCGGCCAGCCCCAGGCGCATGGCCTGGCCTTGGGGCCGGTTGAAGACATCGCTTATCTGAAATCCCAGCAACGCCTGCTGTTCGCCCGTGCCGGCGTGACCCGGCCGCTTTCGCTGGACGACTACCGCGCCCATGGCGGTTTTGCCGGGCTGGAGCGCGCCGTGGCACTGAACGGTGCCGAGGTGGTCGCTGCCGTGCTTGATTCTGGCCTGCGTGGCCGGGGTGGCGCCGCGTTCCCGGCGGGTATCAAGTGGCGCACTGTGCGCGATGCCGGGGCCGGGCAAAAGTATGTGGTTTGCAACGCCGACGAAGGCGACTCCGGTACCTTCGCCGACCGCATGCTGATGGAAGGCGACCCGTTCCTGCTGATCGAAGGCATGATCATCGCTGGCCTCGCCGTGGGTGCCGACAAAGGCTACATCTACGTGCGCTCGGAATACCCGGATGCCATTCGCGTGCTCGACCAGGCCTTTGCCATAGCCCGCGACGCCGGTTACCTGGGCACCGACGTGGCCGGCAGCGGCCAGGCCTTCGACCTGGAAGTCCGGGTCGGTGCTGGCGCTTATATCTGCGGCGAAGAGACCGCGTTGCTGGAATCGCTCGAAGGCAAGCGCGGGATCGTCCGGGCCAAGCCGCCACTGCCGGCCCTGCAGGGCCTGTTCGGCTTGCCGACGCTGGTGCACAACGTGCTCACCCTGGCGTCGGTGCCAATCATTTTGGCCAAGGGCGCGGCGTTTTACCGCGATTTCGGCATGGGCCGTTCGTTGGGCACCATGCCGTTCCAGCTGGCGGGCAACATCCGCCACGGTGGCCTGGTGGAGCGCGCGTTTGGCCTGACCCTGCGCGAACTGGTGGAAGGCTACGGGGGCGGTACCGCCAGCGGCCGGCCATTGAAGGCCGCGCAGGTCGGCGGCCCGCTCGGGGCCTGGGTGCCGCCCAGCCACTTCGACACGCCGCTGGACTATGAAGCCTTCGCTGCCATGGGCGCGATGCTCGGCCACGGCGGTGTGGTGGTGGCGGACGACACCCTGAACATGGCCAGCATGGCCCGCTTCGCCCTGCAGTTCTGCGCCGAGGAATCGTGCGGCAAGTGCACCCCGTGCCGCATCGGCTCGACCCGTGGCATGGAAGTGGTGGACCGGCTGATCGCCACCACCGATTTCACCGAACGCCACGACCAGGCCCTGCTGCTGCGCGACCTGTGCGACACGATGCAGTACGGCTCGCTGTGCGCCATGGGCGGGATGACCGCTTACCCGGTGGCCAGCGCGCTCAAGTACTTCCCCGCCGATTTCGGGCTGACCCACACGGAGGCCGCGCAGTGATCAATTTCTTCGACCCCGAGACCGACCTTGGCACCCCAGCACGCGACAGCCAGGTGCAGGTCAGCCTGAACATCGATGGCCGTGCCATCAGCGTGCCTGCCGGGACTTCGGTCATGCGCGCCGCTGCCATGCTTGGCACCAGCATTCCCAAACTGTGCGCCACCGACAGCCTCGAGGCGTTCGGCTCGTGCCGCATGTGCATGGTGGAAATCGAAGGCATGCGCGGTTACCCGGCGTCGTGCACCACCCCGGTCAGCGAAGGCATGGTGGTGCGCACCGAAACCCCGCGCCTGGCGGGGTTGCGGCGCAATGTGATGGAGCTGTACATCTCCGATCACCCGCTCGACTGCCTGACCTGCTCGGCCAACGGCAACTGCGAACTGCAGACCGTCGCCGGCCAGGTCGGCCTGCGCGAGGTCCGCTACGGCTATGACGGCGCCAATCACCTGGCCGAGAAAAAGGACGTTTCCAACCCGTATTTCGACTATGAGCCGAGCAAGTGCATCGTCTGCAGCCGCTGCGTGCGCGCCTGCGAAGACATCCAGGGCACCTTCGCCCTGACCATCACTGGCCGCGGCTTCGACTCGCGGGTGGCAGCCGCTGGCGGGGACAACTTCCTGGCCTCGGAGTGCGTGTCGTGCGGCGCCTGCGTACAGGCCTGCCCGACCGCGACCCTGACCGAAAAAAGCCTGGTGCAGCTCGGCCAGCCTGAGCGTGCGGTGATTACCACCTGCGCCTATTGCGGTGTCGGTTGTTCGTTCCGTGCCGAGATGAAGGGCGACCAGCTGGTGCGCATGGTCCCGGACAAGAACGGCGGCGCCAACCATGGCCACGCTTGCGTCAAAGGCCGCTTCGCCTGGGGGTATGCCACCCACCCAGACCGCATCACCACGCCAATGATCCGTAAGCGCCTCGAAGACCCGTGGCAAGAAGTCAGCTGGGACGAGGCGGTAACCTATGCCGCCAGCGAGTTCCGCCGCATCCAGCTCAAGTACGGGCGTGATTCCATCGGCGGCATCACCTCCAGCCGCTGCACCAACGAAGAAGCCTACCTGGTACAGAAGTTGGTGCGCACGGCGTTTGGCAACAACAACGTCGACACCTGCGCGCGGGTGTGCCATTCGCCCACGGGCTATGGCCTCAAGCAGACCCTCGGTGAATCGGCGGGCACCCAGAGCTTCGATTCGGTGATGCAGGCCGACGTGGTGCTGGTGATCGGCGCCAACCCCACCGATGCCCACCCGGTGTTCGGCTCGCAGCTCAAACGCCGCCTGCGCCAGGGCGCGCGGCTGATCGTCATCGACCCACGGCGTATCGACCTGGTCGACTCGCCCCACGCCCGCGCCGAGCTGCACCTGCAACTGCGCCCGGGCACCAACGTGGCCATGCTCAACGCCCTGGCCCATGTGATCGTCAACGAAGGCTTGCTGGCCCAGCGCTTTATCGACGCCCGCTGCGAGACCGAGGACTTCGCCCGCTGGCGCGACTTCGTCAGCCTGCCAGAGAACGCGCCAGAAGTACTCGGCCCAGTCTGTGGCGTGCCTGCCGAGCAGATCCGCGCCGCCGCGCGTCTGTATGCCACCGGTGGCAACGCGGCCATCTACTACGGCCTGGGGGTCACCGAGCACAGCCAGGGCAGCACCGCCGTGATGGGCATCGCCAACCTGGCCATGGCCACCGGCAACATCGGCCGCGAAGGGGTAGGGGTGAACCCGCTACGCGGGCAGAACAACGTGCAGGGCTCGTGCGACATGGGCTCGTTCCCGCATGAACTGCCTGGCTACCGGCATATTTCCAACGAAGGTGTGCGTGCCGAGTTCGAGCGGGCCTGGGGGGTGACCTTGCAGCCAGACCCAGGCTTGCGCATCCCCAACATGTTCGAGGCGGCCCTGGATGGCAGCTTCAAGGCGCTGTATTGCCAGGGTGAGGACATCGCCCAGAGCGACCCCAACACCCAGCACGTCACGGCCGCCTTGCTGGCCATGGAATGCGTGGTGGTGCAGGACATCTTCCTCAACGAAACGGCCAAGTTCGCCCACGTGTTCCTGCCGGGCAGTTCGTTCCTTGAAAAGGACGGCACCTTTACCAACGCCGAACGCCGTATCTCGCGGGTGCGCAAGGTCATGGAGCCCCTGGCCGGCAAAGCTGACTGGGAAGCGACCGTGGCCCTGGCCAACGCCTTGGGCTACCCGATGCAGTACCGCCACCCGGCTGAGATCATGGACGAGATCGCGCGCCTGACGCCGACCTTCCACCGCGTCAGCTACGCCGAGCTCGACCGCCATGGCAGCCTGCAGTGGCCGTGCAACGATGCCGCGCCCGATGGCACGCCGACCATGCATATCGACCAGTTCGTGCGGGGCAAAGGGCGCTTCATGCTCACCGGCTACGTGCCCACCGACGAGAAGGTCAACAGCCGCTACCCACTGTTGCTGACCACCGGGCGTATCCTCAGCCAGTACAACGTCGGCGCCCAGACCCGCCGCACCGGCAACGTCGCCTGGCATGACGCCGACCGCCTTGAACTGCACCCCACCGACGCCGAAAGCCGTGGCATCCGCGATGGCGATTGGGTCGGTATCGGCAGCCGCGCCGGGCAGACGGTGCTGCGCGCCAAGGTCAGTGCGCGTGTGGCGCCGGGGGTGGTGTACACCACGTTCCACTTCCCTGAGTCGGGGGCCAACGTGATTACCACCGACAACTCCGACTGGGCCACCAACTGCCCCGAATACAAAGTCACGGCGGTGGAGGTGGTGAAAGTGTTCCACCCGTCTGAATGGCAGAAGCGTTACCAGGACTTCAGCGACGAACAGCGCCGCCTGCTCAAAGAGCGCCGTACTGCCGAGCAGCAAGAGAAAGCCGAGGTGCGCCGATGAGCAGTGACAACCTGGTCAAGATGGCCAACCAGATTGCCCATTATTTTGACAGCGAACCGAACCGGCAGCTGGCGGTGCAAGGGGTAAGGCAGCACATCCAGAGCTTCTGGACGCCGGCAATGCGCCGGCAGTTGCTGGCGTGGAGCGAGGCCAATGCAGGGGAGGGGTTGGACCCGAAAGTGCGCGAGGCGCTGGTGTAAACGCGCCGCCCTTTGTATTTGTAGGAGCAGCCTTGTGCTGCGAAGAGGCCGGTGATAGCAGCATAGATTCTCTGAGCTGTCACCGGCCTCTTCGCAGCGCAAGGCTGCTCCTACAAGGGCCACGCATGCATTAACCGCGGGCCAGCTCTGTCAGGTGGGCAATTGCTTGTTCGCTCTTGAGCACCAGCACATCCCCCTCGAGCGAATCGAGCACCACCTCGGAGGTATTCCCGATCAATGCCCCGGAAATACCCGTGCGGGCCACCGTGCCGATCACCGTCACCACGGCATTGTATTGTTTCTCGGTGTAGGGAATCAGCACATCCGCCGGGCCTTCGGCGACATGCAGGCGTTCATCGCTGATGTCGTACTCGGTCTGAAACGCGCGGCAGGCTTCCCGGTAGCGTTCGGCGATGGTCTCGCTGAGCTGGTAGGTCGGGTCCGAGGCAGACAGCATGGGGGAGGGGTGTGCGCTGATGACGTGCAAATCGCCTTTGGCCAGGCCGGCAATCGCATAGCCATGGTCGATGATGCTCGCGTGCAACAGGCGGTGGTCCTCATCCTGGTTGCCGACATCCACCGCCGCCAGAATCACCCCGCCGGTCCATGGCCGCTCGCTTTTCACCATCAGCACCGCGCTGGGGCACAGGCGCAGCAGCTTCCAGTCGCTGGGGGTCAGCAGTGCCTTTTTCAGCGGGTTGTCCGGCCGATGCTCCTTGATGACCAGCTCGCAGCCCTCGGCTTGCTGCACATAGATGATGGTGTCGTGCAGGTTGTCACGCCAGGCTGCCTCATGGGTGACGTTGTCGTATCCGTCATCGTGCAACTGGCTGCTCAGCAGGCTGAGCAACGCACTGTGATCCTGCTTTTTGTCGCACATCAACAGGTGCAGGCGCGCGCCGGTCACGCCTGCGATCAGCTTGGCACGGGTCAAGGCCCGGCTGTGGGCATGCGCGGGGTCGAGGACGACGAGGATGCTGCGGACGGCTTGCATGGGCGTGAGCTCCGTTCAAAGATGGCGACCAGTGCCTGACTATAGTCGGCGTCTCACCCGTCGCCGCTTGATGTACATCAAGCATAGTCACTGGCGCTGCCGGTTGCCGCCGGTATAATCGCCGGCCCTGCCTGTTCTGTCTGGTTGCACGCTTATGTCCTTGATCCCCGAAATCGACGCCTTTCTTGGCTGCCCGACCCCAGATGCCTGGATCGAAGCGGCGCTTGCCGACCAGGAAACCCTGCTGATCGACCACAAGAACTGCGAGTTCAAGGCCGCCAGCACAGCCCTGAGCCTGATCGCCAAGTACAACACGCACCTGGACCTGATCAACATGATGTCGCGCCTGGCCCGTGAAGAGCTGGTGCACCACGAGCAGGTGCTGCGCCTGATGAAGCGCCGGGGCGTGCCCTTGCGGCCAGTGTCGGCCGGGCGTTATGCCTCCGGCTTGCGCCGCTTGGTACGTGCCCACGAGCCGGTCAAGCTGGTCGATACCTTGGTGGTGGGGGCCTTTATCGAAGCACGCAGTTGCGAGCGCTTTGCCGCGCTGGTGCCGCACCTGGATGAAGAGCTGGGCACGTTCTACCACGGCCTGCTGAAGAGTGAAGCGCGCCATTACCAGGGCTACCTGAAGCTGGCCCATCAGTACGGCGAAGAAGCGGACATCGCCCGCAGGGTTGAGCTGGTACGTGAGGCAGAAGCCGAGCTGATCCAGTCACCGGACCAGGAACTGCGCTTTCATAGCGGCATCCCAATGGCGCAGGCCGCCTGAAAACCTTCAGGCGGCCTGCGTTCATTAAACGGGCTTAGTAGCGGCGACCCAGCAACAGGCCGACCACCAGGCCGAAGCCTGCGGACACCGCGACGGTCTGCCAAGGGTGGCCGCCGATGTAGTCCTGGGTGGCATCCACCACCGGTTGAGCCTTGTCACGTACGTTGCTCGCGGCCTGGCGAGCCTGGCGCAGTTTGAGGCTGACTTGCGCGCGCAGGGTTTCGGCCTCCTCGCCAACCAGGGCAGCGCTGTCGTTGAGCAGCTTTTCGGATTCTTCGATCAGTGACTGCAGTTCGCTGAAGACCTGATCCTTGATCTGATCGCTGGCGGCTTGTACGGCGTTTTTTCGGGCCATGAACTCATCCTCGTCAATGGGGGGGTGAACAATGGATGCCGGTGCGTCGGGAAAGTTGCGCCGGCTTTCCGATGACGCGTCGCTACGGTGTAAGATAGCGGCCATTTTCAGCAGGCAGGTACCTTCATGAGTTTCAATCTGGCCAACAAGAGCTTCGAGGAACGGGCGCAGATCGAGGCAGAGAAGGCGCGGTTGTTCGAACTGTGGCAGAGCAACCTGGGCAAGGCCAAGGGCGAAGCCGCCCGGCTTATCTCCGAAAAGCCACGGCGCAAGGGTAAATGGGCGGAATGGGTGCGGGCTGAACTTGAGGCCATGTCGCCGCCTGAATACGCCAGCATGGTGCGCAGCGAAGTCAACAAGATGATGGCCGCCGCCAACAGCAATCGCTGAGTGGTCTACCAGTAGGTCCCGGCTGCCTTGGGCAGGTCCAGCGTGCCCTCATCGGTGAAGCGCACGGTGCCCAGCAGCCCACCGGCCAATTTGCCGCGCAGTACATAGGGTAGCCCTTGCAGCGAACTCCGCTGGCCCAGGCCATAGGCCTGGCGCAGGAAGGAGAACGCGGTCACGCTCACCGGCACCACGATTACCGCCTCGTCGAAACGGCCTATGTGGCCCTGCTGGTCGCTGACACCGGCAGCCAGCGGCTGGCCGTTCACCTGCAGGTCGAGCGCGATACCGTTGTAATCGATCGCGGTTTCGTTGGGGTTCTGCACACGTATTTTCACCGCCATGCGCAGTTCCAGCTCCTGCCCAGGCAGTGGCTCGATGCCAATCACGTTGATATTCAGTGGGGCACGCGCCTGAAACAAGGCGCAGGCACTGAGGCCGTAAGCCATCAGCAGTATCAGCAACCAGCGGTGCAATCGGGCAGTCATGGGTTGCAACCTTGCCTGAAGAATTCAACCGCCAGTGTGGCAAATGCGCGTTGACGTTGAAAGTGGCGCGTCCAATGAAAGATACTGTTTCTCATTAACGCCCGACAATTCCTCTTACTGGCCTTTGTCCTACCCCATGCTGACGTCTCCCGTGTCTGGTCTGCTGGCGAGTTTCCAGGAGCACTACGACGACCTCTTGCTGTTCCTGACTCGGCGCATGAGCGACCGGCAGCGTGCTGCCGACGTCGCGCAAGAGACGTACCTGAAGCTGGTGAAGATCGACGAGCAGGCAGTGCCGGTGCTGCATGCACGCAGCTTCATCTTCCGGGTGGCGGGCAACCTGGCGATCGATGCCTTGCGCCGTGAACAGCGTATCGCTGCCCGCCACGAAGATACCGATGGCACTGGCGAGGTGGCCTGCCCGGCGCCTGCGCCCGAGGCCGCGCTGCTCGCCCGCGAGCGCTTGCAGATACTCGATGAGGCGCTGTTGCAACTGTCCAGCAATGCCCGCCAGGCCCTGTTGCTCAACCGCGTCGAAGGCCTGACCCAGGCGCAGATCGCACAACGGTTGGGCGTTTCCGAGAGCATGGTGGCAAAATACATCGGCCAGGCGCTGCGCCATTGCCGTGACTGGCTCAAACACAACCATGACTGAGCCTCACGCCATGCCAGCCGCCCAACCGCTCAGCGACCTCTCTGACGATGCCCTCGATTGGCAGGTGTTGTTGCATTCGGGCAACGCCAGTGCGGCGGACCACGCGCGCTACCAGCGCTGGTGCGCACTGAGCCCGGCGCATGCCGAGGCCGCGCGCGAGGCAGAGGCACTGTGGCTGGACATCGGCCAGACCCCAACCGCTCAGGTTGTCGCGGCACCGCCTGCCCGACGCAAACGGCACTGGGCCGCAGGCCTGGCGGCATCGCTGGCGCTGTTGGTCGCGGGTTATACCGGCTGGCAGCAGGCGCCTATCTGGCTGGCGGACTACCACACAGGCCTCGGGCAACGGCAGGCGGTGACCCTGGCCGATGGCTCGCGGGTACTGCTGAACAGCGGCAGTGCCTTGACCGTCGCGTTCACCGACCGCGAGCGCCGCGTGGTGCTCAATGCGGGCGAAGCCTTGTTCGAGACGGCCAGTGACCCACGGCCCTTTGTGGTCGATAGCGCGGGCGAGGCGGTGCGCGGCACAGGCGCGACCTTCAGCGTGCGCCGCGATGGCCGCGTGGTGCTGGCCCAGGGCGAAGCCACGGTGGGTGAGCGCAGCGTACCGGTGTCGCCTGACGCCAGTGCACAGACCGCTTGGCAGCGCGGCAAGCTGATCTTCAACGGCAAGCCGCTGGGGCAGGTGCTGGCGGAGCTTGAGCGCTACCAACAGGGGCGCATTCTGCTGTCTGACACGAAGTTGGCGGCCCTGGAAGTCAGCGGTGTATTCGACCTCGATGAACCCCACGCGCTGCTGCGCTCCCTTGAGCAACGTTATGGCCTGCAGGTCACCTACTTGCCGTGGTTGGCCGTGGTGCACTGAGCCGGTAAAAAATAATCTAAATATTTTTCATCTGCCGCTGCAAGTTCAGCCAGGCCAGATCGTCGTAGTGGGACTGATCAGCAACCCATTCTCATTTACGACTTGCCTGGAAGCTCATTCGTGGCCCTTACGCTCAAGCCTACGCACCGCCGCAGCGGTCCCCTTCATCACGCCTTGTTGTCTTGCACTGCCTTGGCCATGCTGGCTGGCCCCTTGCAGGCGATGGCCTCAAGTGGTGCGCAACAGGCCCCGGTGGAAGCGCGCCAAGTGCAGCTGGACCTGCCTGCCCAGGCGCTGGACCAGGCACTGACGGCCTTCGCCGACCAGGCCGGGTTGCACCTGCTGTACACCACCCACGATGTCGCGGGCCTGAACAGCCCGGCGTTGCAGGGCAGCTACAGCATCGAGCAGGCACTGCAGCAGTTGCTGGCGGGCAGTGGCATGAGCTGGCAGTTCAGTGATGCCCGCACGGTTACCCTGCGCAAGGCGGACGCCACGCCGCAGGCCGTCAACCTCAAGCCCATCGAGGTCAGTGTGGCCTCGCGCACCAGCACGGCGATCAGCGAAATCCCTGGCACCGTTTGGGTGGTCGACCAGCAGCAACTGCGTGAGCAGATCGACAGCGGGGTGAGCCTCAAGGAAGCCATCGGCAAGTTGGTGCCTGGCCTGGACCTGGCGCCAGAAGGGCGCACCAACTATGGCCAGAACATGCGCGGGCGCAATGTGCTGGTAATGATCGACGGGGTCAGCCAGAACAGCTCGCGCGGCCTGTCGCGCCAGTTCGACAGCATCTCGCCGTTCAACGTCGAGCGTGTCGAAGTGCTGTCGGGGGCCAGCGCCCTTTACGGCGGCGGCGCCACCGGCGGCATCATCAACATCGTGACCAAGAAGGGCGAGCCCGGCCCGGCCCGCTTCGAGACCCAGCTGGGTGCCAGCAGCGGCTTCAACAACAGTGATGACCTGGCCACCCGCATCGCCCAGTCGATCAGCGGCGGCAACGAGCGGGTCAGTGCCCGCCTTGGTATTTCCGGCGAACAGAACGAAGCCTTCTATGACGGCGCTGGCGATCAGATCTTCATCGACAACACCCAGACCGACCTGCAATACAACCGCACCATCGACGTGCTCGGCACCCTGGGGCTGACGCTGACCGATGAGCAGAGCCTGGACTTGCTGGCCCAGTACTACGACTCGGGCAACCACGGCAGCACCGGCATCTACTTCCCCAACCTCAACTACAACGCCCCTTCGGACCTGGAAGACGCCGAGCTGCGCAGTGGCTATTCCTCTGACCTGGAGCCACGTACCCGGCGCCTGTTGCTCAACGCCAACTACCATCACAGCGATGTGCTGGGCCAAGACTTCTACCTGCAGGCCTCGTACCGCAAGGAAGACGACAACTTCTACCCGTTCCCGTACTACAACCGCGCCACACCCACCGGTTCGCGCGGGGTGTACTTCGCCGCATCACAACAGAACTTTGAGGTCACCAGCCTCAAAGGCCTGTTCGCCAAGCAGTGGGACACGCTCAAGCTGACCTACGGCGTCGACCTGGACCGCGAGCGCTTCAACGCCGAGCAGACCACCTTCGACGCCCTGACCTCATCCGAAAGCGGTGGCCTGGACATGGAAAAGGCCAGCAAGGCAGCGCGCTACCCCAGCTACCGGGTCGACGGTGTGTCGGTGTACGCCCAGCTCGATTGGCATGCCACTGACAACCTAACCTTGTCCGGCGGCGCCCGGCGCCAGCAGATGGACGTGGATGTCAGCGAGTTCAAAGGCGTACCCGGCGGTAGCAACGATTATCAGGTCAACCTGTACAACGTCGGCGCCATCTACGACTTCAAGAATGGCCATCAGGTGTGGACCAACTACGGTGAAGGTTTCGACCTGCCGGACCCGGCCAAGTATTACGGCAAGCCGGGCTTGAGCGTCGCCGACAACCCGCTGGCCGGCATCAAGAGCCGCCAGGTCGAGCTGGGCTGGCGCTATGCCGACGTGGATTGGGACGCTCAGGCGGCGCTGTACTACATCTGGTCGGACAAGATCATCAATGTCGATTCGCAGACGCTGACCATCAACGTCGAAGAGCAGAAGAGCCGTGACTTTGGCTTCGAAGGTGCGTTGACCCGCCACTTCCAGAGCGGTTGGGAAGCCGGGGGTACGCTGCACCTCACCCGCTCCGAGGAAGAAGACGTCGACGGTGGCTGGATGAAACGCGATGCCCGTTATGCGTCCCTGTCCAAGTCCACGGCGTTTGTTGGCTGGAAGGGCGATGGCCGCAGTGCCCGCCTGCAGGCCAACCATGCGTTCACCCTCAAGGACGATGCCGACCACGAGATCGACGGTTACACCACCTTCGACCTGCTGGGCAGCCAGGAAACCGGCTTCGGCACCTTCAGCGCAGGCATCCAGAACTTGCTGGACAAACAGTACAGCACGGTCTGGGGGCAGCGGGCGACGTTGTTCTATGCACCGACCTATGGCCCAGCATACCTGTATGACTACCAGGGCCGTGGGCGCACCTACACCCTGACCTGGAGCATGGCTTACTGACAGCTAGGTGGGGATTCAGGTAGGAGCAGCCTTGCGCTGCGAAGAGGCCGGTGCAAACAGCGAAAATCTATGCTGTTGTCACTGGCCTCTTCGCAGCACAAGGCTGCTCCTACCCGAATCGTGCATGGCGCGAGTTGTCTGGACTAGTTGTTCTACGCACCGACCTATGGCCCAGCGTACCTGTATGACTACCAGGGCCGTGGGCGCACCTACACCCTGACCTGGAGCATGGCTTACTGACAGCTAGGTGGGGATTCAGGTAGGAGCAGCCT
>NZ_JBYBHH010000021.1:0-104889 GCF_059025405.1 Pseudomonas sp. 5.2
TGCCGGTATCGGCTACATCCTGTGAGGAACCGACCATGAACCAAGTCGCATTGGTAACCGGCGCCGGCCAGGGCTTGGGCCAGCGCTTCTGCGCGCAACTGCTTGCCGCAGGCTTTGACGTGGTGGTCTCGGACCGTGACCTGGCGCTCGCTCAGGCCAGCGCCGAACAACTGCAGCAAGCCCGGCAAGGGCAGGGCGGCCGTACCCTCGCGGTCAAGCTCGATGTCGCCAGCAAGGCCGATTTCGAGCAGGCGCTGGCCCAGGTGCTGGAGCACTTTGGCGCCCTGCACGTGGTGGTCAACAACGCTGCGGTGACCAAGACCACGCCGCTGATGCAGATCAGCCCAGAAGAATTCGACGCCGTGGTTGGCTTGAACCTGCGCAGCGTGTTCCTCGGTTGCCAGGTGTTCGGCGCGTACCTGGCCGAGGCCGGTTACGGGCGGATCATCAACATGGCCTCGCTGGCCGGGCAGAACGGCGGCACCGCGACCGGCGCGCACTACGCGGCAAGCAAGGGCGCGATCGTCACCCTGACCAAGATCTTCGCCAAGGAGTTCGCTGCCCGTGGCGTCACGGTCAACGCCATCGCCCCCGGCCCGATCGATTCGCCGGCGGTGCATGCCGCGGTGCCCGCCGAGCGCCTGCCAGGGTTACTGGCGAACATCCCGGTGCAGCGCCTGGGGGACGCCGGTTTTCTGGGCGACCTGATCGTGCAACTGGCGCGGCCCGAAGCCTACTTCACCACCGGGGCGACCTGGGACGTGAACGGCGGCCTGTTCATGCGTTGATTTTTTTTGCGGGGCGCTGCGCGCCTCCTGTCGTTACATGGGACACCGGCCATGAATGAACAATTGTTGAACGTAGTCGTGCGCAAGCGCGAGATCCAAGGGGCCGACGTGGTCGTCCTCGACCTGGGGCGCGCTGATGGCGCGGCGTTGCCGGCCTTCGAGGCGGGCGCGCATGTCGATATCCACGTCGCGCCCGGCGTGGTGCGCCAGTATTCGCTGTGCAGTGACCCGGCCGATGCTTCGGTGTATCGCTTAGGCGTGCTGAAAGACCCGGCTTCACGCGGCGGCTCGGTGGGCGTGCACGAGACCTTGCTGGAAGGGCGCGAGCTGCAGATCAGCGCGCCGCGCAACCTGTTCCCGCTGGCGCCGCAGGCCAGCCGTTCGATCCTGCTGGGCGGTGGTATCGGCATCACGCCGATGATCGCCATGGCCCACGCCCTGCACCAGCAGGGCGCGGATTTTGAACTGCATTATTGCGGGCGCTCGCGCAGCCGCAGTGCGTTTCTCGAGGCGCTGGCGGCGGCGCCGTTCGCCGCGCGGGTGGTCACTCACTTCGATGATGAAGACCCGGCACAGCGGCTGAACCTGGAGGCGGTGCTGGGCGCTGCCAGCCAGGGCACCCACCTGTATACCTGCGGCCCGTCCGGCTTCATGGACTGGGTGATTGAGGGCGCGCGTCGGCAGGGTTATGCCGAAGACCACATCCACAAGGAGTACTTCCAGGTCGAGGTCGACGCCAGTGGCCAAGGTTTTGAAGTGGTGGCGGCGCGCAGCAACAAGACCGTGCAGGTGGCCGAGGGGCAGACCATCCTCGAAGCGCTTGCCCAGGTTGGCATCAAGATCGACATTTCTTGCGAGCAGGGCGTCTGCGGGACCTGCATGTGCGAAGTGCTCGAAGGCGAGCCGGACCACCGCGATGTGTACCTGACCGATGAAGAAAAAGCCGCGAACGACCAGATCCTGGTGTGCTGCTCGCGGGCCAAGTCCAACAAGCTGGTGCTGGATATCTGAGGAGCATGACCATGGTAGATGTAAGCCAGTTTCGCAATGCAATGGCGCTGCTCGGTGGCGCCGTATCGGTCATCACCACCGATGGCCCCGCAGGCCGTTTCGGTTTTACCGCGTCGGCGGTGTGCAGCGTGACCGACGCGCCGCCCACGTTGTTGGTGTGCATGAACCGCGCCTCGTATTCGAATGAGCAATTCAAGGCCAACGGCGCGCTGTGCGTGAACGTGCTGGCCGGTACCCATCAGGAGCTGTCGGGGGCGTTTGCCAACCGCAACCTGAGCACGGAAGAGCGCTTTGCGACCACGCACTGGACCGTGCTGGAGAGCGGCGCGCCGGTGATGCAGGAGGCGCTGGTCAACTTCGACTGCCGCATTGCCCAGGTGCATGAGGTGGGTTCGCACAGCATTTTCTACTGCGAGATCCAGGACATCCGCCATGGTGGGGCGGACGATGGGCTGGTGTATTTCAACCGCGCCTATCACCGGGTATGCGAGGCCTCGAAGGCGTGCTGAGCAGCTTGCGCTGACCCTGTGTAGGAGCAGCCTTGTGCTGCGAAGAGGCCGGTGAAAGCACCGGCGATGTGTGCTCTCGAAGGCGTGCTGAGCAGCTTGCGCTGACCCTGTGTAGGAGCAGCCTTGTGCTGCGAAGAGGCCGGTGAAAGTACCGGCGCTGTGTGCCGTTTGCACTGGCCTCTTCGCAGCACAAGGCTGCTCCTACAGCTGCGAAGTGGCCGGTGAAAGTACGCGCGCTGTGTGCCGTTTGCACTGGCCTCTTCGCAGCACAAGGCTGCTCCTACAGCTGCGAAGAGGCCGGTGAAAGTACCGGCGCTGTGTGCCGTTTGCACTGGCCTCTTCGCAGCACAAGGCTGCTCCTACAGGAAGGGAATTGGGCGTTAAGGGGTTTCGAGGTTATGGAACACCACTTCCAGCATCCGGTTCAGGCGCTGCACCTGCGCTTCGGTCAGCCCCTTGAAACTGCGCTGGAACAGTTCGCGCGTCACGTCCTGCATGCGCTCGATGTTCTGCAGGCCGACTTCGGTGATCCGCACCTGGGTCACGCGCCCATCCTCCGGGCTTGGCGCGGTATCGACCAGGCCGTCGTCCTTCATGCGGTAGACGATCTTGGTGATGGTCGACAGCTTGGCGATGGCGTGGGTGGAGATCTCGGAAATGCTCGATTCACCGTTCTCGTTGAGGATCCACAGCACGCGCCAGCGCGGCACGTCGAGGTCGATCTTCTTGAGCAGACGTTCCATGTTCTGGGTGTAGCGGCCATGCACGCGCGCCAGCCAGTAGAAGGGGAAATCTTCCTTGCGAAATTCATCGCTGGCCGGGTCGTGGTGGCTGTGGCCTGTGTTTTTCGAGTTGCTCATCGATTCACTACTTGTGCGGAAATAGTCGCGACATCATAGACGTTTCCGCGCATTTGGCTACCGTAAAGCGGGCGCATAATACTGGAATGTTCAGTTGACATTTCAAGTAATCGGCACGCATTTTATCGGCTGGGCCCAGGCCCGGCATCCATTCTTGAAGAGGGCTGCACAACAATGACAATCATCGTAGAAACCCTTGATCTGGGCGGCACCGGCCCCCGGGTCGTGGTCAAGGACACCATCGATGTCGCCGGTACCGCGACCCGCGCCAGCAGCCAGGCGTTAGAGGATGCGCCGTTGGCCGAGCGGCATGCCGACGTGGTCAGCCAGTTGCTGGCGGGCGGTGCCCGGCTGACCGGCAAGGTGAGCCTGCACGAACTGGCGTTCGGCACGACCGGCATCAACCGCTATACCGGCACGGCCGCCAACCCGCGCTTTCCGGGGCGCATACCCGGTGGCTCGTCCAGCGGCTCGGCTGCTGCGGTGGCCGCTGGCCTGGCGGATTTCAGCCTGGGCACCGACACCGGTGGCTCGGTGCGTGTCCCGGCCTGTTGCTGTGGCGTGTTCGGCCTCAAGCCGACGTTTGGCCGGGTAAGCCGTAAAGGCGTGATGCCGGCCCGCACCAGCCTCGACTGCGTTGGCCCGTTCGCCGCGAGCCTGCCGATGCTGGTACGCGCCATGAGCATGATCGACCCCAGTTTCGTCCCCGCCCAGGTACCGGCCAAGGCGCGCATCGGCGTATTGCGGGTGACCGCCGAGGCCGCCATCCACAAAGTGGTGCACGGGGCCCTGAGCGCCAGTGGCTTGCCGTTGGGCAATGTCGAACTCAAACACTTTGGCGCCGCCTATGACGCCGGCATGGTCGTGATCAACCGCGAGACGTTCGAAGGCTGTGGCCACCTTCTGCAAACCGGCAAGGTCGGCAGCGATATCGCCGGGCGCCTGGCGGCAGCGGGGCAGACCACTGACACGGCGCTGGCCGAGGCGGAGGAAGTGCGTCGACGCTTTACTGAAGAAGTCGACCAGGCCCTGGCCAACTTCGATGTCCTGGCCCTGCCGACCATGCCGGACTTCCCACTGCGCCTGGAGGACGCCGCCGATACCCGCGCGGTGCTGGGCATGACCTCGCTGGTGCGGCCGTTCAACCTGTCGGGGCACCCGGCATTGAGCATTCCGCTGGGCAGCGAGGCCGGTTTGCCGGTCGGCCTGCAACTGGTGGCGGCCAAAGGCGCCGACGAGAAATTGCTGGCAGTGGCCGAGCGCTTGCTGCTGAACCTGTACGCCGGCAACGATCATTGAGGCCACGATTGCGATGACCGATATCCTCGAACTCCAGGCCCGCCTGCGCAGCTTTGAACACCAGCAGGCCATCCGCGTCTGCATCAACCGCTACATGGCGTTGTGCGACCAACTGGACGCGCAATCCCCGCTCGATGAACTGGCGCAGCTGTTTTGCCGTGACGCGGTGTGGGAGGGCAAGGGCGCCAAGTACGCCGAGAGCTTTGGCGGCTACCGCGGGCGCGAAGCGATCCGGGCGATGTTCGCCACCTACATGAAGACCCCGGCGCATTTCGCCTTGAATGTGCACTTTCTGACCAGTGAGGTTATCGAGGTGGCCGGCGAGGAAGGGCTGGGGCGCTGGGTGATGTTGCAGACCAGTACCTTTGCCGACGGCGCTTCGCACCTCAATGCTGCCCGGCTGACCGTGCGCTTTGCGCTGGAAGAGGGCCAGTGGCGCATGGCGCATTTCCAGACCGAGAACCTGTTCAGCCGACCAGTGACGGCGTGGAACAGCGACGCGCCTTTGCCGGTGCCAGAGCGGTAGTCACTGTTGCTGGGGCTGCAAAGCAGCCCCAGATCTTCAGCTCAGAAGGTACTGACGAACACCACCTGGCCATACAGGTTGTCGTGGTTGTTGCCCAACTGCGTCCCCCCTTGCTCCACGCTACGATCCGGCTGATACAACCCCACCAGCGGCACGATCATCAGGTGATCATTGAGGGTCCACTCGGCATAGATATCCAGCTCGCGTCCGTCCACATTGCCCAGGTTGCGATCGATGGTGTCGAAATGGAACCCCATCACGCCAAGGTTCAACGTCGGCGTCGGGCTGACCGTCAGGCCGACCTTCTGCACCCGCGCATTGCTGTTGAACGGCCCGGCATAGTTACCGGCCACCTCACCCTGGAACCAGGTACCCAACCCGCGCCCGAGGCCATAGAACAGCGTGTCGTACTGCTCGGAAAAGCGGCTGTAGCGGTAGCTCAGGTTCGGTTGCCAGGGCAGGTCGGCGAAGGTCCAGCCGGCTTCCAGGTACCAGGCGTCCTCGGTGGCGGTATGGGGTTTGTCCTGTTTGGCGTATTCCCCGGACAAAAACAGGTTTTCTACCCCGGCATTGCCCTGGCCACGCAGGCTGTAAGTCTTCATGCCATCGCGTTCCAGTTGCAGCGGTGAGGCGTACTGCTCGTCGACATGGGTAGTGCCGATATAGGTCAGGCCGACGGTGCCGGCGTCCGCCACGTGCTCAAGGGTGGCCACGTGCAGTTCGGTGTTGGCCTGGGCGCGGTTGTCTGACTGCAGCCACATCAGGTCGCCGCGCCAACCACTGCTGCCGCCCAGGCGCAGCACGGCGGTCTTGTCGAAGCTCTTGCGAGCGGCGAGGTAGTACGCACCGCCCCGGTTGAACTGACCATCGGCAAGGCCATGGCCGACGTTCAGCGAGTCACCCTGAAGCAGAAACCCATCGCCCACGGCGACCATCTGCTTGCCGAACGACAGGTCGATACCGTCCTCGCCCAGGATCGGCACCAGGTTGCCGGACTTCCAGCCCACGTAGGCATCCTCGATCTTGCTGGTGCGTTCGCTGCCATCGCTGAAGCCGGCAGCATCACCGTCGCCCCAAGTCGCCGAGCTGAGCATGGCGAAGGCGCCGTACAGCGAACCGACGCTGCCCAGGGCCTGGTCGGCGCTCAAGCCATACTTGATATAGCCTTCCCGCCACGAGGTGGAGCCGGGTTGGTCGCGGGCGATGGCGTAGCTGCGTTCGCTGTGGAATGCACCGAACACGGCTTCCACATTGGCGTTCAGATGGCGTTCGGCATCGCTGTACAGCTCGTGCGCGGACGCACTCAGCGAAGCCCCGGCCAGGAGTGCGGCCAAGGTTAGGCGGAACGGGCGGTGGTGCATGGTCTGGCTTCCTTTGTCATGGTTTTGGCAGAAGTTCCGAAGACGTGCCAATGATCATGAAGCAAGCCCAGCCTTGGGCTTTTGCCCTGGCTGCCAGTTGACTTTGGCGGTGTGCCAAGCTGATGGGGCGGGCGTTGAAAACGCAGAAGGCCCCATTGCGGGGCCTTCGTGGGTAAACGTGGTTACTTGAGGCCGGCGAGGAAACACGTCACCGACTGGCGTTCGCCCGCGTCCGGCAACCCTGCATAAGGCATGTAGGTGCCGGGTACTGCCGCCTGTGGCTGGGCAATGAAGGCGCCGATGCTTTGTGCCGTCCAGGCCGCCTGGCGGGTTTTCATGGCCTGAGAGTAATTGGCCCCTGGCACGGTACCGGGGGTACGGCCCACCACGTCGTGCAGGTTGGGGCCCATCATCACTGGGCCATCCTTTTGCGCCGAATGGCACGCGGCGCAGTCACGCGCGAACACCTGTTCGCCCTGTTGGCGCTGCGGGGCCGCGCAGTCTTCGGCCAGGGCCAGCGGGCTGGCCAGCGCGGCAAGGAGGAAGGGCATTACGAACTTGCTGGATACGACGGTCGACATCACGCACGGTTCCTGGGTAGGGCAGCGCGGGGCTGCTTCTTGTTGGTGTTCTGCTTGATTGTGTGCGAGTACAGGCGGGCGGGTTTTGTTGTGCCTGCCAGGGTGTTTGCTGGGCTTGTCAGTTGGCGTGACGCTTGCGGTACTCGCCTGGGGTCATGCCAAACCGGCCTTTGAATGCGGTGCTGAAGTAACTCGAATCGGAAAACCCCCAGGCATACCCCAGCGACGACACCTTCTGATCCATCGACGGGTTGCGCAGGCTTTCGGCGCAGAAGTCGAGGCGGCGGTTGCGGATGTACTGGGCGATGACCAGGTCGTGTTTGGCGAAGATGCGGTACAGGCTGCGCATGGAGATGCCTACTTCGCGGGCAATGAACTCAGGTGTCAGGCTTTCGCAGGTGATGCGCTGGTCAATCAGTGCCAGGGCCTTGCGGAACATCCGCTCGTGGCTGCCGGGCACCGAGTCCTGGGTGATGGCGGGGCGCAGCAAGGCGATCAGCGCCTCCAGTACGGCCTGGCTTTCGTTGTTGGCCATGTGCTGGGTGCGGCCGGCTTCGAGCATCATCTGGCGGGCCATGCTGGCCAATGGGGTTTGCGCTTCGATGCGTTTGGCGCAGGCCACGTTGACGCCGCGGGTGCCGCTTTCGACCTGAGTGCGCGGCAAAATCAGCGACAACTGGCGCGAGCGCTGGTGGAAGTGCATGTCCAGCGGGGCACTGGCGTCGATCAGGGTCAGGTCGCCGGGCCGCAGCTCTATGCGTGCATCCTGGTGCTCGATATGCGAGGTGCCGGCCATCTGCAAGACGGCATAGTAGTTGTCGGCACCGCTGGAGCGTATTTCCCGCGGGCCGCGGAACAGGTTGACGTGGGTCATGTCGACGATGCTCATGGAAATCTGGCCTACCTGGCACTTTTCGAGCTGGCCGACGAAGCCTGCGTCGAGCTTGCGGGCGTTGAAGTGGCCGCAGGCATCGTTGACCTGGCTGAGCCAGGCCTGGAAGTGATCGTCGGTAACACGGGTTGCTGGTGTCATGGGGGCCTCGCGCGGTAAGACGTGGAACGGTTCGCTTGGGCGAACTCTTGGATGGGTGCCTTAAAGCATTACAATTCACTTGAATTTTCAAGCAAAAAACGGGCCTGAGAGGTGGGGGTGTAGCAGGGGGTATTAGCTAGTGCATTGTTTTAATTGAGATTAATTTTATTTTTGATGAGTGTGTTGGCAGTGGTAGTGGTGTGATTAGTGCGCTGGAATGCGCTGCGATGTAGCCAATTGATACAGGTTTGTTTCCAGATGTTGCACTTTGGCAGGTTGAGTGAGGGCGACGAGGTGCCTGCCTCAGGTTGTGAGGTGGGGCGTAGATCGAGCGCCGCCCGCGCGGCGCTTCGCAGCACAAGGCTGCTCCTACATCTGTTTCGGGCCAGTCATTCCTGTTCCATGGGCGCGCGGCCCCTTAGCGCCCACCTCAATATCGAGGTGGACCAACAAGGCGGTCGCGCGCAAATATCACAGGCCGCACTGGCCCGAAACAGATGTGGAGCAGCCTTGTGCTGCGAAGCGCCGCGCGGGCGGCGCTCGATCTCACAGGCGCCGAAAATCCTGCGACGAACACCCCCAACCCCCACCCGACAACCAAAAAAAAGCCCGCTGACAGGGCGGGCTGAAGGCACAACGCTTGCGTGATTCAGTGGCCAAGCCCATCGCTGATGGCAATGCCCTTGGCCTGCATCGCTTCGATCAACCCGGCGCGCACATGCGGCAGGTTGAGCATGCTGTTCTGACGTACTCGATGTACTTCCTCGCCGCTGTACGGCGGCCATTGCTCGGGTGAGCTGTTGCCGGCCATCCCATCCCGCGCCAGCAGCCAATTAAGCAAATCGGCAATCTGCTGATCATTAAGCGCCGACTGGGAAATCCCCGGCACCCGCACCAGAAACTCGCGCCCGCCCGGCACCCGCAGGAAGTTGCCGACAAACCCCTGCATGCGCGGCGTGTCGTTGGCCGCCGAGCCTTCGCCGTTGTCGCGGTGGCAGCCGGCGCATTGCAACTGATAATTCACCGGCACCGAGTAACCGGCCTGGGCAATCGGCACCGGTGGCACCTCGTTGCCCGGCGCCGGGCGCTGGTTGGGGTTGGGCAGGGTCCTGGCCTGGGCGACAGGCGCCAGCAGGCACAGGATCAACACCGCGGTCAGGGCCTTCACGGCGCTAGACCGCCACACCGCGGATGATGGTAACGGTGCAGTTGTAGATCTTCGACTCAGCCCCCAGGCACCAGTTGATGTCGTTGTTGTTGAACGGGCGATACAAGGGTTGTTCATCGTCGTTGCGCGAGCAGGCGCACTGGCCGCACGCGTGCTTACCGCAGCAGTCGTTGTACGAGATGATGTAGTTCTTGCCATCTGCCGGGTTGCGGCAGGTGCCGATCCAGGTCACCAGCGAGGCATCGGTGCCGGGCGGGCAGGAGGTAATCGAACCGCCGCAGCACGAGCACAGGAAACCGTCGATCGAGCAGTTGCGCCAGTAGTCACAGCTGGTCGGGTCGCCTGGGTCGCCCATTTTCGGCTGCTCGGCAGCCAGCGCCTTGGCGGTGCGGTCGATCGGCAGCAGCACCGGCAGGGCAGCGCCAGCGACGATCAGCGAGCCCAGGCGCGCCAGCACCTTGCGCCGTGAAGTGGTGTCGGCGACATGACGGCTGGAGCGTTCAAACAGTTTGTCGAGAAAACTCATGGTGTGCTCCGCGATCAGTGTTGCGCGCTGTGTGGGTGGGCATGGTCATGGTCATGGTCGTGAGCATGGCCGTGCGCGTGGTTGCCGTGCAGGTACTGCTGCAGGCTCGCGCTGCCCAGGTGCACGGTCTCGAACAGGCTGTCCAGGTGCTCGCGGGAGTTGACCAGGCCCTTGGCGCGCAGGGTGCCGGCCTGGTCGATCAACACGGCGTACGGCAGCTTGCCAATCTGGTAGGTCATGCCGATCTCGGGGCCGACCACGTAGGTGGCTTGCTGCAAGTCGTTGGCGTCGATCAGGGCCTGCTGTTCGGCAAAATCACCGTCGCTGACATAGATCACGTCCAGCTCGCCGCTGTTGTCCTTGGCGATCGACTTGATCGCAGGCAGCAGCGATTTGCACACCGGGCAGCCGGGCGCGAGGAAGAACAGCAGTTGCGAGCGTTCGCCGCGGTAGCCGATGTTAACCGGGCGGCCATGGCGGTCGGCGGCGGTGACCTGTGGGGCGGGGTCGTTGACCGTCACGCCTTTGTCTACCATCAGCGCACCGGCAGGCGCGATGCGGCCATGCAGCACGCCGATCTGGCGCACCAGGGCCATGACCGTGAACGCCACCGCGATCAGCAGCAGCCAGAGCAGAATGTTCGATGCGATAAGCAGTTGCATGGGTTATCTCCCAGTCAATTTGGCAAGACGCGGCTGGTTGGCCAGCAGGCCATCCACCGCCACATGAATCAGCAGCGCCACGGCACTGGCCGCAATCACCACGAAAATATCCAGGGCACCGAGTGCACGCTCGGCCATGGGCAGCGCCGCCAGGCCGGCTAACAGGGCGATCACCAGGTTGCGCAGCAACAGCACTGGGCGCAGTGGCTGGGCAGCGCCGGGGCCTGAACAGCCGCAATCGATGTCGCGGCGGCCACGCCACAGGTTGATGCCGATGGCGCTGGCATACAGCGCCATCAACAGCACCACCGCCAACGCCGCGCTGGCTCGCCCACCGGGTAGCAGCAAGGCCAGCGCCAGGGCCAGTTCGGCCAGTGCAAGGCTTGCCGTGGCTACCGGTGCCAGGGGTGCTGGCAGCAGTTGGTAGGCGCGCACGATGGCGCTGAACGCGCGCAGGTCACGTAGCTTGTGGCTGGCGGCACTGGCCAGCAGCGTCGCCAAAGCGGTACTGCTGGCAATCACGAGAACAGGGTCGAGCATGGTCGGGTCTCCTGTTTACCAAGGGGCCAAGGTGAGCACGGGCGTGTCGGCGATCTGGTCCATGGCACCACTGTGCTTGCCGGTGGCCAGGTCGAAGAACTGCACGCCGCCTTCCAGGTCGGTGGCCACCAGAATGGGCGCCTTGTCATGGCTGGCCTGCAGGCTCCAGACCGGCTTGGGCGAGTCGAGCGTGCCGAGTTTCTTGCCCGTCTTCAGGTCGAACGCCCAGATGGTGGTGCTCGGGTCTTCCCATTTGCCATCGGTATGCTGGTCATGCATCAGCGCATACAGCCGGTTCAGGCCTGGCGCCAAGGCCAGGGCTTGCCAGCCACCCGGCGCCCAGCCTTGCTTGCGTTCTTCGTCGCTGACCAGCGACCAGGTGGGCTGCGGCTTGGCCTTGCCCCCTTCGAAACTTACCGGGTACACCTCGCCATGGGTGGTGGTGAAATAGTAGGTGTCGCCGTTGGCGATGGCGCGCTCGTTGAGGCGGACCTTGTTTGGGTCGAAGAACGGCGTCTGGGTGCGCGAGACTTCCTTGCCGTCATCATCCAGTGTCACCACTAGCAGTTGGCCGTCACCGCACAGTGACGCGAAGCTGCGTTTGCCGACTGGGTAGTTGAGCACGCAGCCGCTGATGGCGACTTCGCTGGCGACCGTGTGCGTCTGAGTATTGACCACGGTCACCGATGTCGACGGCGTCAGGTTGAAGACATACGCCAGTTTGCTGTCGGCGCTGACACCCATCGCGTACTTCTCGGTGAGCGTGGAGGCGCGCTTGGCGGGCAGTACCACTTCCCATTGCGGGCGCAGGGTCTGGGTGTCCCAGGCCACCAGCACATCGGTGCGTTCGCCGTAGGTGCCACGCGAGTAGAACAGGTTGGCCGAGTACAGGGTGCGGTTGTCCGGGCTCAACGCTGTTGGGGCGACGAAGGCGTTGGTGGTCATGCCGAGCATGCGCTTGGCCTTGGGGTCGACCACCACCACCTTGCCGGCGATGGGGTTCTTGAAGTCCACATCGAGGATGTAGACACGGTGGGGGTCCGGCGGGAACGGCAGGTTGTTCTGGCCGATCTCTTCGGCGGGCAGGTCGGCCCGCACCGCGCTTGTGCTCGCAGCCAGGGCCAAGGCCAGGGCTGCCGAGATGCTAAGCCTGTCTACGCGACGCATTGGCTATCTCCGATGTTGTTATGGGTTATGCAGATATCGCAGTGATCGCAGTGTGCCGCCTGGGCCGGCGTGGTGATTTGGCCAGCGTGACATTCTCTTGAGGCTCCCTGACAAAACGCCAGTCGGGGCTGGCAGGCAAGTAGGCAGGGGCCTGAAGATCGGCCCGCACACACTTTTGCGCTGCCTTCCAGGAGTCATGTCATGAGCGATATCCAGCTGTTACCTGCCGTGGTCGAGTTCCTCGCCAGGCCCCATGGCCATTTCATCGAGGGCCAATACCAGGCGGGTGAGGCGGGGCCGTCAGTCGATATCCACGACCCCTCCAGTGGCACAGTCATCAGCCGGGTTGCCGAGGCCAGCGAGGCGGAAGTAGCACGTGCGGTGCACAGTGCCCGGCAGGCCTTCAAGGGCAGTTGGGCTGAGGTTTCGCCCTATCAGAAAGGCGTGGTGCTCAACCGCTTGGCTGACCTGATCGAGGCCAATGCCGAAGAGCTGGCACAGCTCGAGACCCTGTGTTCCGGCAAGTCGATCAACCTCTCGCGGGGGTTGGAGATCGCTCAAAGTGTAGTCTTCCTGCGTTACTTCGCGGGTTGGGCGACCAAGATCACTGGGCAGACCATGACCCCGTCGCTGCCTTCATTCGGTGGCGAGCGCTACACCGCCTTTACCCTGCGTGAGCCGGTGGGCGTGGTCGCGGGGATCGTGCCGTGGAATTTCTCGGTGATGATCGGTATCTGGAAGATCGCCTCTGCCTTGGTAACCGGTTGCACCATCGTGATCAAACCCAGCGAATTCACGCCGCTGACGCTGCTGCGCATCGCCGAACTGGCGGTCGAGGCAGGGGTGCCGGCGGGGGCGTTCAACGTAGTCAATGGGCGCGGGCAGGCGGGCCAGCTGTTGATTGAGCACCCGCTCGTGGCCAAGGTCGCGTTCACAGGCTCGGTGCCGACCGGTATCGCCGTCGGCAAGGCCGCGATGGCAGCGAACCTGACCCGCGCCACGCTGGAACTGGGGGGCAAGAACCCGGCAGCCTTGCTGGCCGATGTGGACGTGGACGGCGCCGTGGCAGGCATCCTGCAGACGGCCTTTGTGCACCAGGGGCAAGTGTGCGCATCGCCGGAGCGGGTGTATGTGCACCGCAGCAAGGTTCAGGAATTTACCCGCAAGCTGGGTGAAGCGCTGGGGCAGTTGAAGATTGGTTCGGCGCTGGACCCCGACGCCCAGTTCGGCCCTTTGGCCAATGCTGCGCACCTGCAGAAGATTCTCGGCTTCTTCGAGCGTGCCCGGGCCAGCAACACGGTGGTCTGTGGGGCGAAGGCGCTCGACCGGCCGGGCTACTTCGTCGAGCCTACGGTGGTGCTGGCCAATGACCCCAGTGACCCCTTGCTGCACGAGGAAACGTTCGGCCCGATCGTCTGTGTGCTGCCGTTCGACGATGAAGAGCAGTTGCTGGCGTTGATGAACGACAGTCCTTATGGCCTGACCGCCAGCCTGTGGACCAACGACCTGTCCAAGGCGCTGCGGCTGATCCCGCAGATCGAAGCGGGCACGGTGTGGGTGAACATGCACACCTTCCTCGACCCGGCGGTGCCGTTTGGTGGGTCGAAGGCATCGGGGGTAGGGCGGGAGTTTGGCAGTGCGTTCATCGAGGATTACACCGAGCTCAAATCGGTGATGATCAGGTACTGAGCAAAGCTAGCAATCGTTTAATCGTGTAGGAGCAGCCTTGTGCTGCGAAGAGGCCGGTGACACCAGCAAATGCTCACTGTGTTATCACCGGCCTCTTCGCAGCACAAGGCTGCTCCTACAACGCGGGGGCTCTAGAATGGTCGTTTTACCCGAGCCCGCAACGCCATGTTGCCCATCGAACTGCTGCCGACCACCGCTGATCAGGCCCCTCTGATCCGCAACTGGCTACTGCGTTGCTATGCGCAAGACTCGCCCGCCTTCATTCGGCAAAGGACAGTGCAGCAAAATTTTGTGAACCACTTCACAAAATCCGAGTGACCGGCATAATGCCATCACCTCTGTACAAGACCCGGTCGCGCAGCGCCGGGGTCCTTTTCGTGCCCGTCGAAGGTCCAGGTTAATTTCATGTCGCTAGTCGCAAGCCCCGACATCATGTATCGGCTGTTGATCCAGAGCGTGGTGGACTATGCCATCTACCTGCTCACCCCCGAAGGCATTGTTGCCAACTGGAACCCCGGCGCCCAGCGGGCCAAGGGGTACCTTGCCGACGAGATCGTCGGCCAGCATTACTCGTTGTTCTACAGCGAGGCCGAACGGGCTGCTGGGCTGCCCGCGCATAACCTTGAGCAGGCGCGTTGCACGGGGCGCTTCGAAGAGGTGGGTGTGCGGCTGCGCAAGGATGGCTCGGCCTTCCATGCGCATGTGGTGATCGACGCGGTGCATGACGATGACGGCCGCCTGGTGGGGTTCGCCAAGGTCACCCGCGACATCTCCGAACGCCACCAGCAGGAGCTGGAGCTGCTCAAAGCCAAGGAACTGGCCGAACAGTACAGCCAAGAGATGGCCAAGCTGTCGCAGTTTCTCGACTCGGTCATTGCCAACATCCCGGCCAGTGTCATGGTCCAGGACCTGGAGAGCCAGCGCATCCTGCTGGCCAACCAGCAGGCCGAACGCCTGTTTGGTGTGCCGGGTTCGAGCATGATTGGGCAACTGCCTGCCCAAAGCCTGGCGCCGGCTGCAGCCGATTACCTGGAGCAACAGCTCGCTCGCGGGGCACGCAGCACCAAGGGCTATGCCGCGGAAACCCGGGTCGACACCCAGTGCGGGCCACGCACCCTGCGCAGCCGTACGCTGCTCAGCCAGCACCGCGAGGGCCAGGCCGACTATGTGCTGTTCGTGGCCGAAGATGCCACTGAAGAGTTGGCGGCCCACGCGCAGATCCACCATATGGCGCACCACGATGCCCTCACCGGGCTGCCCAACCGCACGCTGTTCCATGAGCGTTTGCGCCAAGCCTTGGTACGCGGTGATGAGAACGCCAAGCTGACCGCTGCCCTGTGCCTGGACCTGGACAATTTCAAGAACATCAACGATTCGTTAGGTCACGCGTTCGGCGACAAGCTGCTGCGTGAGCTAGGCAAGCGCTTGCGCCGCGAACTGCGCGAGCACGACACGTTGGCCCGCCTGGGCGGTGACGAGTTTGCCATCGTGCTCACGGGGCTGGATGGCCGTGATGCCGCGTGCAATACCGCGCAGCGCCTGATCAATGCCATTTGCCCGCCGTTTCAGATCGAGGGGCATCAGTTCACGGTGGGTGTGAGTATCGGCGTGGCGATCGCCCCGGATGACAACGACCAGGCCGAGCAACTGCTGGGCTATGCCGACATGGCGTTGTACGAAGCCAAGCGCAATGGCCGCAACCGGTACGAGTGCTTCAATGTCGAGCTGGATGTCGCCGCCCGCCAACGCCGCCTGGTCGAAACCGACCTGCGTACGGCGCTGCACCTTGGTCAACTGCAGTTGCACTACCAGCCGGTGGTCGACCAGCAGACCAGCAGTGTGACGGGGTATGAGGCGTTGTTGCGCTGGGAGCATCCGACCCGCGGCATGGTCATGCCCATGGACTTCATCCCCATCGCCGAAGAGACCGGGCTGATTCACGAGCTCGGCATCCGCGCGCTGAACCTCGCGTGCCAGGAGGCGGCCAGCTGGGACAGCGAACAGACAGTGTCGGTCAACCTGTCCCCGGTGCAGTTCAAGAATGCCAACCTGGTTCACACCGTGGCTTTGGCCCTGTCTGATTCGGGCTTGCCGGCGCGGCGCCTGGAGCTGGAGATCACCGAGTCGGTGTTGTTGGGCAACAGTGAGGAGAACGTGCGCACCTTGCGGGCGTTGAAAGACCTGGGTGTGTCGATTTCGCTGGACGACTTCGGTACCGGGTATTCGTCGCTGGGGTATTTGCGTTCGTTCCCGTTCGACCGGATCAAGATCGACAAGTCGTTCGTGCATGACATGTGCGACAGCCGCGAAGCCATGTCGATCATCCGCGCCATTACCGACCTGTCCAACAGCCTGATGATCAAGACCACGGCCGAGGGTGTGGAGTCAGAAGAGCAGATGCGGCGCCTGGCGGCAGAGGGGTGCTCGCACTTCCAGGGCTACCTGTATGGGCGGCCTGTGCCGGCGAGTGAGCGGTTGAAGCAGGTGGCGTTGCTGTGGGGCTAGGTGATGCCCGGCGCCCCCGCGCGATCCCTGTAGGAGCAGCCTTGTGCTGCGAAGAGGCCGGTGATAACACAGTGAATCTTTAGTGCCATCACCGGCCTCTTCGCAGCACAAGGCTGCTCCTACACAGTGGGCCAGTATCAGCTATTCCAGTCAGGCGCAAAGTCGGGGCTGACCACGCGCTGATCTTTCGGCAAACCCGCAATCAATGCCCGGTCTTCATCATCCAGCCGCACGTCCAGCGCCGCCAAATTCGCCAACTGGTTCTCGCGGCTGCTGGCCTTGGGAATCACTGCGACGCCGTCCTGGTCGAGCAACCACTTCAGTGCCACCTGGCTCGGCAGGACGCCATGCTTGCGGGCAATCGCCTGGATCACCTCTTGTTGCGCCGCCTGCCCGCGTGCCAGCGGGGTGTAGGCCGTGAGCAGCAAGTCGTGGCGGCGTGCATAGTCGAGCAACGGCTGCTGGTCGAGCAGCACGTGGTACTCCACCTGAATGGCCGACAACGGCGCGCCCAGCGTCTCGACCACTTGGCGCAGCAGGCCAAGCGGGAAGTTGGCGACACCAATGCTGCGCGCCTTGCCTTCGTCACGCAGGGCTACCAGGGTCTCGATGCTGCGGGCCAGGTCCCAGTCCTTGCCCGGCCAGTGGATGTGGAACAGGTCGACCTGCTCGGTGCCCAGCACGCGCAGGCTGTCTTCCAGCGACTGACGCATGGCCTTGGGGTCCAGGCGGTCCCACCAGACCTTGGTGGTCAGGTGGATCTGCTCGCGTGGCACGTCGCTCTCGCGCAGGGCTTGGCCCACGGCCGCTTCATTGTTGTAGGCGGTGGCGGTGTCGATGTGTCGGTAGCCCAGGTCCAGGGCCTGGCGCACAGCCTGGGTGCACTCGCTGCCGGTCATCGGCCAGGTGCCCAGGCCGATGCAGGGCAGGTCCAGGCCGTTAGGGGTGGTGAGCCTTCGCATGACAGTTCCTTGTAGTGGTTACAGAGTCCGTAGGGGATGGTCTTCGATCAGCCCGGCGCGGACCATGCGCGGCGGGGCGAAAGTGGTCGATCAGCGAACGGAAATTGCGTTTGGCCTGGACAAGCGCCAATTGAACTTCCTTATCCTCGTCTATCTCTTCTAGAATTCGAGCTGTTTCATCCGCCAGGCCAGCCCTGTGCGGCTTTCCCTGGGCGCAGCATCCGGCCGCGCCGCCGTCGAGAACGCCATGAGTTCCAGCACACCGCTGTCCGGAGTCAACCAACCGCTGCGTGGCATCGCCCTGGTGGTGGTGGCGACGTTCCTGTTCGCCAGCCACGATGCCCTGTCCAAGTTCCTCGGCGGCCTGTACCCGATCATCATGGTGGTGTGGGCGCGTTATGTGGTGCACACCCTGCTGATGGCCGGGATCTTCCTGCCCAAGTCTGGCCTCAATGTACTGCGCACCCGTCGCCCGCTGTTGCAGACCCTGCGTGCCCTGAGCCTGCTCAGCACCAGCCTGCTGTTCACCACCGGCCTGCAGTACCTGCCGCTGGCGGAGGCCACGGCGGTCAACTTCCTCGCGCCCGTGCTGGTCACGGCCTTGTCGGCACCCCTGCTCAAGGAGCGGGTGACGGTGGGGCAGTGGGTGGCGGTGGTGATGGGCTTTATCGGGGTACTGGTGGTGGTGCACCCCGGTGGTGCGATGTTCACGCCGGCGATCCTGTACCCCTTCGGCTCGGCGCTGGGCTTCTGCTTCTATCAGTTGCTGACGCGAATTCTGGCTGCCCATGACAGCCCCACCACCAGCAACTTCTATGCAGGGCTGTGCAACACCCTGGCGATGAGTGCGCTGGTGCCGTTTTTCTGGGAGGTGCCGCGCTGGGACCACGCGCTGTTGATGCTGGCGCTGGGTGGTTTCGGCATGACTGCCCACCTGCTGCTGACCCAGGCGTTTCGCCATGCTGCACCGGCGCTGCTGGCGCCGTTCAGCTACTGCCAGATCGTGTTTGCCGGGCTGCTTGGGCTGCTGTTCTACAGCCAGGTGCCAGACAGCCTGAGCCTGGTGGGGATCTCGATCATCTGCATCAGTGGCCTGGGCGCGGCGTGGATGCAGCGGAGCAAGTGACACGGCCTGGGTTCATGGCGATGCCATGAACTGCAGGATCCGCTCGCGCAACCAGCGCTCGGCCGGGTCGTTGTCCTGGGCGCCACTCCAGACCATCGACAATTCTGCCTCGGTGATTTCGAAGGGCGCTGGGTCGGCGCGCAAGCTGCCGTCATCGGCCAGGGCGCAAGCGGCGTAGTCCGGTACTGTGGCGATCAGTTCGGTGTTGCGCAGCAGCGCGCGCAGGCTGCCGAACTGCGGCACGGCCAGCACCACCTTGCGGCATCGGCCGATACGCGCCAGGTCCAGGTCGATGTTGCCGCTCATGTCGCCAGAAAACGACACCATCACATGCGGGCGGGCGCAGTACTCGTCGAGGGTCAGTGGCCCCGGTCGATCGTCGGCGCGTAGCACGCGCACGCCAATGTCGCGCAACTTGCGGCGCTTGGCGTTGGCCGGCAGGTCGGTGGTGTAGCTCACGCCCACCGAAATCTCGCCGCTGGAGAGCAGGCCTGGCATCAACAGGAAGTTGGCCCGCCGCACCACCACGCTGATTTCGGGTGCCTCTTCGCGCAAGGCTTGAAGCAGGGCAGGGAGCAGGCCGAACTCGGCGTCGTCCGAAAGCCCGAGGCGGAATACGTTGCAGCTGTTGGCGGGGTCGAACGCCCGCGCACGGCTGATGGCGGAAGAAATCACATCCATGGCCGGCCCCAGCTCGGTGAAAATCTGCATCGCCCGTGGCGTGGGCTCCATGGCCCGACCGTTGCGGATCAGCAGCGGGTCGTCGAACAGCTCGCGCAGGCGGGCGAGGGCGGCGCTGACGGTGGACTGGGTGATGAACAGTTTTTCGCCGACGCGGGTCAGGTTGCGTTCGATCATCAGGGCTTCGAACAGCACCAGCAGGTTCATGTCGACGCGGCGCAGGTCGTTGCGGTTCATGGGGGTTGGCTCACGGGGTCTGAGGGGATTGGCGGTGTATTGAAGCACGGAGCTGGCCCGATGGCCTTGTATGGATGTGCGGGCCTCTTCGCGGGGCAAGCCCGCTCCCACAGGTTTGGTACGGGGCTCGATCTACCTGTGGGAGCGGGCTTGCCCCGCGAAGAGGCCGGCACGGCAAAACGCTGACAGAGCCAGCCTATTACCCCGTAATACTCGCTCTATTAGAAGTCTGCCCAAGCTCGGCTAGTCTTTCCCCTGGCCCTGTGAATTCCGCGGCCGGGGCGCGCCTGAGCACCTGTGTTCAAGACCGTAGCGCTCCGCCGTGACAGCTTCGCAAGCCCCGTGTCGGCAAGACACCGACCAGACCTGATGAGGGGTAGGCACGAGCCCAAGCGCTCGGCTGATAGAACACCTGGCATAGACCGGAAATCTGGATAACCGACCCAAAGGTACCCACAGATGTCGAACGAATCGAAATGCCCGTTCCATCAAACCGCAGGTGGCGGCACCACCAACCGTGACTGGTGGCCTGACCAGCTCAACCTGAGAATCCTTCACCAACATACCGCCAAATCCGATCCGATGGACCCGGATTTCGACTACGCCAACGCCTTCAAGAGCCTCGATTTCCAGGCCCTGAAGCAAGACCTGACGGCCCTGATGACCGACTCCCAGGACTGGTGGCCCGCCGACTTCGGCCACTACGGCCCGCTGTTCATCCGTATGGCCTGGCACAGCGCCGGGACCTACCGCATTGGCGATGGCCGCGGCGGCGCCGGTTCCGGTCAGCAGCGATTCGCCCCGCTCAACAGCTGGCCGGACAACGTCAGCCTGGACAAGGCCCGGCGTCTGCTGTGGCCGATCAAGCAGAAGTACGGCAACAAGATTTCCTGGGCTGACCTGATCGTCCTCACCGGCAACGTCGCGCTGGAGTCCATGGGCTTCAAGACCTTTGGTTTCTCTGGCGGGCGTGCCGATGTGTGGGAGCCGGATGAAGACGTGTACTGGGGCTCGGAAAAGGTCTGGCTGGGCGGCGATACCCGCTACGGCAAGGAGCAGGTCAAGGCCCAGGAACCCGGCCAGGGTGACTTGGTGGCCGAACCCGCCAAGCACGGTGAAGAACAGAGCCGCAACCTGCAGGCAGAGCGCAACCTGGAAAACCCGCTGGCCGCCGTGCAGATGGGCCTGATCTACGTCAACCCGGAGGGCCCGGAAGGCAACCCTGACCCGGTCGCTTCGGGCAAAGACATCCGCGAAACCTTCGGCCGCATGGCCATGAACGATGAGGAGACCGTGGCGCTGATCGCCGGGGGCCATGCGTTCGGCAAGACCCATGGCGCAGGCCCCGCCGACAATGTGGGGGCCGAGCCCGAGGCTGCGGGCCTGGAGATGCAGGGCCTGGGTTGGGCCAACAAGTTCGGCTCCGGTAAAGGCCCCGACACCATCACCAGCGGCCTGGAAGTGACCTGGACCTCAACCCCGACCAAATGGAGCAACGAGTACCTCAACAACCTGTTCAATTTCGAGTGGGAGCTGACCAAGAGCCCGGCCGGTGCGCACCAGTGGCGGCCGAAGGAAGGCAAAGGCGCAGGCACCGTGCCGGATGCCCATGACCCCAGCAAAACCCATGCGCCGTCCATGCTCACCTCCGACCTGGCGCTGCGCTTTGACCCGATCTACGAGCCGATTGCCCGCCGCTTCAAGGACAACCCCGACCAATTGGCGGACGCCTTTGCCCGTGCCTGGTACAAGCTGATCCACCGCGACATGGGCCCGCTGGCGCGCTATCTCGGGCCAGAAATGCCCAACGAGGAATTGCTGTGGCAAGACCCGCTGCCTAAAGCCGACCCGGCGTCGCTGGGCGAGCAGGATGTCGCTGCGCTCAAAGCCAAGATCTTGGCTTCAGGCTTGAGCGTGGGCGAGTTGGTATCGACCGCTTGGGCTTCAGCTTCGACCTTCCGTGGGTCTGACAAGCGCGGTGGTGCCAACGGTGCACGCTTGCGTCTGGCACCGCAGAAAGACTGGGCTGCGAACCAGGGCGTAGGCAAGGTCTTGGCAGCGCTGGAGAAGATCCAGGGCGAGTTCAGCAACGGTGGCAAGAAGGTCTCCCTGGCCGACCTGATCGTGCTGGCAGGTACCGCCGCCGTCGAGAAGGCTGCCAAGGATGCGGGTTACAGTGGCAGCGTCGGCTTCCGCCCCGGCCGCGTCGATGCGTCTCAGGAGCAGACCGATGTCGAGTCGTTCGCCGTGCTGGAACCGTTGGCCGATGGCTTCCGCAACTTCACCAAGGACCGCTACAGCGTCAAAGCCGAGAAGCTGCTGTTGGACAAGGCCCAACTGCTGACCCTGACGGCGCCCGAGCTGACCGCGCTGATCGGCGGCCTGCGTGTGCTGGGCGCCAACCATGGCGGCAGCAAGGACGGGGTGTTCACCGACAAGCCGGGTACGTTGAGCAACGACTTCTTCCGCAACCTGCTGGACATGGGCGTGGAATGGACGCCGACGTCAGCCGACAACGAGCGCTTTGAAGGCCGGGACCGCAAGACCGGGCAGGTTAAATGGACGGGCAGCCGTGTTGACCTGGTGTTCGGTTCGCATGCCCAGTTGCGGGCGTTGAGCGAGGTGTATGGCAGCAGCGATGGCAAGGACAGGTTTGTGAAGGCCTTCGTTGCAGCTTGGGTAAAAGTGATGGAGCTGGACCGCTTTGATCTGAAATAAAGCGTGCCTGAAACCCCACAGCCTGTGTAGGAGCAGCCTTGTGCTGCGAAGAGGCCGGTACAGATAGCCGCAATTCGGGCTGCCTGTGCCGGCCTCTTCGCAGCACAAGGCTGCTCCTACACGTCGGTGGCCATCCCGCCAATTCCAGGTCGGATAGATACAAAAGCGTCCTCGTTCGTTCTGTTGCAATGCTTCTCAGGCGGCCGGCCTGAAACAGCGTGCTCACAACGACAAGGAACCCGACCATGCACATGCCAAAAACCCTGAAGATCCGCAACGGCGACAAGGTCAAAGCGACCTTCTCCGCTCAGGAATACGCAGCCCGCCACGCCCGCCTGCGGGCCTACATGGCCGAGCAGGACATCGAAGCGGCGATCTTTACCTCGTACCACAACGTCAATTACTACAGTGATTTCCTCTACTGCTCGTTTGGCCGCCCCTATGCACTGGTGGTGACCCAGGACAAGGTCGTCTCGATCAGCGCCAACATCGATGGCGGCCAGCCTTGGCGGCGCACGGTCGGCACCGACAACATCGTCTACACCGACTGGCAACGCGACAACTTCTTCGTCGCCATTCAACAAGCGCTGCCGCTGGCCTCACGCATCGGCGTGGAATACGACCACCTCAACCTGCAAAACCACGCCAAGCTCGCCGCCTGCTACCCCAAGGCCGAGTTGCTGGACATCGGCGCCCCGTGCATGCGCATGCGCATGATCAAGTCCGCAGAAGAGCAGGCGTTGATCCGGCACGGCGCGCGGGTGGCCGATATCGGCGGCGCGGCAGTGGTCGAGGCCCTGCGTGAGCATGTGCCCGAGTACGAAGTGGCGCTGCATGCCACCCAGGCGATGGTTCGCGAGATCGCCAAGTCTTTCCCCGACGGCGAGCTGATGGACACCTGGACCTGGTTCCAGTCCGGGCTCAACACCGACGGCGCGCACAACCCGGTCACCAGCCGCACGGTGGGCAAGGGTGAGATCCTCAGCCTCAATTGCTTCCCGATGATCGCCGGCTATTACACCGCCCTTGAGCGCACCTTGTTCCTCGACCATTGCCCGGATGATCACCTGCGCCTGTGGCAGGCCAACGTCGAGGTGCATGAGGCTGGGCTGAAACTGGTGCGCCCGGGCATGCGCTGCAGTGACATTGCCCGTGAGCTGAACGAGATCTTCCTGCGTCACGACCTGCTGCAGTACCGCACGTTTGGCTATGGCCACTCGTTTGGGACGTTGAGCCACTACTACGGTCGCGAGGCGGGGCTTGAGCTGCGCGAAGACATCGACACCGTGCTGGAGCCGGGCATGGTGGTGTCGATCGAGCCGATGATCATGCTGCCCGAAGGGCGGCCGGGTGCTGGCGGCTACCGCGAGCACGATATCCTCATCGTCAACGACAGCGGCACCGAAAACATCACCAAGTTCCCGTACGGGCCGGAGCACAACATCATCCACAAATGATGCTCGGTGCCGGCCCCTGTAGGAGCGGGTTTACCCGCGAAGAGGCCGGCACCAACAACAATAAAATCACTGTATGACCACCAGACCCTGCCTCCAATTAGAAGAACCAGAGGGTACCCGTCATGTCCAGCACCACCCTGAACGCCTCAACCCTCGGCAACGTTGCGCACAGCGCCGAACGCCAGGCCCTGCGCAAGGCCGCGCGCGCCAGTTTCATGGGCAACTTCGTCGAATGGTTCGACTACGCCGCCTACGGCTACCTCGCCACCATCATTGCCGCCACGTTTTTCCCGCAAACCGACAAAACTACCGGCCTGCTGGCGACCTTCGCGGTGTTCGCCCTGTCGTTTCTCGTTCGCCCGCTGGGCGGCGTGGTCTGGGGCCACTTTGGTGATCGCCATGGGCGACGCAATGCGCTGTCGTTGTCGATCCTGATCATGTCGATCTCGACCTTCTGCATCGGGCTGCTGCCCGGCTACGCGCAGATCGGCCTATGGGCACCGTGCCTGTTGCTGGTGATACGCCTGGTGCAGGGCTTTTCGGCGTCGGGCGAATACGCGGGGGCATCGGCCTTCCTGGCCGAATACGCGCCCCAGGGCCGGCGTGGCCTGTACACCAGTATCGTGCCGGCCAGCACGGCAGCGGGGTTGCTGTTCGGTGCGGCGTTTGTGGCGGTGCTGCATGAGCTACTCAGCACCGAGGACCTGCACAGCTGGGGCTGGCGCCTGCCGTTCCTGCTGGCTGCACCGTTCGGGCTGGTGGGCCGTTACATCCGCATGAGCCTGCAGGACACCCCCAAGTTTCTGGAGATGGAGCAGCGTCTTGAGAACAAGGCCTGCATGACCCCGGCACCGATTCGCGAGTTGCTGACCCAGCATCGCCGCAGCCTAGGCATCGGTATCGGCGTCACGTGCCTTAACGCGGTGGCGTTCTACCTGCTGCTCAGCTATATGCCGACGTACCTGTCTACTGAGCTGGGCATGACCGAGCGAGATGCCTTCATTGCCTCGACGGTTTCATTGGCCACTTACATCGGCCTGATTTTCCTGATGGGGCGGCTGTCGGATCAGTTTGGCCGCAAGACCATGCTGGTGATCGCCTCGCTGCTGTTTTTGGGGCTCACCGTGCCCTTGTTCACGTTGCTCGATGGGCAACCGCTGCTGGTGATTCTGGCCATCCAGATTCTGTTTGGCGCGATGCTGGCGATGAACGATGGGACCTTGCCGTGCCTGTTGGCCGAGATCTTCCCGACGCGGGTGCGCTTCAGTGGTTTCGCCCTGAGCTTCAACGTGGCCAATGCCTTGTTTGGCGGGACGGCGCCGTTCATTGCCACCTGGCTGATACAGGTGACCGGCAGCAAGCTGGCGCCGGCGGGGTACCTGTTGGCCGCAGCACTGGTGGCGCTGGTGGCGATGCTGATGTGCCGGGAGACGGCGTATGCGGCCCTGAAGGACTGATTCAATCTGGGCCGGCCTCTTCGCGGGCAAGCCCGCTCCCACCGGTCCCCCACCGCGCTCAAGGTGAGTGGGAATCCTGTGGGAGCGGGCTTGCCCGCGAAGAGGCCAGCACTGTTTGATATCAGTGCAACGAAGCCTGCCGCCGCTCCCCCAGCGGCGACAGCCCAAAAAACCGGCTGTAACTCTTGGAAAAATGCGCCGGCGAGCTGAACCCACAGGCCAGCGCCACTTCACGCACCTGCACATCGCTACGCAACAACAGCTCCCGCGCCCGCGACAGCCGCAACTCCAGGTAATACTGGCTGGGCGTGCGCTGCAGGTATTTATGAAACAACCGCTCCAATTGGCGCACGGTCACTTCATTGAGGCTGGCCAGCTCCTCCAGCGCCAGTGGCTCCTCCAGGTTGGCTTCCATGATCGCCACCACTTGGCTCAACTTGGGCTGGGCGCTGCCGAGCAGGGTGCGCAGGGGCACCCGCTGGCGTTCGCGCTCGCCACGCACACGGTCGCACAGCAGCAGTTCGGCGGCCTTGGCGGCGATGTCTTGGCCGCCTTCTTCCCGGGCCACCAGTTGCAGCATCATGTCCATGGCCGCCACACCACCCGAGCAGGTGTAGCGGTCGCGGTCCAGTTCGAACAGCTGGCCAGAAATGACGATACCGGGAAACTGCTCCTGCAACGTCTGCATGTCTTCCCAGTGGATGGTGCAGCGGTAGCCCTTGAGCAACTCGGCCTTGGCCAGCAGGTAACTGCCCGTGCAGATGCCGCCCAACGGCAGGCGTTGACGGGCCAGCTGGCGTAGCCAGTCGATCAAGGGCCGGTTGCCACGGCTGCGATCGATCGGGTTGGCCCCGACCACCAGCAGGGCGTCCAGCGCCGGGGCGTTGCCGATGCTGTAGTCAGGCAACACGCGCATGCCGTTGCTGGCCGCCACCGGTTCATCGCTGGCGGCGATCAGCACGCTGCGGTACATCGGCCGGCGGGCCGCCAGGTTGGCCATGCGCAGGGTCTCCACCGCCGACGCCAGGCCGATGGTGGTGAAATTGGGCAAGATCAGAAAACCGAAGGTCTTGGCGGGCGAAGGCGTTACGATTGCAGAAACGGGGTGGACCATTGCGATCTTCCTGTGCAAGCTGAGGCGTGATTCGTCGGGGGCAGTGAGAAAAACAGGCCTCGCATGATTCTTGTTGTTATAGGTCGTTACCCGGTCGATCTTACACCCCGGGCTGGTGGCCAGGAATGGACCTGAATGCAGACAGAAGGTGAACCTACGTGAACCCCGAATCCATGCTGGCGGCGCTGCCAGGTTTTGCCCTCGCGCCTGAGGCGATCCAGGTATTGCCCGATGCCGCGGCGTACCGTCGCTGCCTGCTCGAGCGCATCGCGGCGGCGACCCGACGCATCGTCATCGTCGCCCTGTACCTGCAGGAAGACGAGGCCGGGCAGGAAGTGCTCGATGCCCTGTACCAGGCCAAGGCCGCGCGGCCAGGCCTGGAAATCACCATTGTGGTTGACTGGTTCCGTGCCCGCCGTGGCCTGCTGGGGGGCGGGCGGCAGCCGGGTAATGCGGCCTGGTACCAGGCCCAGCGCCAATTGCGGGGGCTGGATGTAGTGATCCACGGCGTTCCGGTGCAAACCCGCGAGCTGTTTGGTGTGTTGCACTTGAAAGGCAGCATCATCGACGACTGTGTGATCTACACCGGTGCCAGCCTCAATAACGTGTACCTGCACCGTTTCGACCGCTATCGCCTGGATCGCTATCACCTGTTCCAGTCGCCTGCGCTGGCCGATGCCATGGTCGACCTGGTTCGACGTTTGCTGCACCACACCGCCACACCGCGGCTGGACTTGCCGGCACCACCCGCGACCCGCAGCTTGCGCGGTGACATCCGGCGTTTGCGCGCGCGGCTGCGGCGCATGGTCTATGAGGTACCCGCCGGCGAAGCGGGGCAGGGCTTGCGGGTCATCCCGCTGCTTGGCGTTGGGCGGGGCAACCCGCTCAACAAAGCACTTTGCGCACTGCTGGCCGCTGCACGCACGCAGATCATCATCAGCACGCCTTATTTCAACCCGCCTCGGGTATTGATGCGCGAAATCGACCACGCGCTGGACCGTGGCGTGCGCGTGGAGTTGATCGTCGGCGATCGCACGGCCAATGACTTCTATATAGCCCCGGGTGAGCCGTTCAGTGCTAGCGGCGCGTTGCCCTACTTGTACGAGGACAACCTGCGCGCCTTTGCCCGCCGTCGCCAGGCCGCGCTTGCCAATGGCCAGCTCGAGGTGCGGATTTGGAACGACCCCGGGCACACCTTCCATGCCAAGGGGCTGTGGATCGACCAGCGTTATTCGCTGCTGACCGGTAACAACCTCAACCCGCGTGGGTTCAACCTGGACCTTGAGAATGGCTTGCTTATCGATGACCCAGCAGGGCAGTGGTTGGTACCTCGAGACGTGGAATTGACGGGGATACGCCAGCACGCACGGAAAATCGATTCAGCGGCCGAGCTTGGGGTCAAGGCCGAGCACCCCAAGGAGGTGCGCAAGCTCTTGCGGCGGTTGCGCTATAGCCGCCTGGAACCGTTGATCAAACGGGTGCTTTAACGGTGTGGGAGGGGCTCTGAAAAAGTGTGGCAAGCGCATACAATCAGCCCATTTCCCACGTTAACCAGATAGGCCAAACCGTCTATGGCGCTTGATCCACCCACGATGCTGACGATTACGATCGCCCTGGCAGCCGCTGCTGCTTTGTACCTGGCGATCGAATGGCGCAGCGTTCGCGAGGCTTCACTCCTGTTTTGGAGCGCGGGCTTCGCCACTATTACCGTTGGCTCCACTCTGGCCCTGTTGCGTGGCATTGGCTTGCTGTTGATCGGCATCTGGTTCGCCAACGGGTTGCTGGTGGTGGCGCATGCGTTTTTCCTGATGGGGGTGTTGCGCTTTACCCAGAACCGCCTGTCGCGCACCTGGCTGCTGATGGTGCCGGTGTGGTTCGCCTTACTGCTGCTGCCCGCGGGGCCGGAGTGGTCGAAGGTGATGCTGATGGTCAACTCGTTGCTGGTGGCGCTGTTGACCCTCAAGGCCAGCTTTTTGTTGAAGCCCCACGGCAGGTCGCTGAGCGTGGGCGCGGTGCAATTGCGCTATGTGTTGCTGATCCATGGGCTGTTCTATGTGGCGAAGGCGATCATTGCGATCACGCCGGGCACCTTGATTGACCTGGCGACCTTTGGCGGGCTGATCATTCAGATTTCCCTGGTCGAGGGGGCGATGGCGATCATGTTGATTGCGCTGTCGATGACGGGGACGGTGCGTTATCGCCGTGAAGAACGTATCGCCAGGCTGGCGGCGCGCGATCCGTTGACGGCGCTGTACAACCGGCGGGCGCTGGAAGTGCGGGCGCCGCACTTTTTCAAAGAGGTCAGCCCGGCGCGGCCGGGGGCCTTGCTGTTGATCGATATCGACAACTTCAAGCTGGTCAACGATTTGCACGGGCACATTGCGGGGGATCGGCTGTTGATCGCCTTGAGCGAGATGATTCGTGCGGTGTTGCCGGAGCGGTCGCTGGCGGCGCGGCTTGGGGGGGATGAGTTTGTGATTCTGCTCAGTGAGGCGACGCGGGAGCGGGTGGTGGAGCTGGGTAGCCAGTTGCGTGAGCGGTTTCAGCTGTTTGCTGGGCAGACGGTGCCTACGCCGCAGGCGGTTACGTTGAGTATTGGGGCTAATGTGTTTGATCAGCCGCCGGTGAGTTTGGCGGCGTTGATTGAGCAGGGGGATGTGGCGTTGTATGAGTCGAAGCGCGGGGGGCGTGACAGTATTCGGCTGGTTGAGCGGGAGGGTTTGGTTTCTTGATCGTTGGTGTGGGTGTTGGTGTTGGTTTTGAGGGGGTGGTTGATCCAGCATTGGGGCGACGCTTAGTCACCTTTCCGCCCTTACGGCGGGTCACTTTTTGGCAAACGCCCCAAAAAGTAACCAAAAAGGGCTGCGCTCCATCATACGGCCCCTACGCTGCGCTTCGGGGTCCCCTCGCTACGGCCTTGCTCCCGGGAGGACCGCGCTGCAGGGCCCATCCTGGGCCCCAGCGCTTGACGGGCATCCTTGCCCGTCACCTCCCTCCGCAAGGCCTGCGCTCGGCCTCCTGAGTCGCTGAAGGTCAAAAGCCAGATCAAGATCAAGATCAAGATCAACAGCCAGATCAAGATCAAAAGCCAGCTCGAGAGCTGGCGCTAGACATCGTTTTCAGGTCACTACCTGGTAGCACGGCACATAGGCGGCACCACCCGGCAACTTCATGCGGTGCTGGTCGACGAATGCTTGTAACAATCGCCCCAGTGGCTCCAATACTGCGCTGTCGCCGCGGATCTGGTAGGGGCCGTGTTCTTCGATCAGGCGGATGCCTTTGTCCTTGACGTTGCCGGCAACGATGCCGGAAAACGCTCGGCGCAGGTTGGCGGCCAGTTCATGGGGCGGTAGCTCGCGGCGCAGGGCGAGTTCGGCCATGTTGGCGTGGGTCGGGTCGAACGGGTGCTGGAAGCCCTCGTCGATCTTCAGCAGCCAGTTGAAGTGGAAGGCGTCGTTGCGTTCGCGGCGGAACTGTTTGACCTCCTTGAGGCCTTCGACCATGTGGCGCGCGACTTCGGCTGGGTCATCGATGATGATCTGGTAGTGGCTTTGCGCGGCTTCACCGAGGGTGGCGCCGACGAAGGCGTGCAGTTGCAGCAGGAACTGCTCGGCACTGCGCGGGCCAGTGAGCACGACCGGGAAGGGCAGGCCTTGGTTGTCCGGGTGCATGAGGATGCCGAGCAGGTAGAGGAACTCTTCGGCAGTACCGGCGCCGCCCGGGAAGATGATGATGCCGTGGCCGACACGCACGAAGGCTTCCAAGCGCTTCTCGATGTCCGGCAAGATCACCAGCTCGTTGACGATCGGGTTGGGCGCTTCGGCGGCGATGATGCCCGGCTCGGTCAGGCCCAGGTAACGGCTGCCGTGCATACGCTGCTTGGCGTGGGCGATGGTGGCGCCTTTCATCGGGCCTTTCATTACGCCAGGGCCGCAGCCGGTGCAGACGTCCAGCTTGCGCAGGCCCAGTTCGTGGCCGACCTTTTTGGTGTATTGGTATTCCTCGCTGCTGATCGAGTGGCCGCCCCAGCACACCACCATCTTCGGCTCCACGCCTGGGCGTAGGGTGCGGGCGTTGCGCAGCAGGTGGAACACGTAATCGGTGATGCCCTGGGAGCTTTCCAGGTCGATGCGCTGGCTGGCCAGCTCGCTTTCGGTATAAACGATGTCGCGCAGGGCGCTGAACAGCATTTCACGGGTGCTGGCGATCATTTCGCCATCGACGAAGGCATCGGCGGGGGCATTCAGCAGCTCAAGGCGTACGCCCCGGTCTTGCTGGTGGATACGCACCTCGAAGTCCTTGTAGGCCTCGAGAATGGTTTTGGCGTTGTCGACATGCGCGCCGGTGTTGAGGATGGCCAGCGCGCACTGGCGGAACAGGGTGTAGAGGCTACCGGTACCGACTTCGCTCAGTTGCTGGACTTCACGTTGCGACAGCGTCTCCAGGCTGCCTTTGGGGCTGACGGATGCATTTATGACATGGCGTTGGGGCATCTAAGTCTTTCCTGTGCAGGTAAAACATCCTTCTTAGACAACACCATAAGTCATGCGAAGAGCTTTTGCACACCCAGCGTAATTGCCAGCCCGCCCCCCACCAGCCAAAGGTTCAGTATCGCCCCGGTCAGCAGCGCCCGTGGCCCTGCCTGGCGGATCTGGCTGAAGCGTGTCTCCATCCCCAGCGCCGTCATGGCCATGGTCAGGGCAAAGGTGTCGAGGCTATTGATCGCCTGGGTCACACTGCCAGGCAGCACCTGCAGCGAGTTCACCAGCACCAGCGCCAGGAAGCCGAAAGCGAACCAGGGCATGGCGATGCGGCCGTTGCCTTGCGCCTGGCCCGGCTGGCGCGAGCGGCTGATCCACAGGCCCACCACCAGCAGCACCGGCACCAGCAGCATCACCCGGGTCATCTTGACGATGGTGGCGATGTGCGTCGCCTCGGGGCTGACGTTGCTGGCTGCACCTACCACCTGGGCCACTTCGTGGATCGTGCCGCCCAGGAACAGGCCCGCGCCCAGGGTATCCAGGTGCAGCCAGCCGGCATTGATCGCCAAGGGGTAAAGGAACATCGACAGGGTGCCGAACAGCACCACGCTGCCAACGGCCATGGCACTCTTGTGCGGGGCGCTGCGCAGCGCCGACTCGAACGCAAGTACTGCAGCGGCGCCGCAAATGGCACTGCCAGCAGCGGTGAGCAGCGCGGTGTCGCGGTCCAGCTTGAGCAGTTTCATGCCGCACCAGAGCCCGATCAGCAGGGTGCTGACCACCACCAGCAGCGAAACCGTCAGGCCCGACCAGCCGACTTCGGCGATTTCCTGCAGGCTGACCCGCAGGCCGAAAAAGGCCACGGCGATGCGCAGCAGCCCGCGGGCCGAGAAGTTGATGCCCGCCGCCCAGCTCGCCGGCACGCCATCGCGCAGCGCGTTGCCGTACAGGGCACCGGCAACGATACCGACGATCAGCGGGCTGATGCCCAGGTTGGCTATGGCGGGCAAAGCTGCCAGTTGGGTGACAGCAAGCGCGAACAGCGCCACGAACAAAATGCCATTGAGCCGCCCTCGGGTAGAGAGGGTAGGCGCGTAGGCGGGGTGGGATGGAACCGTGGCCATGTGAGTCCTCCGGGAAAAGTATTTCGACAAGGCCTACGTTAATCTGGTTATAAGCTTATAAAAAATCGTAATTTGGGATGTGAAGTATCCGTTTAGCTGATATTTTGAATTCATGACCCCAGAACAGCTGATAACATTCGCCACCGTCGCCGAGCATGGCAACATCAGCCACGCGGCCCAGGCGTTGCACCTGTCGCAGCCCGCCGTATCCGGGCAGCTCAAGTTGCTGCAGGAGGCTTTTGGTGAGCCCCTTTACCAACGCGCGGGGCGCGGCGTGCGCCTCACCGCTGCAGGTGAGCAGTTGTTGGCCCATGCCGAGCGCCTGCGCGATACCTTCCGCCAGGCCCAGGCCCTGCGCGAGGCCATGCGCGGCCTGGAGCGCGGCACCTTGCGCATCGGCGCCAGTACCACGCCGGCCAGCTACCTACTGCCGTACCTGATCGCCGACTTCCACGCTCGCTACCCGGACGTGTCGGTGAGCACCTCCAATGGCAACACGGCTGAAATTGTCGCCGCGCTGGGCAGTGTCGATATCGCCTTGATCGAAGGGCCTCCCGGGCAGGAGTTGCCGTTGGGCACCGGGGTCACGCCGTGGCGGGAGGATGAGATCGTCGCGATCGTGCCCAGTACTCATCCGTTGGCCGGTGACGAGGCGCAGACCTTGGAATCCTTGGGGGCCTACCCACTGGTGCTGCGCGAGAGTGGCTCCGGGGTGAGGCAGATTGTCGAGCGGGCGTTTGCCCGCAGTGGCGTGGCAATGCGCGTCGCGATGGAAATCGCCGGGGTGGAAGGGGTAAAGGAAGCGGTGCGGGCAGGTATGGGGATTGGCTTTGTGTCGGCCATGTCGATTCGCCATGAGGATGGCGTGTTGCGGCGGCTGCGCATTACGCCGCAGCCGTTGGTCAGGCGCTTTTCCATCTTGATGCCCCATGCCGCCACGCCGTCGCGGGCGGCGGCGCGGTTCATGGAGTTGTGTGTGGGCGAGCCGAAAGAGGGTTAGCAGAGCTGGTCTCTAGCGGTGGTATTAACCCACATTCAACACGTGCTGCGTAACAACCGGCTCCGAGTAGTAATGAGCGCGAGCTCTATAGTGTTTTGGTGTCAAGCAATCACTGCTGAAAGGCAGGCATGATGTCTGGTCAGAAATCTAGGAGCTAGACATGTGTATCCTGTACATGGCCGAGCCCAGCAGCGCAGCTGAATGGCGTCAGGTTTTTTCTCAACAGGCCCCAGAACTTGATTTTCGTCTGTGGCCAGATGCGGGTAATCCAGATGAGGTTCAGTACATCATCGCCTGGGAGCCGATTCCGGATCTCATGCAGCGTTTCCCAAACCTCAAGGCGCTGTACTCAGCCGGCGCCGGTGTCGATCAGTTCGACCTGTCCCAGCTGCCAGAGCATGTCTCGATGGTGCGCCTCATCGAAACGTCGATGGCCGACATCATGGCCGAGTATGTAGTGTTTAGCGTGCTCGCCCTGCATCGTGACATTTTTGATTACCAGATCAGTCAGCGGGAGAGATGCTGGACGCCCATGCCCATCATTCCAGCCAGCGAGCGCCGCGTTGGCATCATGGGAGCAGGTAATTTGGGGCTAGTCGCTCTCGACCGATTGCGACCCTTCGGCTTTAGGTTGAGCGCATGGAATCGCTCCTACAAAGAGGTGCCGGATGGGCGGTGTTATGTCGGACGAGAAGAGCTGTATGACTTCTTGGAGCAATGCGACATTTTGGTCAACCTTCTGCCTTTAACTCCTGAAACTCAGGGCATTCTGAATGCCGCCACATTGAATCGGTTACCGCAGGGCGCTGGGCTTGTGAATGTCGCTAGAGGTGCGCATATAGCTGAAGAAGATCTTCTTCAGGCATTGAATGGAGGGAGGCTCGGAGGCGCGGTTCTGGATGTTTTCGATCAAGAGCCGCCTTCGCCTGATCATCCATTTTGGTGCCACCCTCGAGTTTTAATGACGCCGCATATCGCCAGCAACGTGCAGGTCAAAGGCGCTGTGGCTGTGATCACGGCGAATGTGGAGCGGGAGCAGCGTGGGTTGCCACTGCTCAACGTTGTTGATCGTTCAAAGGGCTATTGATGCGCTTGGGGGAGGGAGGCGTGTGAGGAGCCTCCCTCTCTTCATCTAGTGTCCGCCCAGATACGCCTCGCGCACCTCTTGGTTGCCGAGCAGTTCCTCGCCAGTCCCTGTCATCCTGATTTCGCCGGTCACCATGACATAAGCCCTGTCACTTAGGCGCAGGGCATGGTTGGCGTTTTGCTCCACCAGGAAGATGGTCATGCCTGACTTCGCGAGCTCTCTTAGAGTGGCAAAGATTTGCTTCACTACGATAGGTGCCAGTCCGAGTGAGGGCTCGTCGAGTAGCAGGAGTTTGGGTCGGCTCATGAGTGCTCTGGCAATGGCAAGCATTTGCTGCTCGCCACCCGACATTGTCATTGCTCGTTGATTGCGCCGCTCCCTGAGGCGAGGGAAAAGGTTGAACATCTGCTCTCGATCCTCCTCGGCGTGACTCATGCCGACAGGAATGGTACCCATAAGAAGATTTTCTTCGACTGTCATGTCCGGAAAGACGCGCCGTCCCTCGGGCGACTGAGCGATACCGTTAGACGCCACGAAGTGGGTGCTCTTGCGCGTGATGTCCTGCCCTTGATAGAGGATCTGCCCGCTAGTGGCTCGTGGCTGTCCAAATATCGACATTAACAGCGTCGACTTGCCCGCTCCGTTAGCCCCGATCAGGCTTACAGTTTCTCCGGTGTTGATGTGGAGGTTCACCTTTCGCAGAGCCTGGATAGGGCCATAGTGAACGTCGACGTCTTTGAACGCGAGAATGGGTGTGCTCATGCTACTTCCTCTTCTTCTGCACCGAGGTAAGCAGCGATTACCTTCTGGTCATCTTTGATCGCGCTTGGTGCGCCTTGAGCGATGACCAGGCCATGATCCAGCACGATAACGTGATCAGAAATGCTCATGACCATACCCATGTCATGCTCAATCAACAGTACGGTCAGCTGATGATCATCCCGAAGCTTGCGGATGATAGCGCTCAGAACAATTGTCTCGGCAGGATTGAGGCCGGCAGCGGGTTCGTCAAGGCATATCAGCTCCGGCCCGGTACACATCGCTCGGGCGATCTCCAAGCGTCGCTGCTGGCCATAAGAGAGCTCACCTGCCAGTCTGTTGCAGTGCTCGACCAGGTCGACTACTTCCAACCAGTAGAAGGCCGTATCGAGTAGCTTGCTCTCCGTTTTTCGATAAGCGGGGGTGTTCAGGATGCCAGTCAGCAGGTTGCGTTGAGCCAGCATGTGCTGAGCGACCAGCAGGTTTTCCAGGACAGTCATTTCCTTGAATAGACGGATGTTTTGAAAGGTACGCGCAAGTCCTGCCCGGTTAACCAGATGCGTTCCGCCGAACATCTTGTACCAGAGCCGTGACCCGAACTGTCCAGGCTTGATAAAGTCCTGAGCTTTGAAGGGTTCACCCAACACTTGGATGACGTCCGTCTGTTTACCTTGTGCATTGAGCAGGATCTTGCCGCCAGTGGCTGAGTAGAATCCCGTCAGGCAATTGAACACGGTGGTCTTGCCGGCGCCGTTGGGGCCTATCAACGCTGAGATCGAATGCCGCTTGATTGAGAAATTGACATCGTTGAGTGCTTTGATGCCCCCAAAGTGCATCATGAGGCTGTCCACGGTGAGGATATTGTCTTTCATGGAGCTACTCCTTTGCGCGGGGCGATGCCGATTCGATTAATGCGAATCAGCCCGCGCGGACGCCAGATCATCATGAGCACCATCAGGATGCCGAACATCAGCACACGGTAGTCGGCGAAGCTACGCAAAAGCTCCGGCGCAATCGTCAGGACAAATGCTGCAATTACCACTCCGACGGTTGATCCCATGCCTCCAAGTACCACGATGGCGAGAATCAGTGCCGACTCGAAGAAGGTGAACGAGGTCGGGTTCACAAAGCCTTGATAAGTTGCGAAAAATACGCCCGCTATCCCGGCAGTTGATGCGCCAATCATGAACGCGGAAAGCTTCACCAAAACATGGTTGAGGCCCATCGAACGGCAAGCAATTTCGTCCTCTCGCAGCGCTTCCCAAGCGCGCCCGACTGGCATACGGGTCAAGCGATGCTTGATGTACAGCACTGCGAGAACGATCAACAACAGGACGGTGTAGATGAAGATAAACTTCATGTTCGAGTTGTAGGTGATTCCGAAAAACTCGTGATACGGAACGCCACCATCCTTGGCGCGGCGAGCGAATTCGAGACCGAAGAATGTGGGGGACGGTGCCGTCATCCCATTGGGGCCGTTGGTGAACGAAACCCAGTTGGTAAGAACAAGCCTGATGATTTCACCGAAGCCCAGGGTGACGATCGCCAAGTAGTCGCCATGCATCCTCAGCACCGGGAATCCGAGAAGCATCCCTGCAAAAGCAGCGAGCAGGGCGGCCAGCGGCAGCATGCTCCAAAAGCCCAGACCAAGATATTCGTATCCTAAGGTCAACCCGTAGGCACCAATCGCATAGAATCCGACAAAGCCGAGGTCGAGCAGTCCTGCCAGCCCCACGACGATGTTGAGGCCTAGCCCGAGCAAGACGTAGATCAGGCCCAGGATCACAACTGTCAGCAGATACTTGTTGGCGTAAAACGGCAGCACGAGCGCCATCAAAATCAGCACAGGGAGAACCCAGCGCATGATCGATGCGTGTCCCGGCGGCTTTACTCCAACGCCACCGCCTGCTCGGTCGAAGCGCTCCATGAGTTTATGGCCGCTGGCGGTCTGCAGAAACAAGCTCAGCACGAATCGGCCAGCCATCACTGTCCCAACGATCCAGCCAACACGGTCAAATCGCGGGGTGAAATCGTAACCCTGCAAAACCACACCGACGATGGGCCCAAACACGATCAGAGCGATCAGCCCGGCCATCACGGTATCGATCAAGGCTTTCTTGAGATTGATACTTTTCATTTTATCGCTCATGACTTCATACCTTGGTTACTTGAGGTCGGCCAAGGAGGCCTTGGGGCCGGAAGATGAGGATCAGTACGAGAAGGGAGAAGCTGAAGACGTCTTTGTAGTCAGCGTTCACCATCCCAGAGAACTGAGCTTCGGACACGCCAAGGATCAGGCCGCCCAGCATTGCGCCCGGGAGTGACCCGATGCCGCCGAGGACAGCAGCTGTAAAGGCTTTGATCCCGATGATGAACCCTGCATAGAAATCGAAGGTTCCGTAGTTGAGTGTGATAAGCACGCCCGCCAACGCACCCATCGAGGAGCCTATGACGAACACACAGGAGATGATTCGGTCAGTGTTGATGCCAAGAATTTGCGACATCTTTCGGTCTTGCTGAGTCGCCCGACACATCCGGCCCAGGCGGGTACTTTTGATCATGAACGTCAGTGCAAGCATGCCGATGATGGCCGCAGCCAAGATGAACAGCTTGGTATGCGTGATCATGACGAAGCCATCACCCACCGAGATGCGAAGCGTGCCCTCCAGTAGTGTCGGGATACCCTGCTGTCGAGCGCCCTGGCTGATCTGTACGTAATTTTGTAAAACGAGTGATATGCCGATGGCCGAGATCAGAGGAGCCAAGCGCGTAGAGTTACGCAATGGTTTGTAGGCAACCCGCTCGATTGCCAGGCCGTAAACCCCGGTTACGACGATTGTGAAGATCAAGGTACCAAGAATGATAAGTGGGAATGAATCAACGCCCCAGAAACTCAGTACGGCTATCGAGATCGCGGCCAGGTAGGCGGAGATCATATAAACTTCGCCATGGGCGAAGTTAATCATGCCGATGATGCCATACACCATGGTGTAGCCGATCGCTATGAGGCCATACACCGAGCCCAGCGTTAGTCCATTGACTAGCTGTTGAATAAATGTATCCACGAGAATTTCCCCAAACGGGCAGAAGGGGTGCAGACTGGATTCAATCTGCACGCTGCAAAGGAGAAGTTAGAGCTGTCCGAACTTTCCGTCTGCGTCCCATTTGTACATTACATAGGGAGACTCTTTGAGGTCGCCTTTTTCGTTCCAGCTCTTGGTGCCCAGAACAGTATCGACTGAGTGACTTTTCAGCCATTCGCTTGCCTTGTTGCCATCTGTAGTGCCGGTCGCGCTGAAAGCGGCGGCAAGCGCCTGCAAGGATGCATAGGAGAAAAGTGTGTAGCTCTCCGGTTCATACCCGGTGTCTCTAAACTCCTTAACGACAGCTTTACCTGTTTCCAGATTGCGTGGATCTGGGTAGAAGGTCATCAGCACGCCATCGGTATACTTCTTGCCGCCAGCGGTGGTGACCAGTTGATCGGTTACCGTGCAGTCGGTGGTCACGAAGGGAATGGTGAGACCTTGTTCGCGCATCTGCCGTACCAAGGGGCCCGCCTCTGGGTGGCAGCCGCCGAAGTACACCACTTCGGCCTTCGACGAGCGGATTTTGGTGACGACTGCGTTGAAGTCCTTCTCACCCCGCGTCAGACCTTCATAAAGCACTGTCTCGACGCCTTCAGCCTTGAGTGCGGCCTTAGTGGTGTCTGCTACGCCTTGGCCGAAAGTATCCTTATCGTGAATGACCGCTACGGTTTTGGCTTTGAGGTTCTTTGCGATGTAGTCAGCGGCGACTTGTCCTTGTTGATCATCGCGACCGGCCATGCGGAAGACACCAACCAACCCTCGCTCGGTGATGCTTGGTGCTGAGGATGCGGGGGTAATGGAGACGATCTGTGCTTCGTCGTAGATTTCCGAGGCTGGAATTGTGGAGGAAGAGCAGTAGTGACCAATGACTGCAACTACTTTGGCGCTATCAACCATTTGGTTGGCTGCAGCGACTGCTTGCTTGGGTTCACATGCGTCATCGCCTTTGACCAGGGCGATCTGCTGACCGTTGATGCCGCCCTTGGCGTTGATGTCTTTGGCTGCTTGTTCTGCGCCTCGCCATATCTGCTCGCCGAAGGCAGCATTGGGGCCAGTCAGTGGGGCTCCAACACCAATTTTGATATCGGCCATGGCGGTCATGGAAAGGGCCATGGAAATGGCGGCGGGGAGTGCAACTGATGCCTTGAAGATCGTTTTCATGCTCTTGCCTCTTTATTATTTGCTTTGATGCTCATTCGGGCAGCGTGAGAGGTATCAATGACGATTCTCACTGGCCGGCCCAGTGCCGGCTTTGGCAGTTTGAGGTTTTAGATTTGGATCTTTTGGGTATTATTATTCTTGTGTGCTATTGGGCATCTTTTCTTAGTGTTTTTTTAATTGCTCCTGTGTGGTTTTTAGATTGGAAATTCCTGTTTTGGTAGTGTTGCGAGAAATTTCGCGCAATCAGCTCGGCTTTGTAGCTGATCATTTATCGCTCACTTTTTGAATGCTAACGACGATCGAACTGTGCTGCTATCTACCTCGGATAGAGTTTTAAAAGCCCAGATTCCACTCCGTGGTAGGAGGATTAGGCTCAGCGAGTTCGGCACAGAGGAATTGGTTGCAGATGGGTAAGGTGGTCGCGAAATTTGACTCCCTGATCCGATCCAGGGAGTCATTCAGAGCTATTTGGCTTCGTCTAACCAGGTGACGGCGAATGCACTGGGAATCTGCTTGAGCTCAAGTAAATCGCAGTCTTGGGTGATGAAGATGGCGACAGATCGTTCACCGTGCTGTTTTTGCAGCACGCGTGGAGCCGAGAAAGCTGTGCCAACAGTCTGCATCAGCAGATCACGCTCAGGAGCGCAGATGAGCGTTTTGCATCGCAGGAGCTTTTCCCCTAGGTAGCCCGTGATGTTTTCTAGCCAATCAATGGCGTCACCTGGGTCTGGGTCGGTCAGCAGGGCTTGGTAGACATGAATACGAGGATGGGCGGCAGCGAGTACCAGCTTAAGTTGGGGGCGTGCGGTATCCGGGGGGCGCTGTGAGGAATTCAGGAATGCCCTTTGACTGCGCACAGATGGAGATTCCTGCTCGATAATTACTGCGAAGGGGTTGATGCGCTGGACGGTGGCGCGAGCATCGATCAACGCTTGCTCAACAACTTCATCAATCTTTGTCAGCACTACCGTGTGCGCTGCGCTTAGCTGCGCTGCTACTGCATCAATCTGCGTCTGTCGTAGCGGAGGCCTGGCGCAGTCGTACATGCAAATGATCGACACGGCCATTTGTAGATGAGCAAGGCCCGTCATGGTGCGCACTACTTCGCCTGGCATTGAGAGCCCGCTGCACTCCAAGATGATCCGCTCGAATGGAGGCAAATTCATTCGGGCTCTGGTTTCGATCAGGCTTAGCACTGTGCTAACCAGGTCATTGCCAAGACTGCAACAGACGCAGCCATTGCTCAGCGTTTCGATCACCATCCCATCAGCCGAATCCATGAGCACAGCGCCGTCAATGTTGACGGCACCTGCGTCATTGACGATTACCGCCGTTCCGGTGCTGTCCTGTAACGTGTAGAGGAGGTGCTCCAGCAAGGTGGTTTTGCCGCTGCCCAGCGGCCCGGTCAAAATGAAGAAATCGATGCCCTTGGAAGGAGGAATCATGTGTGCCTCCTAAATGCTTGACCTGTGGTCGCTGCTCCAGGTTTCACCAACCATTTCTCTCACATCGGCGAGCAGTTCCTCGGTATCAAAAATGACGCCGCCCTTGATTGTGTAATCAAGGCAACGTTTGCGCTCGGCCACATTGGTGTCGTCATTAAGCCGGACGGCGCCAGTCCCGTAGAGAAGCTTGAAGTCGGCCATGGGATTTTGATTGTGAATGAGAATATCGGCTTCTTTGCCGACCTCCAGCGTACCGGTTTTGTGCTCAATACCCAGTAGTTCAGCGCCCTGCATAGTGGCTGCACGCAAGACCTCTTGCGGCGTGAAGCCTGCCTCCTGCAGGAGTTCGAGCTCGCGGATGTAGCCGAAGCCGTAAACCTGAAACATGAACCCGGAGTCACTGCCAGGGCACACTCGGCCTCCTCGATTTTTGTACTCATTCAGAAACTGCATCCAGATCCTGAAGCTTTCCTTCCATTCCAACTCGTTCTTGGTTGACCAGCGGAAAAAGTAGGCCCCGTGCCCACCACGTTGAGGTTGGAAGTAGTTCCAGGACGTGGCGTCGGTGTACTCCTCATGCCAATCGGCGCGGCGGGCGCGCATGACGTCACGGTTGCTGTCGTAGACGTTCATGGTCGGAACAAAGGTGTGGCCCGCTTCGAGGAATGCCTCAAGCACCTCATTCCATTTGCCGCTCCCGGGTTTTGTTGCCTGGAGGAACGTTTTGCCGGCGGTGGCGAAGCGTATGTATTCGTCGTTGTAGTTGTAGTCGTCGTCAATGAACTGGAGGGTGCTGCCTTCCATGAGCGCCTCGGGAAGGCCGTAAGAATGTTCCGTGCTGGTCAGTCCCCACATCGCTGTTTTTAGCGCGTTCATTCGCCCAACTGAGAGCTGAGCGTGATGGCAGCAAGTCTTGAGGCCGAGCTTTTTGCACTCGTCCAGAGCGGCTTCCATGATGGCCGGCGGAGATCCAAAAAACTTCACGCCACATGCGCCTTTCTCGCGAACCTGTCGCAGCCACTCACGCCCTTGCTCAGGGCTGTAGATCACCTTCAGGTAGTCGTTCACTGCAGGGAAGTAAACGTAAGGGTATAGGTTCGGGGCGCCGATGGCGTTATCGGCTGCTGCGCGTTGCTGTTCGCATGTCCAGGCAAGCCCGTTCATGCAGCCTGCTTCCCGCACGGATGTGACGCCGTGAGCGAGCCAGAGCTTGTATACGTAATCTGCTGGGAGCATTTCTCCGCTTTCTGCGTGGAAGGGCGTACCAACATGGGCGTGGCAATCGATAAAGCCTGGCGTGGCGAATTTGCCATGGCAGTCAATTTCACGGGTGCCTTTGGCGGGGCGCCTGGCGGGATTTATCGGAAGCCCAGGAACGCCTACTGCCGCGATCTCAGTGATGATGCCATTTTCGATAACGATATCGGCAGGCCCCCAGGGCGGGGCTCCGGTGCCATCGATAACTGTGATGCCTCGAAGAACCAGTCGGACGAATGGCCCGGTACCGCGTTCATTGCTGGTGGCGGGTTTGACTTGGCCAAGACCTTTCTTGGCGAAGCCAGCGACCATTTCTTCGCCTACATCGATGGGGGTATCTGCGCTCGACTTCACGTTGTCTCCCATTATTCTAGTGAGCACTCAGCAACGGCTTTGTGCTGGAGCTATTGGAGCTGAGGGCTCAGCCAGCACGGTGTCGAGCCACTCAGGTTGGGACTGTGGCATTGGGCAGTCCCTAGGCAGATGGGCAGTAATCAAATTGGCCTGAATCGAATGTGCTGCTCAGGCTCGTGATGGGCTATCTCAGCTGCCCCGTTGGCGCGGCTTGAATGCACGGCTGGAGCAATTGCCCTTCAATCATCCTAGCTGGGCGATGCCTCAGATTCTTAGTGTTTGGAGTGCAAATGGTTGAGTGGAAAATCCATTTCGAGGTAGGTGGAAATGTGTGAAATAGGATTTTCTTAGTCTGAATTCCTATTTTTGTGCGGTAGAAACGAGCCGTTCTCGGGCGCTCAATGATCGAACCCTACTACAACGACAAAAGGCGCGGCTTTCACAGAAAGCTCGAAGGGGATTTGAAAATGAGTGCAGTAAGCGTGGGTGTAGGTCATGCAGTGGACGCGAATTCGATGCGGCGCAAAGCCATCATCGCCACTGTTCTAGGGAATGGATTCGAGTGGTTTGACTTCATGGTGTATGGCTTCTTCGCCATAATCATCGGGAAGTTATTTTTCCCTACCGGAGATGACTTAACGTCACTGATGCTATCGGCGGCGACCTTTGGTGTCGGTTTTTTAGTCCGGCCCATAGGTGGCGTTCTCATTGGTATCTACTCTGATCGTTATGGTCGCAAGGGTGCGCTGTCGCTCACCATCATTTTGATGGGTGTCGGCACCGCCATGATTGGCCTGGCGCCGACCTACGAACAGGCAGGTCTTTTGGCGCCGTGCATCATTGTCTTTGCTCGTCTGCTGCAGGGTGTTTCTGCAGGCGGTGAAATGGGGGCGGCTACTGCCTATCTCACCGAGCAGGCGCCAGAGGGCAAGAAGGCTTACTATTCCAGTTGGATTCAAACCAGTATCGGTTTTGCCGTGCTGCTGGGGGCTTGTTTCGGTACTGGTATCACCCTGGGTCTTAGTCCTGAAGAGGTTGAAAGCTGGGGGTGGCGGATTCCTTTCCTGTTCGGCATCTTGATCGGCCCGATCGGGTACTTCATCCGTCGAAATCTGCATGAGTCGCCCGTCTTTGAGGAGTCTTCGGATCTTACTGAGACGCCGCTGCGCGATGTGCTTCGTGATTACCCATGGCAAGCAGTTGCCAGCTTCTCCATGATCGTGCTGTGGACGGTGTGCATCTATGTGATCCTATTCTACATGCCCACCTATTCAGTGAAGGTGCTCAAGCTTCCTCAGTCGGCATCGTTCATTGCGGCAATGGTAGGGGGTGGCGTGATCACCCTATGCTCACCAATTACCGGTTGGATTTCTGACAAGATCGGACGCAAGTATCTGTTGGTGGGGGCTTCCGCGTCGATGCTGCTGCTGGCTTGGCCCATGTTCAACATGATCGCTAGCGCTCCATCGCTGTACACGCTGTGCGTGTTTCAGGCTGTATTCGGTGTGCTGATTGCGGTCTACACCGGCCCTATCTTGGCGGCTCTGTCCGAGACGTTCCCGGCCAAAGTGCTTTCCACTGGCCTGTCCCTGGCCTACAACCTCGCGGTGATGACTTTCGGTGGATTTGCCTCGCTGATTCTGACTTGGCTGATCAGTGCAACAGGCACCGTCACGGCGCCTGCCTTCTACGTAATGATTGCTGCTGCATTCAGCCTGGTGGGTGTCATGTTTGGCTATAGGCAGCCGGGCCGTCGATAACCGAGAAAATCCCAGGCCCTCGGTGAGTCAGGGGTTTGGGATTTTGATGCAGTCAAATGGGTTCAGCGCCAATTGTCGTTCCTTCTTAGGGGTGGAAAACAGCGCTGCTACTTCCTATTTTGAGTGGGTAGAGCGGCGTCTGCTCTCGGCTTACAGTTGTTATCGTCCGTCGCTCTACCTCTATCAGCCGTTGTAGAGCGCCTCGTTGCAACCGTGCTGCTGATCGAGACCAGGCTTTTCCAAATGACAAAAAATAATCCTATCCCGTTCGACCTTAACCTCCTGTTGAGCCTGCGCTCAAAGCTTGAGGCGCAGACCTCGGCTGAGGTTCGATTTGATGCCGCCACTCGCGCCATCTATGCCTCTGAGGCTTCGAACTATCGTCAGTTGCCCATTGGTATCGTAATTCCGAGAAGCATTGCCGATATCGAGGCCACGGTTCGCCTCTGCCGTGAGGTCAGCATCCCCATTCTGCCGCGTGGTGCTGGCACTTCCATGTGTGGCCAGGCCGTGAACGCGGCAGTCGTTATCGACGCATCAAAGTACCTTCATGCCATCCATGAAATTAATCCTGAAAAGCGATTGGCTCGCGTTGAGCCTGGGGTGATTTGCGATCAGTTGAAAGGTGAGGCTGCGAAAGTCGGCCTTACATTCGGCCCAGATCCGGCAACGCATAGCCGTTGCACCTTGGGCGGGATGATCGGCAACAACTCCTGCGGTGCGCACTCAGTGATGGCGGGCAAAACCGTAGAGAACGTCGAGCGTTTGGAGGTGCTGACTTACGACGGTGAGCGTTTCTGGGTGGGGCCGACTGATGAGGCGGCTTATCAGGAGCATATTGAGGCTGGTGGCCGGCGGGCAGAGATCGTTCGGGCGCTGAAGGATTTGGTTGATCGTAACGAGGAGCAGATTCGACAGGGCTTCCCCAAACTCAAGCGTCGTGTGTCCGGCTACAACCTTGATCAGTTGCTGCCTGAAAACGGGTTCAACATTGCACGGGCGTTAGTGGGTGTCGAAGGAACCTGTGTGACCGTTCTGCAAGCCGAAACCATTCTGGTGAAGAATCCGACTCACCGGGTACTGGTGGTTCTGGGTTACGAAGAAATCTATTACGCTGCTGACTCAGTGCCGCAGCTGCTGCCTCTGAATCCGATTGCTATGGAAGGTCTGGACGACGGCATCATTGATGGTTTGAAAGTACGCGGTATGAAGCTGGCTGACATTGCCGAACTGCCAGCAGGTAATGCCTGGTTGATGATCGAGTTCGGTGCATTATCCACTGAAGAGGCAACGGCCTTTGCTCAGAAAGCAGTCGACATCGCTCCTGATTTGCCGGGGCGACCTAGTGTCCGATTGGTTACCGACTCAGGGTTGATGAATCGGATTTGGACAATACGCGAGACCGGCGCGTCTGCTACTTCGCTGGGCTTGGATCCGAACGAGCCTGATCCAGTTGTGGGTTGGGAGGATGCTGCAGTTGAGCCAGAACACCTGGGTAAATACCTGCGAGAATTCAAGAGCCTGGTCAGCAGCTATGGCTACAAGACAAATCTTTACGGTCACTTTGGTGACGGGTGCATTCACTCCCGTATCACGTTCGATTTGAAGTCTCGGGATGGCGTGGATAACTGGCGTGCGTTCTTGGATGAAGCGGCGCATCTGGTCGTACGGTACGGCGGATCGCTCTCTGGCGAGCATGGTGATGGGCAAGCTAAGGGTGAGTATCTGCGCATCATGTACTCCGACGAGATCATGAATGCCTTTGCAGAATTCAAGTCCATCTGGGATCCGCTGAACAAGATGAACCCAGGCAAGCTCATCCACGCCATGCCGGTCGATGCCAATCTGCGGTTGGGCCCGGATTACCAGCGCCGTGAAATCCCCAGTCAATTTACCTACGACGCACGGTTAGGTGACAAGGGCCTGGCCCGTGAGACCGAGCGCTGCATCGGAATGGGCAAGTGCCGCTCCCTCGATGGCGGCACCATGTGCCCGAGTTTCAGGGCAACCCGCGAGGAGAAATACTCCACCCGTGGTCGTGCGCGTTTGTTCTTCGAGCTTTTGAAGGGTGAGGTTATCGAGGATGCCTGGCAGAACGAGGAGGTCAAAGACTCCCTCGATCTTTGTCTTAGCTGCAAGGGCTGTAAAACGGACTGCCCGACCAATGTGAACATTGCCAGGTACAAGACGGAATTCCTCAGCCGTTATTACAGTGAAAAACGCCGCCCTGTGATGGACGCTATGATCGGGCGTATTGGTGAGTGGTTGCCTCATGCGACCAAGCTCTCGCCTGTCCTCAACTACGCTATGGGCAATCCGCTGGTGCGCACGGCTGGAGCCTATTTCGGGTTGGCACGGCAAGCCAAATTTCCAAAAATCGCTTCCAAAAGCTTCCGAAGCACCGCCACCGCCAAGCGCATCCTGCAGAATGAAGGCATCAGGGCCGGTAACGATGTGCTCTTGTGGGTAGATAGCTTTAACAATGGCTTCACACCCAAGGTGCTTGAAGCAGGGGTAACCGTACTCGAAGCACTTGGCTTCACTGTGAAGTTGATGAAGCGGCACGTCTGCTGCGGACGGCCTTATTACGACGTCGGCATGATCGATGAGGCCAAATCTAATCTTGAACAGATCCTTACTCAGCTGGAGCCGGTGCTCGAAGACGGACTGCCCGTCATCGTACTTGAGCCAAGCTGTCTGTCTGTGTTCCGAGATGAGATGCCAGGCCTTTTCCCGAATGATAAGCGTGCCAAGCAGCTTGAGAAGTCGATCATGACCTTGAGCGAGTTCATCAAGAGCCGAGCTCTGGAGCTACCTTCCATCAACGAGGATGTGCGTATTCACGGTCATTGCCATCAGAAATCCTGTGGTGGAATGGGGGGAGAGCAGGGCGTTCTGGAGAAGCTGGGTGGCAAGGGGCAGGTCATCGCCGCTGGCTGTTGTGGCGTTGCAGGTGCATACGCTTACCACAGCAAAACTGCTCCGATTGCGAAGATCATCGGTGAAAATGAGTTCAAGCCTCACATCGACAAGATTCCGCAGGAGGCAGCGGTAGTTGCGGATGGCTTCAGCTGTCGAGGGCAGATTCGAAATGTGAGCGGCAGGGAGGCAATGCATTTGGCGGAATACCTCGCAAAAATTCTGGGCTAGATGCGCCAGGGACTGCATTCTCAAAGCGTTAGGCTGCTGTGGCCATTACACCTAGGCAGCCCCCGAATGCAGTCGTATGTATTTTTTTGAGTGAGATAGGTAGGTCATGAAACTCGATGCAGCGGTAGAAAACACTGTCCTACGCGAGGCCTCTGTAGTGGCGGGGGAAACCGCCATGGATCGCGAAATTACGTGGGTTCACATCGTCGACCATCCTGAAATCACCAATTGGCTCAAGCCTGGCGAGCTACTGTTGACCACGGGCTACAACTGGCCCGTGGACGACGAAGAGTGTCGCGTCATGGTGCGGAGGCTGGCCGAAATCGGTTTGGCTGGCGTAGTACTGGCTGTCCCGCATTTCCGTGAGCATTTCACACAGGCAGCTATTGATGAAGCGAACCGATGTGACCTACCGCTGCTTGAGTTGCCGTGGGACATTCAGTTCAGCGAAATCATGCACGATGTGTTGGCACGTATCATCAATATCCAGGCCGAGACCATTCGCCGCTCCGACCATATTCACCGGACGCTGACTGAGGCAGCCCTTGAGGGGAACAACCTGGAGGGCTTGGCGAGAGCGTTGAAATCGGCTTTAGACAAGGATGCAACGGTCGTCTCCATGGATGGGACTGTGTTGGGTGCGTCTGACTCCGCAGTTGACGAGGTGGCGGAGCGCGCCCTCATAAAGAAAATCACCGAGCTGGATACACTGGCCGGGTTCTTCGACTTCAGTACTGCAAAAGTCGTGACGGAGAGTGTAGGGCGGCCCCGATTAGGCGGTGCCATTAGGCTACGCGGCGAGGTGGTTGGTGTTGTCTGGTTGCACAGTGACGAGGGCGTTTTTGAGGAGCTGGAATCCCGTGCTCTCGAACATGCGGCGGTGATTGCAGCGCTTCATCTGGCCTACCAGCGTCAGCTATCAGATCAGGAGACCCGTCTTGGTTACGCATTCGTCGCAGGTCTGTTGGAGGGCAAGTTTTCCGCCACTCCAAGTGCGATAGAGCGAGCACAGGCATCTGGTTGGGGTGAAAACAGGGACTACAGAGTTTGCTTGGTGCTGCTGAATGAACCCATCCCGCTTTCTGTGGAAGGTTTCAATCGCCGCTCAAAAACGGCTGACCGAATTGCTCAGTCGATGCGCGGGCTGGGGATTGCTCCACTGGTGTCTGTGTCGCTGAATCAGATCAGTTTTCTGCTGCCGGCAGAGAACTCTCCGGACACGATTTGGAGGTCAGTGCGCACCGAGGGCAGTGCGATGGCTGTTAGTCGTGTGCATCAAGGCGTGACCGGTATGGCTCTGGGTGCAGAAGATGTATTCGCACTGGTACCACTGCTTAAACCGGGCAAGCTGCATGACTTCGATGAAGTTCTGTTCCCTCGGGCTCTGATGGGCGATGCGGATGCTCGACGCTTGCTGATGGAAAAGCTGATTGCGCCATTGGGTAATCCTAAGCGAGGCAATGCCCTGATTGAGACTGTGCTGACCTTGGCCAGGGAGGGCTTTCAACTGCTCAATACAGCCAAAGCATTGGAAATCCATATCAGCACCCTGCGATACCGGGTCGAGCGAATCGAGTCGATGCTGAACATCTCACTCGATAATCCAGATGACAAATTCAAGCTGCAGGTGGCTGCTCAGATGTATGTATTGGCAGCCGATGAAAAATGAGATTGCTTGGACACATGGCGCGACTTTAATGATGCGGTCGCACTGTGTTCGCAGGGGAGAGTTACCGTGACAAGGCGGGTTTTAAAGACCTCATGTGGGTTGCATCTGGTTTCTCAATCGGAAAGCACTCTTATTGATCCCATGGGTAAAGTGATTGATCACGAGCTTGAGGGTCTGGCCCGAACTGCAATCGGTCTGAAGCTGGCGGGACATCGCGTCGTGGTGGCGATCGGTGAACCTCCTACAACGAGAAATGATTTCCCTGGCAACCAGGTCTATCGAACCGGGTATGCAGCCATGGTGGTATCGCAGACAAAGCTGATGGCTGAATGGAAAAAATGCTTCGATGGCTGCAATGAGCTGTCGGCCCAAGTGCTGGTGGACGCGGTGGTCTTTCACAATAAACACAGGGCACAGCAGCTGGTGGGGGTTCTTACCGAACTGATCGATATGAGTGTCATCCCGGTGGTGGGGCTTAGCGCTGCAGGGAGGGGGGTTGGGAGCTCGTTATTGGATGCTTTCCTGGTAAACCTATTGGATGTGAGGGGGAGTGGATCCCGTTCCAAGGTGGCAGTCTAGGGCCCGGTAAAGTAGGTAGCCTGATAGAGGGGGAGGAAAAAAATCTCTTCAATTTGTTCCTTGAGTAGGTAGTTCGGTGCTCGGCTCATCCGGTTCAATGACGACCGTTAAGACCCATGGATAGGGCCTGCCGGTCGCGCTACAGCCGATTAGTCAGTTACATGAATGTTTGCCTGCCTAATAATAACTCGAGGCTTGAATTGATGTCCCATGCTCCCCAGACGACCCATTCAGCGAATGCTGATGGTTCGAACCTCGCCACAGGGTTGAAACAGCGCCACGTCACGATGCTCTCCATTGCAGGTGTCATCGGTGCTGGTCTTTTTGTCGGCTCTGGCCATGCAATTGCTGCAGCCGGCCCAGCTGTCCTGCTTTCCTACATGGCCGCCGGTACGCTCGTCGTATTGGTCATGCGCATGCTAGGGGAGATGGCTGTCGCTTCGCCTGATACCGGTTCGTTTTCCACCTACGCCAACAGAGCCATCGGCCCATGGGCTGGCTTCTCCATCGGCTGGCTTTACTGGTGGTTCTGGGTGCTTGTCATCCCGCTTGAGGCCATTGCGGCAGCCGCCATTCTAAACTCGTGGTTCCCAGGGATTGAAACGTGGGCATTTGCCTTGGCGATCACAGCCCTGCTTACAATCTCAAACCTGTTCAGTGTGGCCAAGTACGGAGAGTTCGAATTCTGGTTTGCGTTGTCAAAGGTTGTAGCCATCATGGCGTTCATCGTCCTGGCTGCCGTCGCTCTGGTAGGTGGTCTGCCAGGTCGGGAGGTTGATGGCTTCATCGCGACCATGAACGCGAATGGTGGTTTCGCTCCAAATGGCTATGGCCCGGTTCTCGGGGCATTGCTGACTACCATGTTCAGCTTCATGGGCACTGAGATCGTCACCATTGCAGCAGCAGAATCCAAGAACCCCTCGCAGCAGATCGCTCGGGCCACCAACTCGGTTATCTGGCGGATCGGCATTTTCTACGTCGTATCCATCTTCATGGTCGTCTCCATCGTTCCATGGAATGACGCTCAGCTATCGGTCGTGGGTTCATACCAGCGGGCCTTGGAGCTGCTGCAGATTCCTTACGCAAAGCTCATCGTTGATATCGTAGTGCTTGTAGCCGTAGCGAGCTGCCTTAACTCTGCAATCTACACCGCTTCTCGCATGCTCTTTGCGTTGGCTAAGCGGGGTGATGCCCCGCAGGGATTGAAAAAAACCACAGCTTCCAATGTGCCCCTCAAGGCCGTGTTGGCCAGTACTGCGATCGGCTTCCTCACAACTGCAATCAATTACTTCGCACCCGAGAAGGTCTTTGCCTTCCTGCTTGCAACCTCGGGTGCGGTAGCGCTCCTGGTTTATCTTGTCATCGCTGTTTCGCAGTTGCGTATGCGTAAGCAGTTGATCGCCAGTGGGCAGAAGCTCGACTTCAAAATGTGGCTCTATCCATGGTTGACCTGGCTGGTGATCATTTTCATCACCGGCGCGCTGGCTCTGATGTTGACGCTGCCAAAGCACACGGGTGAGGTGGCTGCTACTGCAGTGCTCGCAGCCGCGATCGTTGCCACTGGGCTGTACACCAAGCGTCGTTCCAAGGCAGCCTCTTGGTCTCGAAGGGCAGTAGTCGATCAGTAGTTCGATTGTCGAATCTTATTCGATGCGGGGGTGATACCTAAGGTAGTCACCCCTTTTCTCATTCCGGTGCTTACGGCACCGCTGTGGCCCGACATCTATGTGCAGGATGCGGAGCGCCGTCATGATATGACCGCCGCGCTAGTCGAGTTTGAGCGATTACAGTGCACTTATCCGCTCTGAGCTATGCGGTATCGCTATTGCCCAAAGTCAGTGTGGCGCAGCGCGCCGACGTTGTATTGGCGACTCTCGCTGCCTTACGGCATCCCCGGTGCGCTTTATGTCTCGTAGCCGATTTACCGCCGGTGCCCTTTGCCGTATTGCATTCTCCACCTGGTTGCGGTCGGTAAGGTGCAGACCTCCTGATAAGGCTTGAACGACCAGGATCGCCCACGAATGCGCGGATTGGTGAGCTCGCCAAGCGTTTATGCCTTCCGACGCTTAATCCGGCAGACTGCGGGCTCAGGTGGGATCCTATTTCAGGAAGTATTTTCTTGCGGTTTCTTCCTGTTTGAAGTGCGTAGTTCGAGGGTGTGGGTATGGGTAGCATTTCCAAACTGACACACAAAGGTGAATGCCATGTCTTCTCAACAAAAACTGTCTGTATCGCCTCGCGCACAACACGTATCAAACGGTATTGCGGTTGCTCACCCGATCACTGTGAGCCGCGCTGCAGGTGCTTATCTTTGGGATGACCAAGGAAAGAAATACTTGGACTTCGTAGGTGGTATCGGCGTGCTGAACGTAGGTCACAACCATCCACGCGTAGTCGAAGCGGTACGTAAGCAGTTGGATACCTTCTCGCACATCTGCTTCCAGGTGGCAGCTTACGACCAGTACACCGACCTCGCTGCGAAGCTGAACAACCTGGTGGGCGGCCCGGAGCACTACAAGTCGGTGTTCCTGACTACCGGTGCTGAAGCCGTTGAGAACGCCATCAAGATCGCGCGTGGTTACACCAATCGTCCGGGGGTGATCGCATTCCGTGGCGGTTTCCACGGGCGTACCTTGATGGGTATGACCCTGACTGGCATGAGCCAACCTTATCGCCAGAATTTCGGCCCATACGCCCCGGATATTTACCACACCCCGTACCCGAACGAGTACCGTGGCGTGACCACCGAGAAAGCGCTTGCCGCCTTGCAAGAAGTCTTCGACACGCAGATTGCTGCCGACCGCGTGGCGGCAATCATCATTGAGCCTGTTCAGGGTGACGGCGGTTTCATTCAAGCACCGGTTGAATTCATGCGTGCTCTGCGCAAGAAAACCGAAGAGCTGGGCATCGTTCTGATCTGCGACGAGATCCAGACCGGCTTCGGTCGTACTGGCAAAATGTTTGGCTTCGAGCACTCGGGCATCCAGCCCGACCTGGTAACTGTTGCCAAGAGCCTGGCCGGTGGTTTGCCAATTTCGGGTGTTGTAGGTCGTGCCGCGATCATGGACGCACCTCTGCCTGGTGGTCTGGGTGGTACCTACGGCGGTAACCCGCTGGGCTGCGCAGCAGCACTGGAAGTCATCAAGATTTTCGAGTCCGAGAACCTGACCGAGCGCAGCCGTGCCATTGGTGCGCAGCTCCTGGAAGGCTTCAAGCCTCTGGAAGGTCGTTTCAAGGGCATTGGTCACGTACGTGCCACCGGCGCCATGGCCGCCGTAGAGTTCGTTACCGATCGCGATACCAAAGAGCCCGATGCCGCCACTGCCCAGCGCGTGATTGATGCTGCCCGTGAAGAAGGTCTGCTGGTCATCAAGTGTGGCGTTTACCGTAACGTCGTTCGCTTCATCTGCCCTCTGGTGATTTCCGAGCAGGATGTTGCTGAGGCGCTGGGTATGTTCGAGCGTGCGCTGGTTGCCGCCAAGGCCTGAGCCTGACGGTCTATCGTTTTAGCACCGCAATTATTCTGGAGTGGTTATGACCCCGTTTGAAGCGTTCAATGAGGTTGATATTCGTGTCGGCGAAGTCGTGCGAGTAGAGCTCAATGAAAAAGCAAACAAGCCAGCTTATAAGTTCTGGATCAATTTTGGTGAGCTGGGTGAGAAGACCACCAGCGCTCAGTACACCAAGCTCTACAGCCCCGAAGAACTTGTCGGTAAGCAGGTGGTTTGCGCCGTCAATCTGGGCTCAAGGAAGATTGCAGGCTTCACCTCCGAGGTGTTGATGCTGGGCGTGGATCGCGAGCCGGGTGAGGTGGTTTACCTGACCACTGAACGCCAAGTGCCAATCGGAAGCAAAATTTTCTAACCCTTAGTTGCTGAGCTTCTGTTTGGCGACTAACCCAAAACAAGTAAACCTAAAAGTAGGATATCAAGATGCAACTGACCGACTTCAAAGCGCTGACCTTCGATTGCTACGGCACCCTGATTGACTGGGAAACCGGTATTGTCAACGCTCTCCAGCCGCTGGCAAAGCGCACCGGCAAAACTTTCACTTCCGATGAACTGCTGGAAGTGTTCGGTCGTAACGAGTCGCCTCAGCAGACCGAGACTCCAGGTGCTCTGTATCAGGACATCCTGCGCGCTGTGTACGATCGCATTGCCAAAGAGTGGGGCCTGGAGCCCGACGCCGCTGAGCGCGAAGAGTTCGGCACCTCTGTCAAAAACTGGCCTGCTTTCCCAGACACCGTTGAGGCTCTTCAGTACCTGAAGAACCACTACAAGCTGGTGATCCTGTCCAACATCGATCGCAACGAGTTCAAGCTGAGCAATGCCAAACTGGGTGTTGAGTTCGACCATATCATTACCGCCCAGGATGTTGGTTCGTATAAGCCAAATCCAAACAACTTCACCTTCATGATCGATGCTCTGGGTGAAGCTGGAATCGAGAAGGGCGATATTCTGCACACTGCAGAGAGCCTGTATCACGACCACATCCCTGCCAACGACGCAGGCTTGGCGTCGGCCTGGATCTACCGTCGTCACGGTAAAGAAGGCTATGGTGCTACCCATGTGCCGTCGCGTATGCCAAATATCGATTTCCGTTTCAACAGCATGGGCGAGATGGCTGAAGCCCATAAGAAAGCCCTGAAAGGCTGAGTCAAGAGCCGGTAGCCTTAGGGCTGCCGGCTTTTTCACTTCAATGGTACAAAAGCTATGAATTCACTCGATACGGCAGCAACTAAAACTGGTTTTGGTATGTTGCCTGCCATAGCGGCGGTCATTATCTGGAGTACTCTGGCCGTAAGCGTAACGTTTTGTAGTAATGTTTCGCCCATGTTTATTACGGGTGCTGCGCTTTTCATTGGTGGTGTGATTGGCCTTCCTTGGCTTAAGTTCTGGAAGATGCCTCGCGAATTGTTTTTGATTGGTACGTTTTGCATGTTGACGTACCATGTTATCTATTTTTATGCCTTGCAGCTTGCCGATCCAATCGGCGTTAGTCTGCTTCACTATCTTTGGCCTGTCTTCATTGTTTTGCTGGGCCCATTGTTTGTTCGCGGCGGCAAACTAACAGTCAAATCTGTTCTCGCAGGTCTTATTGGCTTTGTAGGTGCTATGATTAGCTGTAACCCTGATCACTCGATCAGCGTTGGCGACTCTTCTAACACCTGGCTGGGCTACACCCTTGCTTTTGTTTCTGCAATCTTCTGGGCTGTATACTCGCTATTAGCGAAGAAGTACCCTCATGTGCCTAGCGCCTCTGTTGGCTTGTATTGTCTTGTTTCTGGAGCTGTTTGCTTAGCGCTTTATCGTACGGGTGCACAGTGGCCGACATTAACCACTAACGAAATCTGGGCGATCTTGTACATGGGCATTGGCCCGATGGGTGGGGCATTCTACCTCTGGGACTATGCGATGAAGAAAGCAAACCATGAACAAGTCGCCGTGCTCAGCTATGCCACGCCTGTGCTATCAACAGCCTTTTTGGCGCTTTACCTGAATGTAGGCATGCAGTGGTATATCTGGGTGGGGGCAGCGTTGGTTGTTGTATCGATGGTCATGTCCAAGAAGACTGAGGCCCCGGCTCTCAAGTAACGAATCAGGAATCTTCGTACTGCGCAGTAATGGTAGAAAGGATTGAATTGGTCACTCGGTTCTGGTCTCTACCTTTTTGTTGTACTTGCCCCCTCCACACTGGGGGCTTTTTTTTGAGCGTATGTAGCCACCGATCGCTGTGGGCCGAATATCAGTGCGTTGTACTTCTCTCCTGGATGGCTATTTCACATGAGGGGATTCGACCTGCCCGTGATTGATACTTGATTAAAATAAAATGAGGAAAGCAGTTGTGGATACAGTTACAGCAAACAGCAAGGTACAGAGTCAGGAGGGTCAGCTCAAAGCTGGCCTTAAGTCCCGACATTTGACAATGATGTCCATCGCGGGTGTTATCGGAGGATCCCTATTCGTCGGCTCCGGAAGCGTTATCCATAGTGCAGGCCCCGCAGCGTTCCTAGCGTTTCTGGTCGGTGGGGTCTTGATGATGCTCATCATGCGAATGCTTGGTGAAATGGCCACGTCCTCCCCCGACACAGGTTCATTTTCAACGTATGCCGATCGCGCTATTGGCCGCTGGGCAGGATTCACCATTGGCTGGTTGTACTGGGGATATTGGGTGAGTTTAATGGCTTGGGAGGCCTATGTAGCTGGCAAGATTTTAAACGGTTGGTTCCCAAGTATTAGTGTCAACGTCTTTGTGCTGGCAACGACACTCCTATTGATCAGTATCAACTTTTTCAACGTAAAAAACTATGGCGAGTTTGAGTTTTGGTTTGCGCTAATTAAAGTAGTGGCGATTTTTTGCTTCCTAATCGTTTGCTGCCTGGCAGTCACTAACATCTGGACGCTAGGGGAGGTGAGAGGCATCAGCAACCTGACTGCGCACGGCTTCATGCCAAATGGAATAGATCCTGTCGTAGGTGCCATGCTTGGTGTGATGTTTGCGTTCCTGGGCGCTGAAATTGCGACTATTGCAGCGTCCGAGTCTGCAAATCCAGCGCAGCAGATCGTCAAAACGACTAAGTCAGTCGTTTGGCGCGTAGGCTTATTTTACGTCGGGTCAATCTTCCTTATCGTGTGCTTGGTGCCGTGGAATGACCCTATGCTTGGCGAGTCGGGTTATGGCTCATACCGGCGTACACTCGAGCTGTTGGGAGTACCGGGTGCCGAAATTCTGATGAACTTTGTAGTATTGACGTCGGTTAGTAGCTGTCTGATTTCAGCTCACTACACGGCCTCACGCATGCTTTATTCTTTGGCGACACGTGGCGATGCACCATCGTTCTTCAAGTTCACTAAAGCAGAAACGGGAATTCCGTTGTATGCGATCATCGGCTCTTGCGTCGTGGCGGTTGTGTTAGCGTTGATCAATTTCAGCGAAGTGCTGCGCCCTAAGGATATTCTTGATACGCTGATGAACATGACGGGAACCATCGCCCTCTTGGTTTATCTCGTTATCGCGTGTTCACAGTTGAAGATGCGTCGCAAGCTTGAGGCGAGTGGCAGTGACATTCCGTTAAGAATGTGGCTTTTCCCTTGGCTGACATGGGCAGTAATAATCTTCATCGTAGTTTGTCTGGGGGTGATGTCGTTCATGCCTGAGTATCAGGTTCTGGTCATCTCTACTGGTACTGCAGCAATGGCGTTGGTGATCATTGGTGTTGTGCATCAGATACGATGCAGTCGCGCGAGGCTTTGAGAGTACCTACGCTGTGATCTGGGCGTGGTCACATTGAGTTGTACAACCTGGATCAATTCTGGTGGGTGGTGCCAGCGGCTGCCGTCGGCTTACCACCTGCCTTCATTCTGTTCCTAAAGTCTGTGACGTCGGCTCCTATTCAAAGGGCCTGTTTATGCGGGCGGGAACTGGTGGGTGCAGCCGAATGTGTTCAGATGAATTCATTGCATGACGATCGTCCGACCCTGCAACACAAGCTGGGTGCTAGGCGTTTCACTAGATACGAGCGCGAAGCTGAAATTCCTACTCAGAAGTCTCATTCAGCACATGTTCATCCTATTTCGGGTAGGTAGAAGGTTCCAGCCTCGGCGCATAGCATTTACTTTAAATCAATGGTTAAAGCTAGGTCGCATCAGGCTCAACTGCGGGCACATCAAATGGGTGTTCACTGCGCGTTAATCATCGTTGCTATCGGGTAACGCATGCCTTCTTTGTATTCGAATGAAGGCACTACGTTTGCCTACTTTTTTGCATTTCTCTGGAGGTTTTATGAGCTTTAAGCTGCAGCGCGAGGAGTTGATTCTCACCAAGAACTACATCGCTGGTGTGTGGCAGGACGCAGCATCTGGCGCAACCCTCCCAGTGAACAATCCAGCCTCTGGGGAGCGCGTTACCCTGGTTCCAGACAGCAACGAGAAGGACGCAAAGGCAGCGGTCGAAGCGGCAGTTGATGCGTTTGAAGCTTGGCGCTCGACGCCTGCCAAGCAGCGAGCGGTAATCTTGAAGCGTTGGAATGATTTGATCATGGCCAACGCTGAAGACCTGGGTAAGATCATTTCTACTGAGCAAGGTAAACCGCTTGCTGAAGCCGTAGGCGAAATTGCCTACGCCGCGAGCTATGTCGAGTGGTTTGCTGAGGAAGCAACTCGGGCAAATGGTGACATCATTCCTCAAGCCGTACATGGCCGCAAAATGGCGGCCTACAGGGAGCCAGTCGGTGTTGTGGCGGCCATCACACCCTGGAACTTCCCGGCGGCGATGATCGCTCGGAAAATCGCTCCAGCATTGGCTGCAGGCTGTACTGTTGTATGTAAGCCTGCGGCGGAAACGCCGCTCACTGCTTTGGCACTGGTCAAGCTTGCCGAAGAGGCTGGCGTCCCGGCTGGCGTCCTTAACATCGTTAATACTTCTGCGTCCAAGACGGTTGCGGATGTGTGGTTAGATGATCCACGTGTTCGCAAAATTACCTTCACTGGCTCGACGCCTGTCGGTAAGCACCTGGCCCACGAATCCTCGCGTACCTTGAAAAAGCTGGCATTGGAGCTGGGCGGCAATGCGCCGTTCATCGTGTTTGAGGACGCTGACATTGATGCCGCCGTAGAAGGCTTGATGGTGGCTAAATTCCGGAACGGCGGGCAGACCTGCGTGTGCCCTAACCGCGTATACGTCCAGTCCAAGGTCTACGGTAATTTCCTGGAAAAACTCACTGCTCGTGTGTCGGCCCTGGTAGTTGGCCCGGCCAGCGATTCGAAGTCGCAGATTGGCCCGATGATCAACGCGAAAGCGATCGCCAAGATTGAAGAGCATGTCAACGATGCAGTAGCTCGGGGTGCTCGCGTCATGGCGGGAGGCAAGCGCCTTTTCACCGAGCAGCGTGCTGAGTCTACCTACTACGCTCCAACCGTTCTGGCCGACGTAGATCCGTCATCCAAATGCTTCCATGAGGAAACTTTCGGCCCGGTAGCCCCGATCACCCGGTTTGAAACCGAGGAAGAGGTCATCAAGATGGCCAACGACTCGCCTTTCGGCCTGGCATCCTATTTCTACACCAACGATATGCGCCGTGTGCATCGTGTAACCGACGCACTTGAGTGCGGCATCGTCGGTGTGAACGAAGGCGCTCTGGCTGCCGAAGCCGCTCCGTTTGGTGGCGTGAAGGATTCGGGATACGGTCGAGAAGGCTCCGTTCACGGCCTCGAAGAGTACATGCACATCAAATACGTCTGCCAAGGCGGACTGGATTAATTTCCAAGTCCAAGACGTGGGTTGGCTCTGGCCGATGTTGTTTTGGACTGAGCCAACTGTTCATGCATGTATTGCTGAGAGGTCGTATGAAAAAGCTTCAGGAAAAAGATCAACACTGGGTTCACCCGGTCACCGCCCTGATGGATCACCAGGCGAAGGGCGTATGCGCTTGGGAAAGCGCCGAGGGTATCCATTTAGTGGATGTGAACGGTCACCGTGTACAAGACGCATTTTCGGGGCTCTGGTGCGTAAACGCTGGTTACGGCCAACAATCGATTGTTGAAGCGGCGAAGAAGCAGCTCGAAGTCCTGCCGTACGCAACCGGATACTTTGGCTTCGGGAGCGAGCCTGCAATCGAACTGGCGTATCGCTTGGCCAAGCTGGCTCCACCAGGCCTGAATCACGTCATCTTTGGCCAAGGTGGATCGGACGCTGTCGATACCGCTATTCGTACTGTTCGCTATTACTTCAATGCCATCGGACAACCCGAGAAGAAACACTTCATCGCGGTGCAACGTGGCTATCATGGCTCGTCGGCTGTAGGGAGCGGCCTGACCGCACTTCCAGTTTTCCATCGATATTTCGATGTGCCTACGTCAACTCAGCATCACATCGAAGCACCTTACCCTTACCGCCACAGCGCCGGGCCAGACGAGACTGCTGTCTTGGCAGCCACCGTTGCCGCACTCAAAAGCAAGGTTCAAGAAATCGGGCAGGGTAACGTAGCGGCATTCATCTGTGAGCCCATCATCGGCTCCGGTGGAGTTATTGTGCCTCCGGCTGGCTATTTGAAAGCGATGCGGGCTACTTGCGATGAGCTTGGAATCCTGCTGATCGTTGACGAAGTTATCACTGGGTTTGGCCGCACCGGCCCGATGTTCGGCTGTGAGCATGAAGGCGTCAGTCCGGACGTTATGACCATGGCTAAGGGCCTGACATCCGGTTACGCGCCAATGGGCGCGACTATTATTTCTGAACGAATGTACGCGGCGATTGCGGAGGCTGGATCTGACGGCACACCCTTTGGTCATGGTCAAACCTATGCCGGCCATCCTGTCAGCGCGGCCATCGCCAATGCTACGCTCGACCTTTACGAGAATGGGCTCCTGAAAAATGGCACTGAAGTAGGTGAGTACTTCCAGAGCAAACTGCGGTCGTTGGAAAAACTGGATGTGGTAGGCCAGGTACGTGGACGCGGGATGCTGGCGGGTGTCGAACTGGTAGCAGACAAACACACCAGAGCGAAGCCTGATGCCAAGTTGAAGGTGGGCCAAAAGATCCTTGCCCATGCGTTCAGCGAGGGCCTTGTATTCCGAGCTTTCAACGACGACATCCTCGGGTTCGCTCCTTCGCTGAACTATACCCACGCTGATGTCGACAAGTTGATTGAGATTCTGACCTTCTCTATCGAGAAGGTGACGGGCACAAGGTGGGGCTGAACGTCAGCTGGTAGGGCAGTGTAGATATCGTTGTGGGAGCGGGCTTGCCCCGCGATCTGCCGCAACGCGGCAGCAAAGCCTGAATTCGCGGCGACTTTGACGCTAGTCGATATCGGGTATAGGAGCGCTTCGCACTCCATCGCGGGGCAAGCCCGCTCCCACAAGACTTTTCGTATAGAGCCTAGTGTGGTGTTTCAGAAATACCACTGAAAATCATCTACCCAGCGCTCGTGCCGCGCGAGCGACTGAGGCAAGGATGTCCTCGGCCTTCTTGTGCCACCGAAATGGCTTCGGATTCTGGTTGTAGGTTTCCAGGTAGTGCTCAATCGACGCCTCCAGATCCTTAACGCTGACATGTGCCTGCCGCTTGATCCACTTCTCGCTCAGCGTTGAGAAAAACCTCTCAACCAAATTCAGCCAGGATGCCGAGGTGGGCGTGAAGTGGATGTTGTAGCGTGGCCTCGCCGCAAGCCACGCCCTGACCTTGTCAGTCTTGTGAGTCGCATAGTTATCCATGATCAGATGAATCGGCATATCGGCAGGTACTGACACATCGATCTCCCTCAGAAAAGCGAGGAACTCAGTACTGCGATGTTGGCGTTTGAGTCGGCCGATCACCTCACCGGTTGCCACATCCAGGGCAGCAAACAGCGAGGTCGTTCCGTGCCGTTTGTAGTCATGTGTGCGAGTTGCAGGGTTACCTGGGGAAAGCGGTAAGCCCGGCTGTGTGCGGTTCAACGCTTGGATCTGACTCTTCTCATCAACGCAAAGCACCAGGGCTCGTTCGGGCGGGTTCAAGTAGAGCCCGACGATGTCGTGCACCTTGTCGACAAACAATGGATCAGTGGAGAGCTTGAAAGTCTTTTCCAAGTGCGGCTTGATCCCGAACGCGTGCCAAATACGCATTACGCTCGCAGGAGATAGGCCCGTCTCACGGCTCATCCGTCGCGTGCTCCAGTGACTGGAATCGTCGGGCTTACCTTGCAGCACTTGGTTTACTACTTGTTGAACTTGCTCATCGGAAATGGTGCGTGGTCGGCCAGAGCGCGGTTCATCGTTCAACCCCAACAGCCCCAACTTAGAGAAACGCTGTCGCCATCGTGACACCACATCCTTACTGGTACCCAAGCGCTGAGCGATGTCATTTCCTGACTCGCCTGCGGCACAGGCGAGGATTATCTCCGCGCGCAATCGAGCGTCCTGAGCGCCTTTACGGAGCTTGATGCGGCGTAGCAGCTCTGACTTTTCAGTTTCGGAAAGGATAATGACGGTTGCTGGTCGACCCATGTCGATGCCCTTGGCTAATGAGCTTCTACAGAGCCTAACTCAGATTTTCAGCGGTACTTCTGAAACACCACACTAGCAGTCATCCGTTGGCCGTTGACCAGGTGCAGACCTTGGAAACCCTGGTGCCTACCCGTTGGTGCTGCGCGAGAGTGGGTCGGGGGTGAGGCAGATTGTCGAGCGGGCCTTGTGATACCCCATGCCGCCACGCCGTCGCGGGCGGCGGCGCGGTTCATGGAGTTGTGTGTGGGCGAGCCCAAAGACGATTAGCAAAGCTGGCCTCTCGCGGCGGCATCAACCCACCTTGAACACGTGCTTGAGATACGCCACGAAGTTCTCGTCCCGGCATTGGGTCTTGCCCGGGCTGTCGGAAATCTTCGCCACCGGCGCCCCATTGCACGCCGTCATCTTGATCACGATGTTCATCGGCTCCACCCCTGGGATATCGCAGGTGAGGTTGGTGCCGATGCCAAAGCTCACGTTAATCCGCTCATGCAGTGCGCGGTACAGGCCAAGCGCGTTGGCGAAATCCAGCCCATCCGAGAAGATCAGCGTTTTGCTTCGCGGGTCGATCCCCAGTTTTTCATAGTGGGCAATGGCCTTTTCTGCCCATGCCAGCGGGTCGCCCGAGTCGTGGCGCAGGCCATCGAACAGCTTGGCGAAGTACAAGTCGAAATCCCCCATGAACGCGTCCATGGTGATGCAATCGGTCAACGCGATGCCCAGTAGCCCGCGGTATTCCCGTACCCAGCATTCCAGCGCAGCGGCCTGGCTGTCGACCAGGCGCGGGCCCAGTTGCTGGTGGGCCATGAACCATTCGTGGGCCATGGTGCCGATGGGCTTGAGTTCCAATTCGCGGGCCAGGTGCACGTTGCTGGTGCCGACCAGGCGGCCAGGGAAGTCGCGCTTGAGAATGTGCACGACCTGCTCCTGGACCCGGTACGAGAAGCGCCGTCGGGTACCGAAATCGGCCAGTTGAAAGCCTGCCAGCTCATCGGCACTCGCTTCGGCTTTGAGCCAGTCAAGCTTCTGGTACAGCCGCTCGCCCACGTGTTCCATCACCACTTCCCGATAGCGGTAGCGGTTGCGCACTTCGCTGATGATTGCCAGCAGCGGGATCTCGTAGAGGATCACGTGCAGCCACGGCCCGCGCACGCGGATTGCCAGCTGCCCGGCGTCGTCCAGGCCGACCTGCACGTAGCGCAGGTTGAAACGGAACAGGCTCAGAAAGCGAATGAAGTCCGGTTTGATGAACGGGATTTTTTCGAGGTAGGCCAATTGGTCGTGGGTGACGGTGACATCGGCCAGTTGCTCGACCTGGTAGCGGATTTCTGCCAAGTAAGGGGAGAGGTCCTCACCGTTACGGCAGCGGAATTCCCATTCCACCTCGGCGTTGGGGTAGTTGTGCAGCACCGCCTGCATCATGGTGATCTTGTAGAAGTCGGTGTCCAGCAGGTTCTGGATGATGCGCGGGCCGAAAACGCTGTCACTCATGGGCGGTCTTCCTTGATCAGCGAGAGTTGGTAGTCAAGCGCGGCTTCGTCGCCGCAGAGGATGACACCCTCGGCGGCCAATGCGCCGCAGGCAGCGATGGCGCCGGCCTGGGTGAGGGCGCGGCAAGCCGGCAGGTACAGCAACACCTGGAACCCGGCCCGGCGCAGTTGGTGGGCGGTGGTCTTGACGCAGTAGTCCAGGGCCAGGCCGCCGACGATCACGGCGCCCACCTGCTGCACCTTGAGGTATTCGATCACCCCGGTGGAGCGGCGTTCGGCCAGGTCGTGGTAGCAGGCGCCATAGGGGTGCAGGTCGGGTTCGACGCCTTTCCACACGAAGTAGTCGTAATCGATGGGGGCGGGCAGGCCAGGCAGCAGTTCGAAGCCGGGTGTACCTGGCACGCAGTGGCTGACCCAGGTCAGGTCGGCATTGGCCAGCGGCAGCGGTTGCAGCATCTGGGCCGGGTCGGCAACCACCCAGGCTGCATTGGCCGGGTGAGCGTCCTTGCTGCCCAGGCGCAAGTCTGCACGCAGGGCCATGGCGTTGAGGTCGGCGGCGATTTCATCGCCCTCGGGCACGGGTAGTTCCTGCGGGGCGTTGGCGGTGAAGCCGTTTTGCGCGTCGACATCGAAACTGGCGATCTTCATGGTGCTCTCCTCGCTGGCATGGCTATATATTCCACCTGGTGCATTAAGTGTGTCAAGCACTAGCTAATGAAACAAAGCCCCTTGTGCTACTTAACTGCTCTGGTGGATTATTGAGTTACTGAAGCGTGGAGCGTTCCCTTGAGTAGCACTGAAGTCTTGGCCAGCGTCGATATCGTCGCCTTGCGCATGGCCCCTGAAGCCCAGCATCTGCAAGTGTTGTTGCACCGCCGTGAGCGCGAACCGCACGCCGGCCAGTGGGCCTTGCCGGGTGTGATCGTCAACGGCCGTATCCCCGACACCAGCCTGGAAGGCGCGGCCGACCGCGCTTTGCGGGAGAAGGCCCGGGTGGTGCCGTGCTACATGGAACAGGTGGGTACCGAAGGCAATGCGTTCCGTGACCCGCGTGGCTGGTCGCTGAGCACCTACTACCTGGCCTTGCTCGCCCCTGGGCAGACCGTTGAAGGTGAGCAGCTGGCGTTTGTCGATATGGACAGCGTGCTGGGGCGCAAGGTGCTCTTGCCCTTCGACCACAACTTGCTGGTGGAGCGCGCCCGCGAACGGCTGGCGGCGAAGACTGTGTATAGCAGCTTGCCGCTGTACCTGCTGGCCGAGAAGTTCACCGTGCTCGATGCCTTGGGGGCAGTGCAGGCGTGCCTGGGGCAGGCGGTGAACAACACCTCGCTGCGCAAACGCCTGGAGCGCTTGCGCGAGCTGGGGTGGGTGAGGGATACCGGGGAGAAGAACCAGCCTAAGCTGGGTAGGCCGCAGCAGTTGTATCAGTACACGCCGCAGGGGGAGCGGCCGTTCATGTTTGACCGCAGTTTGTTGCCGGAAGGCGGGCTGTCTTAACTGCGGGCAGGCTACTGTCGCTGGAGCTAGTGCGCGCAGCGGCTGGTATCACCGTGCTCCGCCGGCGCCTTGCGCGCCGCTGCCAGCAGCGTCGCCAACACGATCAACGCCGCCCCCGCCGCCATGCGCACACTCGGTTGCTCGCCAAACAACCACCACGCCCCAAGAATCGCATACACCGGCTCCAGCGCGATGATCATGCCGGCGGTACGCGCTTCAAGGCCTTCCAGGCTCTTGACGAACAGGAACTGCGACAGCCCGGTGCAGAACACGCCCAGCAGCGCCAGGTTGAGCCAGTCATGGCCGCCTAGGCTGGTGCTGCCCAAGTGAGTGAAGGCGAACGGTGCCACCAGCGCGGCCACGACCACGTTCTGCCAGAACGCCACTTGCATCGCGTTCATGCTCGATGCGCGGCGGCGGTTGGCGACCGTCAGCAAGGCGAAGGCAAGGCCAGACCCCAAACCCCACAGTAGGCCGACAGTGCCTTTGTCGAGCAGGTCGAAGGTGGGCACGACCAGCACCAGGCCTGCCGTCACCATCAGCAATAACAAACCTTGGGTGGCGCCAATGCGTTGGCCGAACACACCGCGCTCGATCATGGCGATAAAGGCGGGGAAGCTGGCAAAGCCCAGGGTCGCCACGGCCACCCCACCGACCTTGACGGCAATGAAGAAGGTCACCCAGTGGGCAGCCAGCAGCGCGCCGGTCAGGCCGAGGATTGGCAGGTTGCGCAAGGTCAGGGCGTCGAGCAAGCGGGTGCCCTTGAGCCCGGCGACGAAGCCCAGGGCAATGAAGGCAAAGGTGGCGCGGCCGAAGGTGATGATGCTGGCGTCGGCTTCGATCAAGTGGCCCAAGATGCCGGTCAGGCCGAACAGGACGGCGGCGATGTGGGCAACGAGCAGCGCGTTGCGGTGGCCGGTGGAGGCACCGGCTACGGGGAGGGAGGTAGCGATCATGGCAGTCAAATTCTTCACAATGTGCGCGCGCAAGCACTCCCGGCCGACGCGTCGCGGGTCTTCAAAACTGGGAGTTTTATCGTTATGAGCCCGGACGAATTGCCCGGTGCAAAAAGGCGCCACAGCGTTGGAATTGTGAAGCGAGGCTGTTTACTCGCAATTACCGCGTCTGCCAGCCCACGGCGCGGGGCTGGCTGATGTGTGTATTATTTTTGTATACAGGGTTGCGAGGCCGGTCGCGGGCGACGTCTGGTTGTCTGATCGCGACATTGATCGTTGTCGCGCCGCGCCGCCTTACTCTTCGCCGTAGTTCATGATCGACAGCAGGCGGATGGGCACCTGCACGAGCTGCTCCGGCCCGTGCGGGGTTTCGCCATCAAAGGTCAGGCTGTCACCCGCGTGCATGTGATAGAGCTGGTTGCCGTGGCGGTACACCAGTTCACCCTCCAGCAAATGCAGGAACTCCGTGCCTGGGTGGGCGAAGGTCGGGAACTCTTCGCTGGCGTCATCCATGCTCACCATGTAGGCCTCGAAGTGCTTCTTCGGGCCCCTGGCGTGATTGAGCAAATGATAGGTGTGGCCCTTTTCCGTGCCCCGGCGCACCACCTCCAGCCCTTCACCGGCCTTCACCAGCAGTGCATTGCCGTCAGGTTGGTCGTATTGGCTGAACAGCTTGGCCATCGGCATACCCAGCACATCGCACAGGCGGCTGAGGGTGTCGAGGCTGGTGGACACCTGGGCGTTCTCGATTTTGCTCAGCATCCCTTGGCTGATACCGGCGATGCGCGCCACATCGGCGAGTTTGAGGGACTGGGCCTGGCGCTGGCGCTTGATCTGCAAGCCCAGGTACTGCTCCAGGCGAAGGCGCGGTTGGGTTTCGGTCGGCATCTAATGTCCTGCACGGTTTCAGTTCAAGAATAAAGATTTCGCACTGAGAAAGTGCGAAATGCTGCTGCGGTGGCAGTCGTTTTCCTCAGGTGAAAACAAGTTTCCCATATCTACAACGGAATTTCCTGGGTAATGGCGGCTGGCCTCTTCACGCCGAACCGCCGCGAAAAGGCCGGTGGAGGTAAACCTGGCAAGCGCTTTGCATTCCTGTGATGAAAGTAAGTTTCCCATGCGGAATTACAAGCAGCCCCTTACCCAGGAGTGTTCATCCCATGTTGCCAGCAGAAACCCAGCGCACCCTCGATCAGCACGGCATCAAGTATGTGCTGGCGCAGTTTGTCGACATCCATGGCTCGGCAAAGACCAAATCGGTGCCGGTCTCGGGCCTCAAGATGGTGGCCGAGGAGGGCGCCGGTTTTGCCGGGTTCGCCATCTGCGGCATGGGCATGGAGCCACACGGCCCGGACTTCATGGCCCGGGGCGACCTGGCCACGTTGATCCCGGTCCCCTGGCAGCCCGGCTATGGCCGGGTGGTGTGCGTCGGCCATGTCAACGGCCAGCCCTGGCCTTATGACAGCCGCTACGTTCTGCAGCAGCAGGTGCAGCGCCTGGCCGACAAGGGCTGGACGCTGAACACCGGGCTTGAGCCCGAGTTCAGCCTGTTCCGCCGTGACGAAGGCGGCAAGCTGCAATTGGTGGATGCCTCCGACAACCTCGACAAGCCGTGCTACGACTACAAGGGCCTGTCGCGTTCGCGGCTGTTTCTGGAGCGCCTGACCGAAGCCCTGCAACCCGTGGGCTTCGACATCTACCAGATCGACCACGAAGACGCCAACGGCCAGTTCGAGATCAACTACACCTACAGCGACGCCATGGAGTCGGCCGACCGCTTCACGTTCTTCCGCATGGCGGCCGGCGAAATCGCCAACGACCTGGGGATGATCTGCTCGTTCATGCCCAAGCCCGACCCCAAGCGCGCGGGTAATGGCATGCACTTTCACCTGTCGCTGGCCAGCAGCACCAACAAGAATCTGTTCCATGACGCCAGCGACAGCAGCGGCATGGGCCTGTCGAAGCTGGCGTACCACTTCGCCGCGGGCCTGATGGCCCACGGCCCGGCGCTGTGTGCCTTCGCGGCGCCAACCGTCAACTCCTACAAACGCCTGGTGGTTGGCCGCTCGTTGTCCGGCTCGACCTGGGCCCCAGCCTTCGTTGCCTGGGGCGCCAACAACCGCTCGGCGATGGTCCGCATCCCCTACGGGCGCCTTGAGTTCCGCCTGCCGGACGCGGGCTGCAACCCGTACCTGGTCACTGCCGCGATCATCGCGGCTGGCCTGGATGGTATCGACCGCCAGCTCGACCCAGGCGAGATGTGCAACGAGAACCTCTACACCCTGAGCCTCGAAGAAATCGCCGCACGCGGTATCAAGACCCTGCCGCAATCGCTCAAGGAAGCCGCCGACGCGCTCGAGGCCGACCCCCTGTTCCGCGAGGTGCTCGGCGCCGAGATCGTCGACGAGTTCATCAAGCTCAAGCGCATGGAGTGGGTGGAGTACTGCCGACACGTCTCCGACTGGGAAATCCAGCGTTACACCGAGTTTTTCTGACCGCCCCCATCCCTTGGGCGGCCCTCAAAACAGCGGTCGCCCACTGCCTAGTAAGGAGCATCACCATGTGTGGAATCGTAGGTCTGTACCTGAAGAAGCCTGAGCTGGAAGCCCAGCTCGGCAAGCTCTTCGAACCCATGCTGCACGCCATGACCGACCGTGGCCCTGACAGCGCCGGCTTTGCCATTTACGGCGATGAAGTGGCCGACGGCTGGGTAAAGCTGACGTTGCAGGCCCTTGATGGGGGCTATTCGTGGGCCAGCTTGATGGGGCAACTGGAAGGGCGCTTGGGCTGCTCGCTGGACTGGTTTCAGAACGCCAGCGCCGCCGTGCTCAAGGTGCACACCACGGAAGCCGCCGCCCGTGCAGCATTGGCCGAGCTGGCCCCTGAAGTGCGCATCATGAGCGCCGGGCAGAGCATCGAAATCCTCAAGGGCATGGGCCTGCCGGCCGAGATTTCCAGCCGCTTCGGCCTGGCCGGCATGAAGGGCAGCCACATCATCGGCCACACCCGCATGGCCACCGAAAGCGCGGTGACCCTGGAGGGCAGCCACCCGTTCTCCACCGGCGCCGACCTGTGCCTGGTGCACAACGGCTCGCTGTCCAACCACTTCCGCCTGCGCCAGGAACTCAAGCGTGAAGGCATCACCTTCGAGACCGACAACGACACCGAAGTGGCTGCCGGCTACCTGACCTGGCGCCTGCAGCAGGGCGATACCTTGGCCAAGGCTTTGGGCGGGGCTCTGCAAGACCTGGACGGGTTCTTCACCTTTGCCATCGGCACCCGCAACGGCTTCGCGGTGATTCGCGACCCGATCGCCTGCAAGCCAGCGGTGCTGGCCGAAACCGACGACTACGTGGCCATGGCCTCCGAATACCAGGCCCTGGCCAGCCTGCCCGGTATTGAAAACGCCAAGGTCTGGGAGCCGGCGCCGGCCACCCTGTACGTCTGGGAGCGCGAAAGCGCCTGACCTGCCACCGAACCTCTGGAGAACCTTATGAAGACGATCGACCTTTCCAGCACTTCGGTGCGTGTCCTTAACCAGTCCCTGCACGGTGAGGTGCAAGACCGTGAGTGGCGCGTGACGCGCCCCGACGGCAAACACAACCTGGCTGTCGGTATCAACGAAGACGTTTCGGTAGAGATCGACGGCCATGCCGGCTACTACTGCGCCGGCATGAACCAGAAAGCCAACATTACGGTGCACGGCAATGTGGGCGTGGGCGTGGCGGAAAACATGATGTCCGGCTCGGTGCGGGTCAAGGGCAGTGCCTCCCAGGCCGCCGGTGCAACCGCCCACGGCGGGTTGCTGGTGATCGAGGGCGACGCTGGTGCCCGTTGCGGTATTTCCATGAAGGGCGTCGACATCGTGGTCGGCGGCAGCATTGGCCACATGAGCTGCTTCATGGGCCAGGCCGGGCGTTTGGTGGTGTGCGGCGATGCCGGCGATGCGCTGGGCGACTCGCTGTACGAGGTGCGCATCTACGTCAAGGGCACGGTCCAGTCGCTGGGTTCGGACTGTATCGAGAAAGAGATGCGCGCCGAGCACCTGCAAGAGCTTCAAGCGCTGCTGAACGACGCGGGCCTCGACCATAAAGCCGCCGATTTCAAACGGTATGGCTCGGCCCGTCAGCTGTACAACTTCAAAGTCGACAACGCCTCCGCGTACTGATCCAGGAGCAACCCCATGAGCGAGCAATTCCCCCCGGTACTGCGTGAGTCGGCCACCTTCGATCGCCTGACCATCCAGGAAATCCAGCGTGCCGCCGAAACCGGCATCTATGACATCCGCGGCGGTGGCACAAAGCGCCGCGTGCCGCATTTCGATGACCTGCTGCTGCTCGGCGCCAGCGTGTCGCGCTACCCGCTGGAAGGCTACCGCGAGAAATGCGGCACCGACGTGGTGCTGGGCACCCGCTTTGCCAAGAAACCGATCCACCTGAAGATCCCGGTGACCATCGCCGGCATGAGCTTCGGCGCGCTGTCGGCCAATGCCAAGGAAGCGCTGGGCCGTGGTGCGACCATCGCCGGCACCAGCACTACCACCGGTGACGGCGGCATGACCCCGGAAGAGCGGGGCCAGTCGCAGCACCTGGTGTACCAGTACCTGCCGTCGCGCTATGGCATGAACCCGGACGACCTGCGCAAGGCCGACGCCATCGAGATCGTCCTTGGCCAGGGCGCCAAGCCGGGCGGTGGCGGCATGCTGCTGGGCATGAAAGTGACTGAGCGCGTGGCCGGCATGCGCACCTTGCCGATCGGCGTCGACCAGCGCAGTGCCTGCCGCCACCCGGACTGGACCGGCCCAGATGACCTGGCAATCAAGATCGCCGAGCTGCGCGAGATCACCGATTGGGAAAAACCCATCTACGTGAAAATCGGTGCCAGCCGCCCGTACTACGACGTCAAGCTGGCGGTGAAAGCCGGCGCTGACGTGATCGTGCTCGACGGCATGCAAGGCGGTACTGCCGCGACCCAGGAAGTGTTCATCGAGCACGTCGGCATCCCGATCCTGCCGGCCATCCCGCAGGCCGTGCAGGCGTTGCAGGAGATGGGCATGCACCGCAAGGTGCAGTTGATTGTCTCGGGTGGCATCCGCAACGGCGCCGATGTGGCCAAGGCCATGGCCCTGGGCGCTGACGCGGTAGCCATCGGCACCGCCGCGCTGATCGCCCTGGGCGACAACCACCCGCGCCTGGATGCGCAGTTGAAGGCACTTGGCTCGGCCGCCGGTTTCTACGATGACTGGCAGAACGGCCGCGACCCAGCCGGTATCACCACCCAGGATCCGGAACTGGCCAAGCGCCTGAACCCGGAAGAGGCCGGCCGGCGCCTGGCCAACTACCTGCGCGTGCTGGTGCTGGAGGCGCAGACCATGGCCCGTGCCTGCGGCAAGTCGCACCTGCACAACCTTGACCCTGAGGACCTGGTGGCGCTGACCGTCGAGGCGGCTGCCATGGCCCGGGTGCCGCTGGCCGGTACTGCTTGGGTACCAGGCCAGGCTCAGTACTGATCCAACCTTCTGGGGCCGCAAAGCGGCCCCCGATGCATCCCCATTCGCACAGGAGTGACTCCATGAAGCTTGCCCTTGCTGTTGTGCTGTTGGCATTGACGCCGTTGGCCCACGCCGCCGAGCCCACCCTGGACACCGGCAACACCGCCTGGATGATCTGCGCGGCGATGTTCGTGCTGATGATGTGCATCCCGGGCCTCGCGCTGTTCTACGGTGGCATGGTGCGGGCCAAGAACTTTCTCTCGGTGTTCACCCAGCTGTTCGCCGTGGCCGGGCTCATCGGCATCCTCTGGGTGCTGTTCGGCTACAGCCTGGTGGTGGATACCCGCGGTATGGTTGAAGGCCAACTGACCTTCAACAGTTTTATTGGCGGCCTGGACAAGGCGCTGATGCTGAACATCGGCCATGACAGCCTGGTAGGGACCATCCCGGAAGGTGTCTTCGCGGTATTTCAGCTGACCTTCGCGATCATCACGCCTGCGCTGATTGCCGGCGGCTTTGCCGAACGCATGAAATTCAGTGCCTCGTTGTTGTTCATGGGCGCCTGGTTCGTCCTGGTGTACGCACCGATTGCCCATATGGTCTGGGGCGGGCCAGGGGCATTGATGGTCAACTGGGGCGTGCTGGACTTTGCCGGCGGCACCGCAGTGCACATCAACTCCGGTGTGGCGGCGCTGGCTGCAGCGTTGATGCTAGGCAAGCGCAAGGGCTACCCACAGCTGGCCATGCCGCCGCACAACCTCGGCTTCACCCTGGTAGGTGCCGGTTTGCTGTGGGTGGGCTGGTTTGGGTTCAACGTGGGCTCGGGGCTTGCGGCCAACGAAGGGGCAGGGGTGGTGATGCTGGCGACCATGGTGGCTGCCTGCGCAGGGATTGTCGGTTGGCTGATTACCGAAAAGCTCATGCATGGGCGGCCCACTGCACTGGGGGCGGCCTCAGGTGCGTTGGCCGGGTTGGTTGGCATCACGCCGGCGTGCGCCTTTGTCGGGCCGTTGGGGGCGCTGGTGATCGGCTTGCTGACGGGGGCTATCTGCTTCTTCGCGGTGACCCGGCTGAAGCAGGCATTGGGGTATGACGACAGCCTCGACGTGTTCGGCCTGCATGGCGTGGGCGGGATGGTTGGCGCGCTATTGACCGGGGTGTTTGCCGCGCCGTCGTTGGGCGGCTATGTGGAAGGCATTACGCCCCTTGGGCAAGCACTGGTGCAACTGAAAGGCGTGGCCTTTACTTTTGTTTATTGCTTTGTGGTGAGCTGGGCGATTCTGGGCGCCATCAAGCTGACTGTCGGGCTGCGGGCCAGCCGGGAGGAGGAAGAGCAGGGGCTGGACCTGGCGGAGCACAATGAGCGGGCTTATAACCTCTGACTACAAGGTGTCTGTACCGGCCTCTTCGCGGGCAAGCCCGCACACAGCAGTACCACATTGCCCGAATCTGTGGTCCCCTGTGGGAGCGGGCTTGCCCGCGAAGAGGCCAGTACAGGATGAATCAGTGCCCCATGGCCAGCTTGGCACTCACTTGCCGGCGACGATAGGCACTGTCACGGCTAGCCAGCCACCAGTACAACGGCGAGGTAATCGCCAGCCCCACCAGCCACGACAGGTCTGCCCCGTTGATGTGCTCGGAAACCGGCCCGACATACAGCGGCGTGTTCATGAACGGGATCTGCACCACGATGCCCACGGCGTAAGCCACCAGCGCCTGCGGGTTGTAACGCCCGTAGATACCGCCATCGACCTTGAAGATCGACTGGATGTCGTAGTCACCCTTGTGGATGGCATAGAAGTCGATCAGGTTGATCGCCGTCCACGGCACCAGCACCACCAGCAGCACCAGCACCATGTCGACGAAGTGGCCGATGAAGTCCTTCGATGCGCACACGGCCACCACACTGCAAGCCGCCAGCACGATCAGCGACAGCACCGCACGGCTTTTGGCGGTGGGGATCCAGCGGTAGGCGAAGGTCTGGATCAGGGTAATGATCGACAGCACCGCGCCATACAGGTTGAGGGCGTTGTGGCTGATCACGCTGAGCAGGAACAGCACCAGCATGATCGGGCCCAGGGTGCCGGTGGCGAGTTTCACCGCGTCCATGGTGTCCATGCCGGCCGGAATTGCCAGCACCGCGACCGCGCCGAAGATGAACGACAGGCTCGAGCCCAGCACAGAGCCCAGGTAAGTGGTCCAGAAGGTCGAACTGACCTTGACGTCGGCCGGCAGGTAGCGCGAATAGTCCGACACATACGGGGCAAAGGCGATCTGCCACAACGCTGCCAGCGACACCGTGGCCAGCCAGCCGGCCAGGTTGAAACCACCGCGGGTGAGGAAGTCGTCACTTTGCACGTGGGTGAAGATATAGCCGAAGCCGACCACGATACCGATGCCCAGCACCCAGGTGCCGATGCGGTTGAGCACATGGATGAAGCGGTAACCGATGATGCCGATGATGCCCGACCCCAGTGCGCCAATGACGATACCCACCGGTACCGGCACGGCTTCGACCACGCCATGCAGCGATTTGCCCGCGAGGACGATGTTGGAGGCGAAGAACCCGATGTACATGACCCCGGCGATCACCACCACCAGCAGCGCGCCAAGCGTGCCGAACTGGGCGCGGCTCTGGATCATCTGCGGGATCCCCATCTGGGGGCCTTGGGCCGAGTGCAGCGCCATCAGCACTCCGCCGACCAGGTGGCCGACCAGGATGGCGACGATGCCCCACACCAGGTTCAGGTGAAACAGCTGCACGCCCAGCGCGCCGGTGACGATGGGCAGGGGCGCGATATTGCCCCCGAACCACAGTGTGAACAGATCCCTTACCTTTCCATGGCGGTCTTGCGGGGGCACATAGCCGATCGTGTGTTTTTCTATGAGGGGTGCCGAGTTGGCTGCACTGGTCATGACTGACTCCAAGGCAAGGTAGGGCATGGGGTACTGCCCGGGTGCGTGCCGGCGAAGGGCGACGCGTTCTTGTTGGAGGGATGATGGGGGGTGCGGGGATAACGAGAAATTAGTAAATATGTGCCCATAAACCTTAAAAAACCTAAGGCTGACAAAAGGTTAAGGGACGAGTGGTAGCAAGGAGCGGGCCATACGGCTGGAAGGCCTGGGCCTGGGGGGTTGGCGCCCTCCGGGTGAATGGGCCGGGAACCGGGCTGGTGCGGGGTGCGCGTTTTCAGTGCAGATAATAGTCCGCCTGTGCCGGCCCTTTCGCGGGCAAGCCCGCTCCCACAGGAGGACCACGTGCTCAAGATCGGTGGGTTCCTGTGGGAGCGGGCTTGCCCGCGAAGAGGCCAGAGCAGGCCTGCACAGCTACATGGGCAACAGCCGGTCCTGGATCACTTCCTTCATCACCAACGTCGAACTCAACCGCTTCACGTTGGGAATGCTGGTCAGGTGTTCGTCATACAGCTTCTGAAACGCCGGCAGGTCCTTGGCCACCACGTGCAGCAGGTAGTCCGGGTCGCCGAACAGCCGCTGCGCCTCGACGATCTGGGGGATTTCGGCCAACGCTGCCTCGAAGTCAGCCACCGGCTGGCGCGTCACCTCGCGCAGGGTGACGAACACCAGCGCGGCGAAGTTCAGCCCCAGTGCGGTCGGCGCCAGGCGCGCGTGGTAGCCGAGGATGGCGCCCGATTCCTCCAGCGCCTTCAGCCGGCGATGGCAGGGCGACAGGCTCAGGCCCACGCGATCCGCCAACTCGGTCACCGACAAGCGACCATCTTTTTGCAGCTCGGCAAGGATTTTTCGATCAGTTCTGTCCATGGAGAAGAATCTTCCAGCATATGTGCGATGACGGGGAATATACGAAAGAAAATGCCCCGAAGGAATCCGTAATCTTTCTGCATACCAAGCCAAGACATAAGGAAGATTCAAGTGGCAATCAGTGTGCTGACGGCGTTCTGGGCCGTGTCGTTGCTGTTCGTGATTACCCCTGGAGCCGACTGGGCCTACGCCATCTCGGCGGGTATGCGTGGCCGCTGGGTGATGCCTGCGGTGGCGGGCATGTTGTCGGGGCACTTCCTTGCGACGCTGGTGGTGGCAGCCGGCGTGGGCAGCCTGTTGGCGGGGCACCCGTTGGCGTTGATGTTGCTGACCTTGGCGGGTTGTACCTACCTGCTGTGGCTGGGCGGCAACCTGCTGCTCAGCCCGGCGGTGCCGGAAGCCGGGCAGGGCGGTGTTGGCGATAGCGGTTCACGCTGGGCCTTCAAAGGCTTTTGCGTGAGTGGGCTCAACCCCAAGGTGTTTCTGCTGTTCCTGGCCTTGCTGCCGCAATTCACCGACCCGCAGTCAAGCTGGCCGGTGCCGGTGCAGATCCTGCTGCTGGGGCTGGTGCACCTGTGCAGCTCGCTGGTGATCTATTCGCTGGTGGGGTACGGCGCCAAGGCCGTCTTGAGCACTCGGCCAGGGGCGGCGAAGATGGTCGGGCGGGTGTCGGGCGTGGCGATGATCGCCGTGGCCTTGGGGCTGATTGCCGGGCAGTTGGGCTGACGCTACCGGCGCTGACGCCGCTCGGATACACTCGCCGCTACTTTTCGCACAACCAGGATGTGCCCCATGCCCGACACCGCCCAACTGCTGACTTTCGCATTGATCTGCCTGGGCATGGTGCTGACGCCCGGCCCGAACATGATCTACCTGATTTCCCGGTCGATCTGCCAGGGCCGAAATGCGGGGTTGATTTCCCTCGGTGGTGTGGCCTTGGGCTTCGTCATCTATATGCTCTGCGCTGCACTGGGCATCAGCGCGCTGGTCATGGCGGTGCCTTTTGCCTACGACGTGCTGCGCATCGGTGGCGCACTGTACCTGTTGTACCTGGCCTGGCAGGCGCTTCGGCCTGGCGGCAACTCGCCATTCCAGGTCCGCGACCTGCCAGCGGACAGCCCGCGGCGGCTGTTCACCATGGGCTTTGCCACCAGCCTGCTGAACCCCAAGATCGCCGTCATGTACCTGTCGTTGATGCCGCAGTTCATCGAGCCCGGTCACGGCAGCGTGTTGGTGCAGTCGCTGGTGCTCGGGTCTACGCAAATCGCCATCAGCGTTTCGGTCAATGCCTTGATCGCGGTGATGGCCGGCTCCATCGCCGTGTTCTTAGGCGGGCGGCCCCTGTGGCAGCGCGTTCAGCGCTGGTTGATGGGCACTGTGCTGGCCGGGTTGGCCTTGCGCATGCTGGCTGAAGGGCGCCGTTGAAAAACGTCTGAAAGCAAGGGAACGAACGGGTACTTGCAGGCCTCCTATCCATCAGATGGATGGCAATGTGCCCGGGACTTCCCTGACATGAGATCGCTTCAACAACCCCCCACCGACGCGGGCAACCCACCGTTGGGCTTTCTGCTCAACGGCGGTAGCGTCGGCAGCCTGCTCCAGTCGATGGACTGGCGCGGCTCGCCGGTGGGCCCACCCCACACCTGGTCGCCGCACCTGCAGACGGTCATGGGCACGCTGCTGCCGGCGCAAGCGCAGTGCGTGCTGTTCTGGGGGCCGGCCTACGTGGCGCTGTACAACGATGCCTATGCACCGAGCATTGGCACCAAGCACCCCCAGGCATTGGGGCGGCCGGCCCAGGAAAACTGGAGCGAGCTGTGGGACGACCTGGAGCCGTTGCTGCGCGGTGTGCGCGAGAGCGGCCAGACCTTCTCGGCCAAGGATCGCCCTTTCTACATCGAGCGCCACGGCGTGGGTGAAACGGCCTATTTCGATGTGTCCTATTCCGCCGTGCGCGAGGCTGACGGCAGCGTTGGCGGCGTGCTGTGCCTGGTGACCGAGACTACCGAGCGCGTACGCTTCCAGCAGCGCCAGGCCTTTTTGCTGGAGCTGGGCCGTGCTTTACCCGCGCTGGGTGATGCAGAGCGGATCGAAGCGTTCGCGGTAAGTCGGCTGGCACGGCGACTCGGCGCGGCACGGGTCTATTTTGGTGAAGACCAAGGCGACGGCAGCAACTTCCAGGTAGCACATGATTGGTCCGAGGGCTTGCCCTCGTTCGTCGGCCAGCATGCCTACGCGAGCTTCGGTGCTTCGTTGCGCGAGCAACTGGCAGCGGGGCAGGTGGTGCAGCAGCCTCACAGCCTGCATGTGCCGGTCCTGCGCGCTGGCCGGCTGGAGACCACCCTGAGTGTGCATTTCCATATCCCGCACCCGTGCCCTGAAGACGAATGCCAGCTGGTGGAAGAGAGCGCCAAGCAAGCGTGGGCGGCGATTACCCATGCCAGGGCCGAGCGCGCGCTGCACCTGCTCAACGAAAGCCTGGAGGAGCGCGTGGCGTCGGCCCTGGCTCAGCGCGAATCCGCGATGCTGCAGCTGCACGAAGCCCACAAGCTGGAAATGATCGGGCAATTGACCGGCGGCATTGCCCATGACCTCAACAACATGCTCACGCCGATCATTGCCTCGTTCGAATTGATGCGCCGCAACCCACAGTCCGAGCGTGCCCCCAGGCTGATCGACGGCGGCCTGCAGGCTGCCGAGCGGGCGCGCAACCTGGTCGGTCGGCTGCTCAGTTTCGCCCGCCGGCAAACCCTCAAACCCCAAGCCGTATCTCTGGCGGCGCTGGTGGAAGACATGCGTGAGCTGATCGCCCGTTCGCTGGGGCCGACCATTACCGTGCACGTGCAGGTCGACCCGGCGCTACCGGCCGTGGTGGCCGACCCTCATCAACTGGAGCTGGCCTTGCTCAACCTGGTGGTCAATGGCCGTGACGCGATGGCTGACGGCGGCGAGTTGAGTATCGTCGCCGGTATCGATGCAAACGGCCCGCCGAGGCCGGATGGTGTGGCCGCTGCGCGGCTGGCCTGGCTACAGGTGCGCGACAGTGGCTGTGGGATGGACGCTGAACAACTGCGCCGCTGCTTCGAGCCCTTCTACTCGACCAAGGCGGTGGGCAAAGGCACCGGCCTAGGCCTGCCGATGGTGCAGGGCTTGGCCGTGCAGTCGGGCGGCGGTTTTACCCTTCGTTCGTGGCCAGGTGAGGGCACCGAGGCGACTTTGTGGCTGCCGACCAGCGATGTGGCGGCAAGCTGCCGCGACAGCGATACAGCCGAAGCGCCATTGGCTGGCCGGAAGAACCATGTGCTGTTGGTCGATGACGAAGCGATCGTACGCCATGCCACAGCGCTGCAACTGCGCGACCTCGGCTACGAAGTGATCGAGGCCGACAGTGCGGCGGCGGCCTTGCAGCTGGTAGAGCGGGGGCTAGTGCCGGATGTGCTGGTGACCGACCATGTGATGGCCGAGATGACCGGCGTGCGCTTCGCCCAGCAGATGCGCCAGCGCCAGGCCGAACTGCCGGTGTTGATCATTACCGGCTATGCCAACCTGACACCGCGCGAACTCAAAGGCTTCGAAGTGCTGCGCAAGCCGTACCGGCGTGCCGAGCTGGCACAGAGTGTGGCGCGGTTACTGGCCGCGCAACGGTAGCCGCTATTCAGAAGCCTCAGGGCCGGCAGAGGGCGCTTGTTGCGGCAGGTACAGGGTAAACGTCGTGCCCTGGCCTTCGACGCTGATTACCTCCACGTCGCCTTCGGACTGCTTGGCAAAGCCGAACACCTGGGAAAGGCCAAGCCCGGTGCCTTCACCGGGCGCTTTGGTGGTGAAGAAGGGGTCGAAGATGCGATCGAGCAGCTCGGTGGCGATGCCGACACCGCTGTCCACTACCGAGATGGCTGCAAAGGGCCCGGCTTGCGCGGCCTGCCCACGCAGGCCGGGCAGGCGTTGGTTGGCCTGAAGGCGCAGGCGCAAGGTGCCTTCCCCGGCCATGGCGTCGCGGCCGTTGAGCATCAAGTTGATGATCGCGGTTTCGAGTTGGCTGAGGTCGGCGCGGATAAGGCAGGGCGCCTCTGGCAGTTCGATTTCCACCTGAACCCGTGCACCGGTAGCGGTATCGAGCATATCGGCCATGGCCTGCAGCCGCGGCCCGGCCTCGATCACTTGTGGGCTCAAGGCCTGCCGACGGGCGAAAGCGAGCAGTTGGCCGGTCAACTTGGCGCCGCGTTCGACGGTGTCGGCAATGGTTTTGAGGTAGCGCTCGCGGCGTGCTTCGTCCAGGTTGGGACGCTGCAAGAAGTGCAATGACGAGCGGATGATGGTCAGCAGGTTGTTGAAGTCGTGTGCCACACCGCCAGTCAACTGGCCGATGGCCTCGAGCTTCTGTGCCTGGCGCAGCACGGCTTCGGTGTGCAGCAGCTGGGTGGTGCGCTCTTCGACGCGGTGCTCCAGGGAGGCGTTGAGCGCCTCCAGCGCGGCCAGGGCTTCACGCACTTCGGCGTGGGCCTGCACCCGTTGGATATGCGACCAGCAGCGTTCGGTGACTTCGCGGATCAGGCGCAGTTCATAGCCCGTCCATACCCGGGGCGCCTTGTCGTGAATAGCCATCAGGGCGGTCAGGCGACCGTCCTTGATCAGCGGCATGCAGATGGTCGCGGTGATGCCGATGGCCTGGAACGTCGCGGCTTCATCGGCGGCCAGTTCGCTGAGGTTGTCATTGATCACCAGCGGTTCGCCTGCGCGCAGTCGGCTGACTGCCAGGCGACCGAAGTCGGCCAGGCGGTATTGGCCGATCAGCCGCGGTGAGCCGGGGGCGACGCTGTCGCCGCAGATGTTGAAGCCGTCCTGGTCGGGATCCATCACCGCATAGGCGCAACTCGACAGTTGCAGGTGTTCCACCAGCATGCGGGTGGTGATCGCCATGATCCGCTCGGGGTCGGTGGCATTGGCCACTTCGCGGCCCAGGCCGTCGAGAAAGCTCAGGCGCTGGCTGTTGACCACGCTGGTGGTGGTTTCGGTCACAGTGTCTAGCATGCCCAGTACCGTGCCGTCTTCGCCGCGGATCGGGCTGTAGCAGAAGGTGAAGTAGGCGCGTTCGGGGGCACAGTTGCGGTCGATGACCAAGGGAAAGTCTTCGATGTAGACCGCCTCACCGGCCATGGCGCGTTCGGCCATGGCGCTGATTTCGCCCCAGGCCTCCTGCCACACTTCACTGAACGGCCGGCCCAGGGCGAGGGGCTTGCTGCCGAGGATTTGTGTGAAGGCGTCGTTGTACAGGGTGATCAGCTCGCTGCCCCATAACACGGCCTGTGGGAAGCGCGAGGCCAGGCACAAGGCCGCCGAGGTCTTGAGCGCGCTCGGCCAGGCCTCGAGCGGGCCCAGTGGGCTGTGGGTCCAATCGTGCTGGCGGATGCGCTCGGCCATCAGCCCGCCGCCGTCTAGCCATTTCGCCATATGCGCTCTGCCGGTCCTTTTTGCCTGGGAGGATAAGGGTGCACCGAGAATAGCGAATTGGCGAGGGCTTTATGTCGTCTGTGCGGGCCTCTTCGCGTGTAGGAGCAGCCTTGTGCTGCGAAGAGGCCAGTGACAGCAGCGAAGATCTCCGCTGTTATCCCCGGCCTCTTCGCAGCACAAGGCTGCTCCTACCGAATCGCGCTGGCTCAGCGAATGAAATGCACCTTGCCGGTATCGTCATTGCCCATGTAGATGCCGTACACCCCGGCCTGGCGCTCCAGGATATAACGCTCGAGAATCTGCCGGATGGCCGGGTAGTAGATCTCGTCCCAGGGGATTTCGTCCGGCTCGAAGAACTTGTAGGCCAGTGTCTCTGGGCCGAACTGGCCGGTCTCCTGCGTGGCGATGGCGCGGAAGATGATGTACACCTCGCTGATCTTGGCCACGCTGAAAATCGAGTAGGGCGAGACGATTTCGGCGTGCACGCCGCTTTCTTCCCACACCTCGCGCAACGCCGCCTGCTCGGTGGTCTCGCCCGCTTCCATGAACCCGGCGGGCAAGGTCCAGGTGCCAGGGCGGGGTGGAATGGCCCGCTGGCACAGCAAATACTTGCCATCGCGCTCGATGATGCAGCCGGCAATGATTTTCGGGTTGATGTAGTGGATGTAGCCGCAGCCGGTGCAATGCAGGCGTTCGTGGGTGTCGCCTGTGGGAACGCCCCGGGCCAGTTCCGTGGTGCAGTGCGGGCAGTAGCGCGGGGCGTTGGGCATGGTCAGCGGCCTATGCGGGGTTCTATACGTGGCTCTTTGAGGGCCAGGGGCTCGACCATGTCGCGCACCTTGGTGTTGTCATCCTGCTTCTGGCGCAGGTAGTCCAGGGCCACCTTGGCGGCGGCGCGGACGTGATCGACCGAGGCTTGGTGGGCGACCAGTGGGTCACCGCCCTTGATCGCCTCGACGATCTTTTCCATCTCCCGGTTGCTGGCACCGCGGCGGTTTTCTTGCGATACCGAGGTGGCGCGCAGGTAGCTGATGCGGGCCTGCAATTGGCGCAGCTGTTGGGCGGCAACCTGGTTGCCGGAGCCTTCCAGCAGCACATCGTAGAAGCCTTGCACGGAGTCGAGCACCTGTTGCAGCTCGCCTTCTTCCAGGGCTTCGCGGTTGACCTCCAGCGCGCGCTCCAGGGCGCGAATGTCCTTGGCCTTGGCATTGAGGGTGAACAGCTGGACGATCAAGCCTTCGAGCACGCAGCGCAGCTCGTAGATATCGCGGGCATCTTCCAGGGTAATGATGGCCACGCGCGGGCCTTTGGCGTCGGCGAACTCGACCAGGCCTTCGGATTCGAGGTGGCGCAGGGCTTCACGTACAGAGGTGCGGCTGACCCCGAGGCGGTCGCAAAGGTCGCGCTCCACCAGGCGGTCACCTGGCAGCAAGTGGAAGTTCATGATCGCGGCGCGCAGCTTGTCGAGCACGATTTCGCGCAGGGTAACGGGGTTGCGGTTGACCTTGAAGCTGTCGTCGAGTGGCTGGCGTTTCATCAGGTGCGCTCTTTATGAGGCTGTTGCGCCAACCCGCGGAGCACGCCGAACCGGGCGCTGCTCCTTACGGTGGTTCGAACAGCCCGTTGTTAACGGGTTGACTCCGCATCGGCTTCGGCGAACGCTTCGCGGGCCAGGCGGAAACTGTCCACCGCCGCGGGTACGCCGCAATAAATGCCGACTTGGAGCAGGATCTCGCGAATCTGTTCTCGGCTCAGGCCATTACGCAATGCGCCGCGGATGTGCAGCTTGAGTTCGTGGGGCCGGTTGAGCGCGGAAATCATGGCCAAGTTTATCATGCTGCGCTCTTTGAGCGACAAGCCTTCGCGGCCCCAGACATGGCCCCAGCAATACTCGGTGACCAGCTCTTGCAAGGGCTTGGTGAATTCGTCGGCGTTCTGGATCGAGCGGTTGACGTAGTCCTCGCCCAGCACTTGGGTGCGGATCTGCAGGCCTTTCTCGTACTTTTCGTTGCTCATGTGTCTGGCTCCGAATCAAAACAGGGGCCGCAACCAAGGGTGAGAGGGTCGCGCGGCCCCTAAAAAATGGGTGGAACAGGGCTGCCCTGCAGCCCCAAGGGTATCAGCCCAGCGGGGGCAGGGCGCCCAGCTTGCCTTTGTGGTAGACCATCGGGGTGACCGGATCTGCCGGCAACACCAGGTTTTTCACCGCGCCGACGATGATCGCGTGGTCACCGCCGTCATACTCGCGCCACAGTTCGCACTCGATGATCGCCGTGGCCTTGGCCAGCAACGGGTTGCCCAGCTCGCTCAGGTGCCAATCGATACCCTTGGCCTTTTCCTTGCCCTTGCCGGCAAAGGCATACGCCTCGGCGGTTTGCTCGGCAGACAGCAGGTGAATGGCGAACTGCTTGCTGTCACGCAGGATCGGGTACGTGTCGGAGGCGTAGTTGGGGCAGAACAGCACCAGTGCCGGCTCGATCGACAGCGCGCTGAACGCGCTGGCGGTGATACCGACGATGCCGCCGTCGGCGTCCAGGGTGGTGACCACCGTAACGCCGGACGGGAAGGAGCCCATCACGTCTTTGTAGATGCCTGGTTCGATCATCTCGTGCTACCTCTTAACGCATCACAAACGGGTCGGGCATCGGCGCGGTGGACAGGTTGATCCACACGGTCTTCAGCTCGGTATAGGCCAGCACCGAATCGATGCCGCTCTCACGGCCGTAGCCGCTGTTCTTGAAGCCACCGATCGGCGCCATGGCCGACACCGCGCGGTAGGTGTTGACCCAGATGATGCCCGAGCGTACGTCACGGGCCAGGCGGTGGGCGCGGCCCAGGTCGCGGGTCCAGATGCCGGCCGCCAGGCCGAACTGCGAGTCGTTGGCAATGGCCAGGGCCTCTTCTTCGGTCTTGAAGCGAATGACCGCGGCAACGGGGCCGAACACCTCTTCCTGCATGATGGTCATCGAGTTGCTGTCGCACTCGAACAGGGTGGGTTCGTAGAACCAGCCGTCACCCTCGACCTCGGCTCGCTTGCCCCCCAGGTGCAGCTTGGCGCCTTCGGCCTTGGCCGCAGCGACCAGGCCTTCGACCACGGCCAGTTGCTGGGCGGTGGCCATCGGGCCCATTTCGCTGGCGTCGTCCTGTGGGTTGCCGATGCGGATGCGCTTGGCGCGCTCGACCAGGCGGCTGACGAATTCGTCGAAGATCTCGTCCTGTACCAGCAGGCGTGAACCGGCCACGCAACTTTGCCCGGAGGCGGCATAAATGCCGGCCACGGCGCCGTTGATAGCGCTGTCCAGGTCGGCGTCGGCGAAGATGATGTTCGGCGACTTGCCGCCCAGCTCCAGCGACAGCTTGGCGAAGTTCTCGGCGCTGCTGCGCACCACATGGCGGGCCGTGGCGGCGCCGCCGGTGAAGGCGATCTTGCGTACCAGCGGGTGGCGAGTCAGGGCCGCGCCGGTGCTAGGGCCATAGCCGGTGACCACGTTGACCACACCCGGCGGGAAGCCGGCTTCAAGGGCCAGGCGAGCCAGCTCGAGGATGGTCGCCGAGGCGTGTTCGGACGGTTTGAGCACGATGGTGTTGCCAGCGGCGAGGGCCGGGGCCAGCTTGATGGCCGTCAGGTACAGCGGGCTGTTCCACGGGATGATCCCGGCGACCACGCCAATCGGCTCGTGCACGGTGTAGGCGAACAGGTCTGGCTTGTCCAGCGGCAGGGTGCCGCCTTCGAGCTTGTCGGCCAGGCCTGCGGTGTAGTGGAAGAACTCGGGCAGGTAACCGACCTGGCCGCGGGTTTCGCGGATCAGCTTGCCGTTATCACGGCTTTCCAGCTGGGCCAGGTGCTCTTTGTTCTCGGTGATCAGGTCGCCCAGCCGGCGCAGCAGTTTGCCGCGCGCCGTGGCGGTGATGCTGCGCCAGGCAGGGCTTTCGAAGGCACGCTGGGCGGCCTGCACGGCCAGCTCCACATCGGCTTCGTCGGCGTCGGGCAGTTGCGCCCAGGCTTGGGCGGTGGCCGGGTTGAGGCTGTCGAAAGTCTTGCCGCTCTGGGCATCGAGCCATTGGCCGTCGATGCACATCTGGAAACGTACGAGGGTCATGCAACAATCCCCTTGGCGGATTCGGTGAGGGTGCGGGCTTGCTTGAGGAAGTCCAACAGCATCTTGTTGACTTCACGCGGTGCTTCCACCGGCATCATATGCCGTTGCTCGGCGAGGACCACACTGTGCGCCCCAGGGATGCTGGCGGCGAGCTGGCGGGTCATGGCCGGGGTGGAGCCCGAATCGAGTTCGCCGGTGGCGATCAGCGTCGGCACCTGAATGCTGCCCAGGTCGCTGGCGCGGTACATGTCCTGGGTGGCGAACAGTGAATAAGTAGTGTGGTAGCCCTGCGGGTCGTTGCTCGCCAGCACCTGGCGAATGGCGGCGACCTGCGCCGGGTTGGCAGCCTTGTATTCACGGCTGAACCAGCGGTCGAGGGCGGCGTCGACGTTGGCGTCGGGGCCGAGCTCCGCCGCCTGGGCGGCGCGGGCGATAACGCCGGCACTCTGCTCGGGGGTGCGGTTGAACACGCTGTTGAGCACCACCAGCGCAGAGAGCCTGTGCGGGTAGTTGAGGGCGAAGGCACGTGCCACCAGGCCGCCCATGGAGAAGCCAATCACGGTGGCCTGGGGAATCTGCAGGTGGTCGAACAGTTCGACGAGCTGGGCGGCGTAGCCTTCCAGGCCGGTGTCGGCGGCTGGCAACGCGCTCTGGCCGTGGCCGAGCATGTCGTAAGCGATGACGCGGTAGTCGTTGGCCAGGCCAACGAACTGACCGCCCCACATTTCCTTGTTCAGGCCCACACCGTGGATCAGCACCACGGGTTGGCCCTGGCCTTGGTCCAGGTAACTGGTCCCGGCCGGTGTACGTTCAGCGACAGGCTGAATCATGGAGGGCGCTCCTTGAAGGTCGGGCGCGGCGGGTAAGCACGCCACGCCCCGGCCCGTCTTGGTTGTTGTTATTGAGCGTTGGCTTTTTCGGCAGCCAGTTCTTCCAGGTCGATGTAGCGGTTGCCAATGCGCGGGTGCAGACGACCGCCGTCGGCAGCGCCCAGGACCACGACGATTTCGTCGGCACGCGGGGCGTCTTCGATCTGCATTTCAAGGGTGATGTAGTGCGAACGCAGGCCTTCGTCGTCCTTCTGCATCATCGGGATCTGGATCGAGGTGCCTGGGCCGCCGCGCTTGTTGGTGAAGCTCAGGTAGCTCTTGGCCTGTACCGCTTCGCGGTAGTGGTTGCCGAAACGCAGGGTGTGGATCACGGCAGAGGCGTGTTCGATTTCGCCGTCGGCGCCGACCACAGCGGCTTTACCGTAGGCTTCGATCTTGTCGGCACCGCCGATGGCGGCGGTCAGGCGCTCGACCATCAGTGCGCCCAGCTCGGAGCAGTTGGCACGGATTTCCGGCTTCAGATCTTCTACAAACCCACGACCCGCCCACGGGTTCTTGATCACCACGGCCAGGCCGACCATGGTCACCGGTTTGTCGGTGGCCTTGCCGCCTTCGATGCGGGTCTCTTCGGAGTAGGTGACGATCTTGCGGATTTCGAAACTCATGGGTGGCTCCTGGTGAGGGTTATCAGCTCTTGTTGTCTGATGGTATACCATAATATTTGTTGTGCAAGAGGGGGCTGGAAAAATCTCTCCCTGGGGGACGAAAGGTTGCTTGATCCCTTGATTTGCGCGGCGTCTGTACCGGCCCCTTCGCGGGCAAGCCCGCTCCCACAGGTACTGCACAGTTATTGAGGGCTATGGGGTAACTGTGGGAGCGGGCTTGCCCGCGAAGAGGCCGCCTGAAACTCAAAAAAATGCCCGCTCGCAAGAGCCACTAGGGCCCCCGGGAGCGGGCTGATCCCGCAACTACTTCAGGCAAAGGGAATTCAGGCGAACGCCGGCACCACTTCCTTGATGAACAGCTCGAGCGACTTTTTCTTCTCGGCGTGGGGCAGGCTGTTGTCGCACCAGAAGCTGAACTCGTCGACGCCGAGCTCTTGGTAGTACTTGATGCGCGCGATGATTTCTTCGGGGGTGCCGATCATGGTGTTCTTGCGGATGTTTTCCAGCTGGAACGCCGGCACTTCGGCAAACTTCGATTCCGGGCTCGGCTCCAGGAAGCCGTTGACCGGCACAGTCTTGTTGCCGAACCAGGCGTCGAAAGTGCGGTAGAAGCGCGAGATGGCCTGGGCGCCAACCTTCCAGCCTTCAGGCTCGGATGGGCTGTGCACGTGGGTGTGGCGCAGCACCATCAATTGTGGACGTGGCACATCCGGGTTGTTGTCCAGGGCCGCCTGGAACTTGTTTTTCAGGTCCAGCACTTCTTCGTCACCCTTCATCAGTGGGGTGACCATGACGTTGCAGCCGTTGGCCACGGCGAAGTTGTGCGAGTCTGGGTCGCGGGCGGCGATCCACATCGGCGGTGTAGCGTTGAACGGTTTCGGCACGCTGGTGGAGGTGGGGAACTTGTACACCTCGCCGTCGTGGGCGTAGTCGCCTTCCCACAGTTTGCGCACCACCGGGACCATTTCACGCAGGGCCTTGCCGCCGTCGGTGGCAGGCATGCCATTGGCCATGCGGTCGAATTCGAACTGATAGGCGCCGCGCGCCAGGCCCACTTCCATGCGGCCGTTGCTGATCACGTCGAGCAGGGCGCATTCGCCTGCCACGCGGATCGGGTTCCAGAACGGCGCGATGATGGTGCCGGCGCCCAGGCGGATCTTCTCGGTGCGCGCGGCGAGGTAGGCCAGCAGCGGCATCGGGCTTGGCGAAATGGTGTACTCCATAGCGTGGTGTTCGCCGATCCACACGGTGCTGAAACCGCCGTTCTCGGCCATCAGGGTCAGTTCGGTCAGGTCTTCGAACAGCTGGCGGTGGCTGACCTGTTCATCCCAACGTTCCATGTGTACGAACAACGAAAATTTCATGGGGCTTTCCTCGGAGCTTGAAAGTCTCGCCTGGCGCACCAGGCGTCAGTAATAAGGCTAGGTGCTTCAGGCGAAGGCGGGCAGGCGGGCCATCTTGCCGCGGCAGTAGATCATCGGCTGCGGGGCTTGCTCGGGGACGATCAGGTTGTGCACCTTGCCGACCATGATGGCATGGTCGCCACCTTCATATTCACGCCACAGTTCGCATTCGATGATGGCGGTGGCATTGGCCAGCAGTGGGTTACCTAGCGCACTCAGGGACCACTCGATGCCGGTGGCTTTGTCTTTGCCTTTTTTGGCGAACGCATAGGCTTCGGCTTGCTGTTCACCAGAAAGCAGGTGAATGGCGAAGCGCTTCTGCTTGATCAGCACAGGGTAGGAGTCGGAGCTGTAGTTGGGGCAGAACAGCACCAGCGGCGGGTCCATCGACAGGGAGGAGAAGGCGCTGGCGGTAAGGCCGACGATCGAGCCGTCGTCGTCCAGGGTGGTGATGACGGTAACGCCGGACGGGAAGGAGCCCAGGACGTTCTTGTAGACGGTTGCGTCGATCATCTCATGTACCTCAGAAGGGCTGCGGTGGTCCGCGGTTTTTATCGTTGATGTGTCTGATGGTATACCGTAATACTCGATTTGCAAGCGGAATTTTCCCTCGTAGCAAAATCACGATGAATGGCGCAAAGCCGCATGGATAGGGGGCTTGGCGGAACTTCAATGCCCAAGCGTCAGCTGCTGAACCGGATCAGTTAGGGTTTTTTAAGCCGAATCAGTGTTGTCAAAAGTTTGGAATACCATAATATGGTCCGCAGCTGAGAGGCCGCCTAGACGCGGTTTCCTTACAAAGATAAAAACGACCTTTCGAGCTGAAAACCATGTCCCAACCGTCATCGCAACACCAGTTTGTCGAGAATCACACGGTCGATTACGTTCCACCTGCCGAGCGCCATGGGAAGGCGCGCGACCTGTTCACCCTCTGGTTCAGCACTAACATTGCGCCCCTGCCCATCGTCACCGGTGCGATGGTGGTGCAGGTGTTCCACCTGAACCTGGTGTGGGGGCTTGTCGCTATCGTGCTGGGCCACCTGCTCGGGGGCGTGGTCATCGCCCTGGCCTCTGCGCAGGGACCGCAGCTGGGCATTCCGCAGATGGTCCAGAGCCGCGGCCAGTTCGGCCGTTATGGCGCCCTGCTGATCGTGTTCTTCACGGCGCTGATCTATGTGGGCTTCTTCATTTCCAACATCGTGCTGGCGGGCAAGACCATCCACGGTATCGCCCCGAGCGTGCCAATGCCTGGTGCCATCGTCATCGGCGCCCTCAGCGCGACGGCCATTGGCGTGATCGGCTATCGCTTCATCCATATCCTCAACCGTATCGGTACCTGGGTGATGGGGTCGGCGCTGCTGGCCGGTTTCATCATGATGTTCATCCAGGAGCTGCCGGCCGACTTCTTCAGCCGCGGTGCGTTCAACTTGTCGGGCTTCATCGCCACGGTGTCGCTGGGCACCATCTGGCAGATCAGCTTCTCGCCGTACACCTCCGACTACTCACGCTACCTGCCTAAAGAAGTCGGCATTGCCAAGCCGTTCTGGGCCACCTATTTCGGTGCCACGCTGGGCACCATCCTGTGCTTCAGCTTTGGTGCGGTGGCGGTGTTGTGCGTACCGGAAGGCACGGACGCGATGGACGCCGTCAAGCAAGCCACCGGCTGGCTCGGCCCGATCCTGATGGTGTTGTTCCTGCTCAACATCATCAGCCACAACGCGCTCAACCTGTATGGCGCGGTGTTGTCGATCGTCACGGCCATCCAGACCTTCTTTGCCAAGTGGACGCCGAGTATCAAGGTGCGGGTGATCCTGGCCTCGGTGATTCTGGTGGGCTGCGGCCTGGTGGCGCTGAATGCGTCGGCGGACTTCATTGGCCAGTTCATCGGCTTGATCCTGGCGCTGTTGCTGGTGTTGGTGCCGTGGGCGTCGATCAACCTGATCGACTTCTACCTGATCAAGAAGGGCCAGTACGACATCGCGTCGATCTTCAGTGCCGACGGCGGCATTTATGGACGCTTCAACCACCACGCGATCATTGCCTATGCGTGCGGGATCGTGGTGCAGCTGCCGTTTGCCAATACGGCGCTGTATGTGGGGCCGTATTCGAACATCGTCGAAGGGGCTGATTTGTCCTGGCTGATCGGGTTGCTGGTGACGGTGCCGCTGTATTACTGCCTGGCGACGCGCGGGCAGAGTGTTAACAGTGCGCGGGCTGTCAGCGTGAACGACTGATGATCAAAACTGGGGCCGCTGTGCGGCCCATCGCGGGCAAGCCCGCTCCCACAGAGCTGTGAGCTGACCTCAAGGCTGGCGTCCTACCTGTAGGAGCGGGCTTGCCCGCGATGGGCTGCAAAGCAGCCCTAGCTATCTTGAGTCAAACCTTGAACTGGGCAACCATCCCATTCAGGTCCACCGCCAACCGCGACAGGTCCTGCGCCGCCGCACTGGTCTGATTCGCACCCGCCGACGTCTGCATCGCCAGGTCGCGTATATTCACCAGGTTACGGTCTACCTCCCGCGCCACCTGCGCCTGTTCCTCCGACGCACTGGCGATCACTAGGTTGCGTTGGTTGATCGAGGCAATCGCTTCGGCAATCACCTCAAGTGCCTGGCCTGCAGACTGGGCCACTTCCAGTGTGCCCGTGGCACGCCCTTGGCTGCTGTGCATGGCGCTTACCGCGCGCTCGGTGCCGGTCTGGATACCCACGATCATCTGCTCGATTTCTGCCGTGGACTGCTGAGTGCGGTGGGCCAGTGCGCGCACCTCGTCGGCGACTACCGCAAAGCCACGGCCTGCCTCACCGGCCCGTGCTGCCTCGATGGCGGCATTGAGCGCCAACAGGTTGGTCTGCCCGGCGATCGCGCCGATCACATCGAGCACGCGGCTGATTTCGTTGGCGTTGTTGGCCAGCAGTTCGATCTCGGCCGAGGTACCGGTGACGTCGTCGACCAGGTGCTGGATCGACGCCAAGGCCTGGTTGACCTGGTCGCGACCGTCGCGGGTGGTGCGGTCGGCACCTTTGGACGCGTCTGCGGTACTCACCGCGTTGTTCGCCACTTCTTCCACGGCGGCGGTCATCTGGTTGACAGCGGTAGCGGCCTGGTCGATCTCCGCACTTTGCTGGTGCAGGCCGCGGCTGGTGTCCTCGGTGACGGTGTGCAGCTCTTCCGAAGCCGAGGCCAGTTGGTCGGACGATGCGGCAATCTTGCGCAGGGTGTCGCGCAGGCTGTCTTGCATGCGGCTCAAGGCGCGCAGCAGTTGCGCCGGTTCGTCGCGGCCGATCACGCGAATTTCGCGGGTCAGGTCGCCGGTGGCCACGCGTTCGGCCACGGCCACCGCGTCGGCCAGGGGCACGACGATGCTGCGGGTCAGCACCGTGGCGATGGCTGCCAGCGCGAGCATGATCACCAGCAGTGAGCCGATGATGGCGGTCAACGCTTGGTCCGCGACATCGCTGCTACGCTGCGAAGCCACTTCAGCGCCTTTGCTGTTGTAGGCGATCAGTGCCGCCATGGCTTTCATCATGCTGTCGGCATGCAGGGTGAGCGGGCCGTTGATTTTCTGCCTGGCCTGGTCAATGTGCCCGGCGGCGATGTCGTCGAGCACCTGCGCCTGCAGGTCGACGTACTGTTGGTGGGCAGTGCTGAAGGCATTGAACAAGGCGCGGTCGTCGGCGGCGATGATGGTGCTGTCGTAGTCCTGGAGGCCGTCCTTGAGCTGCACGTTGATGCCTTTGAGCATCTCGAGGTTGCGTGCGCGCTCGCTGTCATTGTCATCCAGCGCCGCGCGCAGCGTCACGGCGCGGGCCCGGCCGAGGTTGCTGCTGATTTCACTGAGTGCGACCACGGCGGGCAACCAGGTGACACGGATCTCGTCCGTGGCCGTGTCCATTTGCCGGGTCTCGTAGAGGGCGATCAGGCCCATGCCCAGCACCAGTGCGCCCAACAGGGCGAATACGCTGGCTGCGCGAATGCCGATCTTCATATTCCGTAACTGCATGGAATGCTCCTTGACGGTGGCGTGCAGGCGTCAAGAGCATGGACGGAAGGCCGGGTCACCGGGGGTGGTGCCAGCTCTCGATGCGCTGCGGATTTAGTGTGTGTGCCTCACCCTCGGAAATGTTTTATTTAAATGATGGCATATCGACATCATTATTGACCAGTCATTCAATGTAACGACATGTGCGGACAAATCCGTCGTTTTTTGACGGATTTGTTCGCTTTCAGGTGTTAGACGATCGGGATCAGCGGGTCGGCAGCGGCCAGCGCCAGTGCCCGGTCTGCGGCGGGTGGGTAGATCCACACCGAGTTGATCTGGCGCTTGAGTGCCTTGCCTTCCTGGCCGTGCAACTTCAGCTCTCGCGCCCAGCCCTCGCTGTAGGCCGCACCCCAGTCGCCGAGGTCCAGGCAGGTGACGTATTTGGGCTGGCGATAGATGATCGGGTCGATGCCCAGCAGGTCGGCAGCGGCATTGTTGCCGCAGTGACGGCCCATGGGGATGGCGTGCTGGCAGGTCATCAGGGCGTGGTTGCCCAGCTCATCGACCGCGGCCCAGGCGGTGTCGCCGGTGGCATAGATGTGCGCCTGGCCAACCACTTTCAGGTGGTCGTCGACCCGCAGGCGGCCTGTGGCGTCACGCTCGCCGGCGACCTGTGCAGTCAAGGGGCTGGCCTTGACGCCTGCGGTCCAGATCACCGTGCTGCTGGCGATGTACTCGCCGTTGTCCAGGGTGACGCCGCCGGCATCGACAGCCACCACCGAGGTACCGGTCAGCCATTCGACACCCGCCTGTGCAGAGGCGGCCTCGATCGATGGGGTGATGCCCGCGCCCAACGCCGCGCCGACACTGGCGCCACGGTCGACCACCAGCACACGCACCGCACTGCCGTCACCGAGCAGGGCGCGCAAGCGTGCAGGCATTTCGGTTGCCGTTTCGATGCCGGTGAATCCGCCACCACAAACCACGACCGTGTTACGCGCCGGGGAGTCGGGCAGAGCGGCCAGCCCCAGTAGGTGCTGTTCCAGGCGCACGGCCGACTCCATCTGGTCGACATCGAAGCTGTGTTCGGCAAGGCCTGGTACAGCCGGGCGCGCCACCTGGCTGCCGGCGGCGAGGATCAGGCGGTCGTAGTGGATTTGCTGGGGCTGCCCCTGGGCATCGGTGTAGCTCACGCTGCGCCAGTCGGCGTCGATGCTGTCGGCGTTGCCAGGGATGAAGTGCACGCCCACGGCCTCGAACAGCTCGCCCAACGGCGCCTTCATGCCATGCACATCCGCTTCGTAGAAGCGTGGGCGAATGCGCAGCTCGGGTTGAGGGGCGAGCACGCTGATACGTAGGTCTTCACGTTGTGCCTGGTCCAGCAGGCGAGCAGCGCTCAGGGCGCTCCAGACACCGGCAAAGCCGGCACCGATGATCAGGATGTTGGATTTCATGCAGGTGCTCCGCAACGGTCATGTAGGGAAAAAGGGCTTCGATGGCACAGCAAGTGCCCCTCGAATAACTACGACTGTATTGGTCGTAGTTTTCGTCTGCAAGTTTTTTTTCGTCCCCGGTAGGGGCGCAACCCGCCGGTCAACACCTGGGAAGGCCGTGTTTTGATGGGTTTTTGGCGGTGAAACGAAGATTTTGCTGGCGACGAGCGGTCGTTCGGGTGCAGGGGGGAGGGCCGCCATCCTTGATATCCCCACCCCCATCCGTTATAGATAAAAAAGAAACCATAAAGAAAAGAGGCCATTTCAGCCCCCATGTACGAGATCACACGTATCTTGCGCCCCTCAGGCCCCCATTACGCACCCTGCGCTAATGGATACGGGCCCACCCCCATGACACGCTCCCCGCTTTCGAGCCTGTACCACGTGTTGTCGATCCCGCCCGTCAACATCCTGCTTAGCCAGATGCGCAAACGCCCCATCCCTCCACCTGCACCGTAACGCCTGAATTTCACCACCCCGGCCATTTGCCGTTTGGGGTTGGGGAGCCTTTGCATTTTTTCAGCGTTCAACTGTTCAGGAATCACTATGACTCTTCGTGTCGCTATCATCGGCGCCGGCCCGTCCGGCCTTGCACAATTGCGTGCGTTCCAATCCGCCCATGCCCAGGGCGCCCCCATGCCTGAAATCGTGTGCTTCGAGAAGCAAGCCGACTGGGGCGGTATGTGGAACTACACCTGGCGTACCGGCCTCGACCAGCATGGCGAACCCGTGCACGGCAGCATGTACCGTTACCTGTGGTCAAACGGCCCCAAGGAATGCCTGGAGTTTGCCGACTACAGCTTCGATGAGCACTTTGGCCGGCCGATCTCCTCGTACCCGCCGCGCGAAGTGCTGTGGGACTATATTCAGGGCCGCGTGAAGAAGGCCGGGGTGCGCGATTACATCCGCTTCAATACCGTGGTCAAGCACGTCAGCTTCAATGAAACCACCCGCGAGTTCACCGTTAGCGCCCACGACTACAGCGCAGGGCTTGGTATCGAGCAGGTGTTCGATTACGTGGTAGTGGCCAGTGGGCACTTCTCCACCCCACACGTGCCGGAGTTCGAAGGTTTCGAGCGTTTCACCGGGCGCATCCTGCACGCCCACGATTTTCGCGAAGCGATGGAGTTCAACGGCCAGGACCTGCTCATTGTCGGCAGCAGCTATTCGGCCGAGGACATCGGCTCGCAGTGCTACAAGTACGGTGCACGCTCGATCACCACGGCCTACCGCACGCAACCGATGGGCTACAAGTGGCCCAAGGGCTGGGAAGAACGCCCGCAACTGGTCCGGGTCGAGAACGACCTGGCGTACTTCGCCGACGGGTCGAACAAGCGCGTCGATGCGATCATCCTGTGCACCGGTTACCAGCATCACTTCCCGTTCCTGCCGGACGAACTCACCCTCAAGACCAACAATCGCCTGTGGCCTGCGGGGCTGTACCAAGGCGTGGTATGGGAGCAAAACCCGCAGCTGATTTACCTGGGCATGCAGGACCTCTGGTACAGCTTCAACCTGTTCGACGCACAGGCATGGTTTGCACGCGACTACATGCTGGGGCGCATCACGTTGCCGGCCAAGGCCGCCATGCATGCCGACAGCGAGCGCTGGCGCGAGGATGAGCTGGGCCTGGAAACCACGGCCTCGATGTACGAATTCCAAGGCCGATACATCAGGCACCTGATCGAGCAGACGGATTACCCAAGCTTCGATATCGAGGCGGTGAACCGCATCTTCCTGCAATGGAAGACCGACAAGAAGCACGACATCATGGGCTACCGGGACAAGTCGTACCGCTCGGTGATCACCGGCACCAAAGCGGTGCCCCACCATACCCGCTGGATGCAGGCGATGGACGACTCGCTGCAGGAGTACTTGCGCGAAACGGACGGCAAACAAGGTGAGGTGAAGGTGCTGCGCGGGTAGGCGCCACCGGTTTTCTATCGCTTCAAACAAGGGAATGCTTTCGGCGCTGGCGCTATCGGCGTATTATTGCGACAAAGTTGGTCGGAGATTGATATGTCGCTGTACAGTGCTGGCGTCGAATATGGCATCCATTGCCTGCTGTACTTGGTGGATGAGCGCGGTGACACGCGCGAGTCCAGCGTGCGCGACCTCGCGGCGCTGCAAGGCGTGCCGCAGGAATACCTGGCCAAGGTGTTCACCAAGCTGGCTCGCGCCGGCTTGGTGGTTGCCACTGAAGGGGTGCGCGGCGGTTTCCGCCTGGCGCGGCCGTCGGATGAGATCACCGTGCTGGATATCGTCACGGCTATCGACGGGCCGAAGAAGATCTTCGATTGCCGTGAGATTCGCGAGCGTTGCACGCTGTTTGATGGCTCACCACCGGGTTGGGCGACCGAAGGCACCTGTGCAATTCATGCGGTGATGCTGGGCGCGCAGAAGCGCATGGAAGAGGCGCTGGCGCAGCAGACCATCCTAGACCTGGCGCGGCGCGTGGGGCGCAAGGCGCCTGCCGCGTTCGGGCAGCAGGTCAATGAATGGATGGGGGAGCGGCGGGATGGCAAGGGTGGCGGTGATATCCCGGTGAGTCAGGTCTAAGTCAACCTGCCCAGGCCTCTTCGCGGGCAAGCCCGCTCCCACAGGAATTGCACAGAGCCTGAGGACAGCCCAGGAACTGCACAGAATCTGAGGACAGCCCAGGAACTGCACAAAACCTGAGGGCAGTGCCGTCCCTGTGGGAGCGGGCTTGCCCGCGAAGAGGCCCGACCAGGCAAACACAAATCAACGCCCCTCATGCTGCCTGCGATACGCCCCCGGCTGCACCCCAACGGCCTTGGCAAACGCCCGGGTAAACGCCGCCACCGACTGATACCCCACCTGCGCACCCACCTGCTCCACGGTGTTGCCTGCTTGCAACAGCTGGGACGCATGGCGCATGCGCAACGCCAGCAGCACCTGCCCCGGTGACTGCCCGGCCAGTTCGTTGAAACGCTTGAAAAACGCTGACCGCGACAGCCCCGTGCACGCGGCCATGCTCTCCAGCGTCCAGGCTTGCCCAGGCTGTTCGATCAGTTGCACCAGCAACGCGGCAAACGCCGGCTGCCGGGCCAGCGCCACCAGCCCGCCGAGGGGCTGCCCGGCATGCACTTGCTGGCGCAGTACGTACAGGAACAACAAATGCGTCAGCCGCTCCAGCAAGGTCTGCGACGGCGGTAGGCGTTCGCATTCTTCCAGGATCAGCCCGAACAGTGCCCGCGCCGCATGCCCGGCGGGCTCGTTGGCGCGCAGCAGAATCCAATCGGCCAGGCCTTCCACGATCAATGACGACAGCCCCGGGCGAAAGTGAAAGAACCCGCACACCAGCCCCACGCCATCGCCGGCAGTGGCATCCAGAGCCTGCATCGCCTGGCGCGGCTGGGCGCAGGCGCTGACGGGGTTCTGGTCACTGGACAGCCGATACGCCAGGTCACGCAGCAAAAAAACCGCATCCCCAGCTTCCAGCCGCACTGCCTCGGCCTGGCCATCGAGGTGCAGCCAGCAATGGCCCTGCACGACCAGGTGGAAACTGGCGCGGCCCATGCCCTGCGTGCTGGCATGCCAGCCGCCGCAATAGCGGCCGACATGAAACAGGCTGGCGTCGAGCTCCAGGCCTTCTAATAACCAATCGACAAGGTGGCTGGACGAAATCATCTAATGCAAAGACTCAGGAGCAAGGAAAGGCGACTGATGAATATGGAGGCTAGTTCTTATAACCAACAGACTGTAAGGACACCCACCACAGGAGACCCCTCCATGTCCTCGCGCATTACTTTACACACTCTGCAGAGCGCCCCGGAAGCGGCCCGTCCATTCCTTGAAAATGCCCAGAAAAATTCCGGCTTCATCCCCAACCTGCTCGGCGTGCTGGCCAACGCCCCGGCAGCGCTGGAAACCTACGTGACCGTGTCGGCGCTCAACGGCAAGTCCGAGCTGACCCTGGCCGAGCGTGAGGTGGTGCAGTTGATTGCTGCCACCCAGCATGGCTGCGACTTTTGTGTCGCCGGCCACACTGCAGTCGCGCTGAACAAGGCCAAGCTGCCGCAGGCAGTGGTCGATGCGCTGCGTGCGCGGGGTGAACTGCCCGATGCCCGTTACGAGACCCTGGCCGCGTTCGCTCGCGAAGTCATCGCCACCCGTGGCAACGTCAGCGAGGCCACCTACCAGGTATTTCGTGAGGCCGGCTTCAGCGAAGGCAACGCCTTGGAAGTGATTCTGGGCGTGAGCCTCGCAACCCTGTGCAACTTTGCTAATGTTTTCGCCCAGACGCCGCTCAACGACGAGCTGAGCAAGTACCGCTGGCAGCCTTCTGCGTAATCCGCGTGTGGTGCCGGCCCCGCCGGCGTTTTCAAAGGAGTACAGACATGCAAGATTGTGCATTTCGGCAATGGCTGGATGCCAACGCCGAGGCCATTGACCAGGGCACGTGCGAGCCGCACCTGGTGCTGGCGCAGATCGCTGAAGCGCAGATGTTGCGCATCGGCGTCGATCCGGCCCAGGGCGGCACGGGCGGGCAGGTGACCGATGCGGTCGAAGCCATCGCCGCCATTGCCAGCCGTTCGTTGGCGGCGGCGTTCGTCTGCTGGGGCCAGCGCGCCTTCATTGAATACCTGCTGCAAAGCCCTAATCAGTCACTGCGCGAACGCCTGCTGCCGAGGTTGCTGACAGGCGAGCTGGCAGGCGCCACCGGGTTGTCCAACGCCATGAAGTTTCTCTCGGGCATCGAGAGCCTGCAGGTGCGTGGGCGCCCCAGCAGCGAGGGGTGGAACCTGGAGGGCCGCTTGCATTGGGTGACCAATCTGCGCAAGAGCGGTTTTGTGGTGGCCGCGGCCATCGAGTGCGATGCCGAGCGCGCGCCCTTCGTGTTGGCCATTCCGTCAGAGGTGCAAGGGCTGGAGCGCTCGGACGACTTGCAACTGATGGGGCTGCAATCGAGCAATACTGCCGCGCTGGCGTTCCATCAGGTCGAACTGGGCCGCGAGTGGCTGCTGCATGAAAACGCCCGTGAGTTCCTGCCCAAGGTACGCCCGGCCTTCCTCGCGCTGCAATGCGGCATGGCCATCGGCCTGGCGCGGCGCGCGTTGGATGAAGTGGCGGCGCACTTGCAAGGCCGTGGTTCGTTCCTCGAAGAGGCCCGCCAGGTGCTCAAGGAACGCCTGGAAAACACCGTGAGTGAACTCAAGCAGGGCCTGCTCGACGGGCGCTTCCTGCAGCAGCCAGCGGCGTTGTTCAAACTGCGCATCATCCTTGCCGAAAGTGCTGCCGACGCGGTGCAGCTCGAGCTGCAGGCCAGTGGTGGCAAAGCGTACCTCAGCGAGTACGGCCAAGGTTTCGCGCGCCGTTGGCGCGAATCGGCGTTCGTGCCCATCGTCACGCCAAGCCTGGTGCAGCTGCGCGCCGAACTGCAACGCCAGGCGGGCACGGCATGAGCGAAGTCGTGCTGCAAGCCCGAGCTATCAGCCTCGGCTACCCCCGCGAGGGTAGCTGGCACGAGGTGCTGGCGCGGTTCGATCTGCAGTTGGCACCGGGCGAAGTGGTGTCCATCCTGGGCCCCAGCGGGGTTGGCAAGTCCAGCCTGTTGCGGGTGCTGGCGGGCTTGCAGGCACCGCGTGGCGGCAGCGTGATGTTGCACGGCGAGCCGTTGCAAGGGCCGCACCCGCGCCTGGCGGTGGCCTTCCAGGACCCCAGCCTGTTGCCTTGGCTGAGCCTGGAAAAGAACGTCGCCTTCGGCCTGGATTTCGCTCGCCAACCCAAGTTGGCCGCCACCGAACGGCGTGCGCGTATCGACCATGCCATTGCCGCCGTGGGCTTGGACCATGCCCGTAACCAGTACCCGGCGCAGCTGTCCGGTGGCATGGCCCAACGCACGGCGTTGGCGCGCTGCCTGGCGCGTCAGCCTGAAGTGCTGTTGCTCGACGAGCCGTTTGGTGCGCTCGACGAAGTGACCCGCGCCGACATGCAGCAACTGCTGCTGCAACTGATCGCCACCCACAATACCGCTGCGGTGCTGATCACCCACGATATCGACGAAGCCCTGCTGCTGTCCGATCGGGTCCTGCTACTGGGCAACCACCCAGCGCAGGTGCTCGGCCAGTGGCGCATCGACCTGCCGCAACCGCGTACGCAGCGGGTCGAGGAACTGGGCGCGCTGCGTATCGAGATTGTCAAAACCCTTCGGCGGGCAAGCCGCACAGACCCACCTTCCTCAACCCCCTTGCCCTCGGAGGCTGTCCATGTGCATGGATGACTGCTGTTCCGCTTCTTCGCGTCGCGACTTCCTCAAGCTTGGCGCCATGCTTACTGCCGCCGGTGCGTTGCCGCTGCTGTCGAGCCTGCAGGCCCGTGCGGCTGCCGAGCCGGACGCGCCGGTGCGCATCGGCTACCTGCCGATCACCGACGCCACCCCCTTGCTGGTAGCGCACAACAATGGCCTGTTCGAGGCCGAAGGCATCAAAGCCGAGCGCCCAGTGCTGCTGCGCAGTTGGGCGCAGGTGATCGAGGCGTTCATTTCGGGCCAGGTCAACGTCATCCATTTGCTATCGCCGATGACCGTCTGGGCACGTTACGCCAGCAAGGTACCGGCCAAGGTCGTGGCCTGGAACCATGTGGGTGGCTCGGGGCTGACCGTGGCGCCCGACATTACCGACATGAAGCAGTTGGGCGGCAAGACCGTGGCCATCCCATTCTGGTATTCGATCCATAACGTGGTGCTGCAGCAGATGCTCAACGACAGCGGCCTGACCCCGGTGTCGAAACCCGCCAATGCGCAGTTGGCGGCCAACGAGGTCAACCTGCTGGTGCTGCCACCGTCCGACATGCCGCCGGCGCTGGCCAGCAAGCGTATCGCTGGCTACATCGTCGCCGAACCGTTCAACGCCCTGGCCGAGAACCTCAAGGTGGGCCGCGTACAGCGCTTTACCGGCGATGTGTGGCGCAACCACGCCTGCTGCGTGGTGTTCATGCACGAGCACGACCTCAACAACCGCCCGGAGTGGTCGCAGAAGGTGGTCAACGCCATCGTAAAGGCCCAGCAGTGGACGCGCGAGCACCGCGCCGAAGCCGCCGCGCTGCTGTCCAAGGCCGGCCCCAACAAGTACACCCCGCACGAAGTGGCGGTGTTGAGCAAAGTCCTGGCGCCAGCCGCCGAAGACCGCGCAGGCTATATCGCCAGTGGCGCGATCCAGCATCAGCAGTGGGACGAAAAACGTATCGACTTCCAGCCATACCCGTTCCCCAGCTACACCGAAGCACTGATCAAGCGCCTGCAGCACACCCTGATCGAAGGCGACAGTGGTTTTCTGGCTGGCCTGGACCCAGCGCACACTGCCCGCGACCTGGTCGACGACCGTTTCGTGCGCAACGCCATCGCCGCCGTTGGCGGGCCGTCGGTGTTCGGCATTGCCGACAACTTCGAGCGTAGCGAGGAGTTCGCGGTCTGATGCGCAAGCATGTCATTCATACCGGCCTGGGCTTGGCCGGGCTGCTGGGGTTGCTGTTGGCGTGGTGGGCCGGCGTGGCGTGGTTTGGCGAGGCCGATGGCCTGTCGGCGCGTTTCTCGCCGGCGGCGACCCTGGCCAGCCTGGCCGAGCTGCTGGGGCAGGGCGAGGTCTACGGCCACGTGTGGGTCAGCCTCAAACGTATCCTGATCGGGCTGTTGCTGGCCTTGTTGATCGGTGTCCCCCTCGGCTTGCTGGTGGGCAGCTATCGGCACCTGGAGGCGGCGACCACGCCGGCCTTCCAGTTCTTGCGGATGATCTCGCCGCTGTCGTGGATGCCGGTGGTGGTGATGCTGATGGGGGTGGGTGACCAGCCGATCTATTTCCTGCTGGCATTTGCCGCGCTGTGGCCGATTTTGCTCAACACTGCGGCAGGTGTGCGTCAGCTCGACCCGCGTTGGTTGCAACTGAGCCGCAGTTTGAGTGCTACGCGCTGGGAGACCTTGTGCAAGGTCATCGTGCCAGGGGTGATCGGCCATGTGCTGACGGGCGTGCGCCTGGCCATCGGCATCCTTTGGATCGTGCTGGTGCCCTGCGAGATGCTGGGGGTAAGTGCGGGGTTGGGGTATTTCATCCTCGACACCCGTGACCGGCTGGCGTATTCGGAGCTGATGGCGATGGTGCTGCTGATCGGGGTGCTGGGGTTCATGCTCGATGCACTGGCGCGTGGGTTGCATCGGCGTTGGGTGCATGGCTGAAAAGAGCTGGGGCCGCCGTGCGGCCCCACAGCATCAGTGCACGGTCTTGCGCTGGCGAACACATTCCTGCGCTTGAATGGCCAACTGGTCCAAGCGCTCGTCGCGCAGCTGTTCGGCCTCGATCATCGCATCCTCGCCTTGCTGGTTGAGCAGGTAGGTGTGGATTTGATGCACCTCGGTGGTCTGGTAGATCGGCCCGATATCCAGCCGACCGATCAGCGCCTCGCTGGCGTGCCCGGTGCTGCTCATCAGCACCTGTGGCCCGTTGGCTGCCACCACCTGCATGCCCATCGCTTCGAACCACGGCACCTGGCCGGCAAAGGTGTTCAGCTCGACATAGGCATGTTGCGCCTGCAGATCACCTAACAGTGCGCGGGCGATGCCTTGGCGGCGATGGCTGGCGCGCACGGCAAGAAATGCCAGTGCGCAGGTTTGCGCATCATCATCGGCCGGCAACGCCAGGGCGAAACCGAGCAGTTGGTCCGGGGCATCGGCGTCCAGCGCCAGGGTCAGCGTCACCGACAGGCCGCGTTTACCGTCCATGGCCTGCAAGTACTGGTGCACTTCCATGCCGACGCCGTACTGGTACAGCGGATACAGCGGGTTGTCGGCAAGAATGGCGACGCTGCTCAATTCGCCGACGTGATGGATCACCAGCTCACGGATCTGGTTCTGGAAAGACTCGGGCGGCACGCTGTCAAGGCGGCTCAGGATGAACATCGGGGGGAAGGCTCCGGCGGCTAGGAATACAACCCGCGCCATGCTGACGCGGGACGTACAGTTTAACCGGTTTTGCCTAATCAGCCTTGCGCCTGTAGCGCGGCGAGCATCAGGTCGAGGTTTTGTACCGCCGCCCCGGACGCGCCTTTGCCCAGGTTATCGAATACAGCGGTCAGCAGCACCTGGCCATGCGCCGGGTTGGCGTACAGCGCCAGGCGCAGGTCGTTGCTGTCGTTCAATGCTTCGGGGTCGAGTGCTGCGGCGGGGCCTTGCTGGTGCAGGGGCATCAGCTGAACGTGGCGAGCCCCTTGGTAGTGCTGTTCCAAGCAGGCCTGCAGGTGTTCGGCGCTGACCTGGCCGGGCAGCAGGCGCAACTGCAGCGGGATACTGAGCACGATGCCCTGGCGATAGGCGCCGTAACCAGGCATGAACACCGGCCGTGCCGACAGCCCGGCGTGTTGCTGGATTTCCGGTACATGCTTGTGTGCCAGTTCCAGGCCATACAGCTGCAGGGTTGGGGTGTTCTCGGCACTCGGCTGCTCATGGCGTTCGACCGCGGCGCGGCCGCCGCCGGAGTACCCCGAGATGGCGTGAATGCTCAGCGGGTAATCTGCTGGCAGCAACCCGGCGGTGATCAGTGGGCGCAGCAGGGCAATCGCGCCGGTGGGGTAGCAGCCGGGGTTGCTGACGCGTGTGCTGTGGGCGATGCGCTCGGCTTGCTGCGCGTCCAGTTCCGGCAGGCCATAGACCCAGCCGGGGCTGGTGCGGTGGGCGGAGCTGGCGTCGATGACCCGAACGTGCGGGTTGTGGATTGCCGCGACGGCCTCGCGGGCGGCGTCATCGGGCAGGCAGAGCACGGCGATGTCGGCGCTGTTGATGGCCTCGGCGCGGCGCTGCGGGTCTTTACGCTCGGCCTCGGGCAGGGTCAGCAGGCGCACATCATTGCGCCCGTGCAGGCGGGCGTGAATCTGCAGGCCAGTGGTGCCTTGGTCACCGTCGATAAAGACAACAGGGGTATGCATGGTCGAGGTCCGGTCAGGGGAGGGTGGCCTATGCTCGCCTGCGGCTGGACTAAAGGAAATTTGAATATCATGATGCTGATATTCATTATTTCTGAAGCTATTCATGCGCGAAATCAGCCTCGACCGCCTCCGCACGCTGGTCGAAATCACCGACCTCGGCTCGTTTGCCGAGGCCGCTCGCCGGCTCAACCTGGCCCCTCCTACCATCAGCCTGCATGTGGCCGAGCTGGAGGCACGGGTCGGCGCGCCGTTGCTCACCCGCAACCGTGGGCAGGTACGGCCTACGGCCATCGGCGAGACGCTGCTGGCCCGAGCCCGTCGCTTGCTGGCCGATGCCGACCTGGCGCTGGACGAGGTGCGCCGTCAGGTCGAGGGGCTGACTGGCAGGGTCCGCCTGGGGGCTTCGACTGGCGCCATTGCCCACCTGTTGCCCAAAGCGCTCGAGTACCTGCGCGAAGTGCACCCGGGGATCGATGTGCAGGTGCAGGTGCTGACCTCGCAGGCGTCGCTGGCGCGGTTGCGCGAGGGGGCCTTGGACATTGGCCTGGTGGCCTTGCCGCAAGTGGCAGGCAAAGGGCTCAAGATCACCCCGTGGCGACGCGATCCGATCTTGGCCTATGTGCCGGCCGACTGGCAGCCGCCGGCCAAGGTTACCCCGGCATGGTTGGCGCAGCGGGCGTTGATTCTCAATGACAGCAGCACGCAGTTGTCGCGGGTGACGGGGGAATGGTTCGCTGCGGCGGGGTTGTTCCCCGAGCCGCGCATCGAGCTGAACTACAACGATGCGATCAAAAGCCTGGTGGGGGCCGGCTACGGCGCGACATTGCTGCCGCAGGAGGGCGAGGCGCCCGAGCTGGACCGGCGGATTGCCCGGCGACCGTTGCGTCCGGGGTTGTGGCGGCAACTGGGCATCGCCTGCCGTGAAGGGCAGGCTGAACGTGCTACGGCGCATGTGCTGGAGGCTTTGGAGCGGCTGTTGTAGGGGGCGGGTGCATGCCTTGAAGCGTTCTTTGTCTGGGGGATCGAGCGCCGCCCGCGCGGCGCTTCGCAGCACAAGGCTGCTCCATCTGTTTCGGGCCAATTATTCCTGGGGCGTGGGCGCGCGACCCTTTTGAGCACGCCCGCCTCAAGCCCTTGAAGCACCCCAAATCAGAACCAGCGGTCATTCTTCTTCCGCCCACGCGTCAGCGCCGGCAAGATCAACCCCATCAGCAGGCCCGCGCCTGCAATACTGCCGCCGTACACCATATAGCGCATCATCACCTGCTTGTTCTCATCCCCCAGGCGGGCCTGGGTATCGCGCAAGGTCGACTGGCTTTGGTCGAGCTGTTCGTTCAGCGCTTTGTTGCGCGCTTCCAGCTCGTCGATCAGGTGCTTGCGCGAGTCCAGTGTCTCTTGCATGCCCTGCACGCGGTTTTTCCAGCTGTCATCGATGCTCTTGAGCTGCCCGGACAGGTCGGCGACCTGGGCATCGAGCTGCGGCAGGCGTTCGCCCTGGCCTGGCACCGCCTGCAGGTCGCTGCTGAGGATCCACACCAGGTCGCCATTCTGCCCACGCACCTGGCTGTAGTTGCCTTGGGTGGTGACCAGCGTCAGTTTCTGGCCGGACTTGAGGGTGCCGACAATCCGGTGGCCATCGGTCGGGCCGCTGCGCACGTAGGTGCTCAGGCTGTCGCTGACCCAGCGCGCATCGCTGGCAGGCTCCTCGGCATGCACCGGGGCGGCGAGGGCCACCAGGGCTGCGATCAGGCCGCCGCGCAGGGCTGGGAGGGCGGAGAATGTGGGGCGGGATTCGGGCATGTTGGTCTTCGCTGAAACAGGACAAAAGTAGGCCCGCTGACTGGGCCGGTGAACCGGTCGGTGAGTTGACCGTCAGCGAAAGACCTTTTTTATGTAAGCAGGTTCACTACCTAACGTCGGAAATGTCTGCAGAATGTTGCAAAGACCGGCCGTCCTGAAGGCGAATACCGGGCCATGCAGCGGCGCCGACGGCAAGGCCGTGAACTAGACTCAAAGGCCCACTCTCATTCATGGAGCCCTGCCATGACTGCCAAAAACACGATCTGCCTGTGGTACGACCATGACGCCGAAGAGGCGGCCAACTTCTACGCTCGCACCTTCCCCGACAGCCGGGTAGTGGCGGTGCACCAAGCCCCTAGCGACTACCCGTCGGGCAAGCAAGGCGATGTGATTACTGTCGAGTTCATCGTCATGGGTATCCCTTGCGTTGGGCTCAATGGGGGCAAGGCCTTTAGCCATAGCGAGGCGTTCTCGTTTCAGGTCAGCACCGAGGACCAGGCCGAGACCGACCGGTTGTGGGATGCCATCGTCAGCCATGGCGGCGAGGCCAGCGTCTGTGGCTGGTGCAAGGACAAGTGGGGGGTGTCGTGGCAAATCTGCCCACGCATCCTGATCGATGCCATTGCCAATCCCGACCGGGCTGCTGCCAAGCGGGCGTTCGAGGCCATGATGGAAATGGGCAAGATCGATGTTGCCAAGATCGAGGCAGCATCGAAGGGGTGACCCACTTACCCGGTAGGAGCAGCCTTGTGCTGCGAAGAGGCCGGTGATAACACTAAAGATTCACTGTGTTATCACCGGCCTCTTCGCAGCACAAGGCTGCTCCTACAGTCCCTATGCCGTGGCAAGCCCTGGGCCCCGGCATACCATAAATTGACGCTTCCGTTCTATTCCATGCCGATCGCCAGGGCTACAGTTCAGCCAGTCCTTCACAAAAGCCCGCTACCCCGAGGCTTTACCAGCGTGCCACGCACCGCTGGCTCAACCATAAGATCATCACCGTTCTGATTCGCTCACTGCTTTTTTGAGCACCCTGCCAATCGCACGTCTGCAGCTGTTTCCGCCCATGGAAAGGATGCCGATCATTTATTGGTCATAACAAAAAGAAAGAGGGTCGTATGAGCCATGCCGATGAGATTCTTTCGGTAG
>NZ_JBYBHH010000022.1:0-95567 GCF_059025405.1 Pseudomonas sp. 5.2
TTTTCAACCACTGACGATCTTTCGATCGAAGCCCTTACAACACTACCTGAATCGATTAACTCGTTGATACTCAAGGAGTTTCTCGTTCCAATCACGCTGGAAGTGGGGCGCATTATAAGGGGATTCGAAATCCCGTCAACCCTTTATTTCAACAATGTTTCAAACCACCCTCCCCCGCTTGCTGATCACCCGAGGAACACGCCGTGCAACTGCAGGAATACGCAGCGCCATCAACACGGCACCAATGCCGGCATAGATAGCCCACTCGCGCAGATCTGAGCGCACGATCCACAGGAAATGCAGCAGCCCCAGGCCGAGAATCACATACACCAGCTTATGCAGCTTCTTCCACCGCGCACCCAGCCGGCGCTGGCTATACCGATTCGAGGTTACCGCCAGCGCCAACAACCCGAGGAAGCCAAGCGCCCCCACAATAATGTAGGGCCGCTTACGCAGCTCGACAGCGAACTGCCCCCAGTCCAGCCCCAGAATAAAGAAGAGGTAACAAAGGATGTGCAGCACGATGTAGGAAAAACACCACAACCCCAGTTGGCGGCGCACGACGATCCAGCCCGACCACCCTGTCAGCCGCTGCAGCGGCGTCATGCTCAAGGTCACCAGCAGGTACGTCAGCGCGCCCAACCCCAGCCGGTCCATCAGGATCTTCCCTGGGTCCGGCCCCAGCAGGTTCATCGCAGCCTCATACAACCACCAGAGTGGCAGCACACACCCCACTATAAAGATGGCCAGGCGCAACCAGGGATAGCGCATCAATAGTTCTTCCGCAGGTCGAGGCCGGCATACAGCGAAGCCACTTCGTCGGCGTAGCCGTTGAACATTTGCGTTGACCGTACGTTGGGGCTGAACAGGCCACTTGGCAGGCGCCGCTCACGCGCTTGGGTCCAGCGCGGGTGATCGACCTCGGGGTTCACGTTGGCATAGAAGCCATACTCATCTGGCGCCAGCCCCTCCCAGGTCGTTTGCGGGCGCTCGGCCACCAGGCTGATCCGCACGATCGACTTGATGCTCTTGAACCCGTACTTCCATGGCACCACCAAGCGCAACGGCGCGCCATTCTGGTTGGCCAGCTCGCGGCCATACATACCCACCGCCAGAATCGCCAACGGGTGCATGGCCTCATCCAGGCGCAGCCCTTCTCTATAGGGCCAGTCGATCAAGGCGAAGCCTGAGCGTTGCCCTGGCATATGCTGTGGATCTTTGAGTGTTTCGAAGCGTACGTAGCGCGCGTTGGATGTCGGTTCCACTTGCTTGAGTACTTGCGCCAGCGGGAAGCCAAGCCAGGGGATGACCATCGACCACGCTTCGACACAGCGCAACCGGTAGATGCGCTCTTCGAGCTGATAAGGTTTGACGAAGTCTTCCAGGGCATAGCGCCCGGGCTTGCCGACCTCGCCATCGATCACCACAGACCAAGGCTCGGTCTGCAAGCTGTCGCCATTGGCAGCCGGGTCACCCTTGTCGGGCCCGAACTCATAGAAGTTGTTGTAGTGGGTCGCGTCCTTGAAGGGGGTAATCGCCTCATCCTTGACCGTTACCGCCTGCCACCGCGTCGCCGCAAGCTTGTCACTGAACCAGGCGGGTGCAGCGCCCGCCTCGACATCAGCGTAGCGGCTGGCCTCGGCGGCATGCCCCAGGCTCGGTAGCGCGCCCAGGGCAAGGCCCGCCAGCGAGCCACCGAGCACGGTGCGACGAGAAAGATAGAGGCCTTCGGGCGTGATCTCCGACGCCTTGCACTCGGATGACCTGGGAAGCTTGATGAGCATGGACGGCTCCATAGCACTGGATAACGGATGTACCAGTAAGACTATGGAGCCGGAGGGTTATTCCATCATTAAATCATTGTCACGACTTGCGACGGCGAGACCGCAGCAAGAACTGGATCGGCCCCGAAGCCGCGTAGGCAAGGAAGATCAGCAGCAGGATGCGGGGCGGGTCGCTGAATACCACCGCGAACACCAGGACCACCGCCAGGATGGCCACGAACGGCACACGCCCTTTGAGGTCGAGCTCCTTGAAGCTGTTGTACTTGATGTTGCTGACCATCAACATGCCAGCCGCCGCTACCAGCAGCGCCACCAGGAACGACAGCTTGGAGCCCTGGATACCGTAGTCACTGAAGGCCCACACGGTGCCCGCAACCACACCTGCAGCCGCCGGGCTGGCCAGGCCGATGAAGTAACGCTTGTCGGCGGTACCCACCTGGGTATTGAAGCGCGCCAGGCGCAATGCAGCGCCAGCCACATAGATGAAGGCAACCATCCAGCCGACCTTGCCCATGTCACCCAACGCCCAGCCAAAGGCCAGCAACGCCGGGGCAACACCAAAGGCGACCATGTCCGACAGCGAGTCGTACTCGGCCCCGAAGGCGCTTTGGGTATTGGTCATGCGAGCCACACGGCCATCCAGGCCGTCGAGCACCATGGCGACGAAGATGGCGATGGCGGCAAAGGCGAAGTACTTGCTTGCCTCGCGCGGGTCGCCAGCACTCAACGCGCTCTGCGCGCTCATCGAGTTGATGATGGAGTAGAAGCCGGCGAACAGGTTGGCGGTGGTGAACAGGTTAGGAAGCAGATAGATGCCGCGATGCCGGACCTTGCGCCCTTCGGCGTCATGGCCCTCTTCAATGTGCTCATCGACAGGTAGCAGGCTTTCGGCGTCGGAGGGCTTGTTCGGCTCTTCGGGACGTTCGCTCATGTAGGGTACCTTGCAACAGGGTGGAATATGTTCGACACGGGCCTGCGAAACAGGTTCTGACGGCAGGCCACTGGTCTGCTTTATACCAGATGCCGGCTGCCTAAACGAAAAAACGCGGCCGAAGCCGCGTTTTTCATGTTGCAAGAAACTTAGTTCTTGGCTTTGTCGACGATCTTGTTCGCCGAGATCCAAGGCATCATCGAACGCAGTTGCTCGCCAATGATTTCGATGCCGTGGGCAGCGTTGTTACGACGCTTGGCGGTCATCGATGGGTAGTTGGTAGCACCTTCGGAGATGAACATCTTCGCGTACTCGCCGTCCTGGATGCGCTTCAGAGCGTTGCGCATGGCCTTGCGGGATTCTTCGTTGATGACTTCTGGGCCGGTGACGTACTCACCGTACTCGGCGTTGTTGGAGATCGAGTAGTTCATGTTGGCGATACCGCCTTCGTACATGAGGTCAACGATCAACTTCAGCTCGTGCAGGCACTCGAAGTAGGCCATTTCTGGCGCGTAGCCCGCTTCAACCAGGGTTTCGAAACCGGCTTTGACCAGCTCGACGGTACCGCCGCACAGAACAGCCTGCTCGCCGAACAGGTCGGTTTCAGTCTCGTCCTTGAAGGTGGTTTCGATGATGCCGGTACGGCCGCCACCCACGCCTGCGGCGTAGGACAGCGCAACGTTCTTGGCGTTGCCCGAAGCGTCCTGGTAGATAGCGATCAGGTCAGGGATGCCGCCGCCTTTGACGAACTCCGAGCGCACGGTGTGGCCCGGGGCTTTCGGCGCGATCATGATCACGTCGAGGTCGGCACGTGGCACGACTTGGTTGTAGTGGATCGAGAAGCCGTGGGAGAAGGCCAGGGTTGCGCCTTTCTTGATGTTCGGCTCGATCTCGTTCTTGTACAGAGCGCCTTGGAACTCGTCCGGAGTCAGGATCATGACCAGGTCGGCAGCAGCGACAGCGGTAGCCACGTCGGCCACTTTCAGGCCGTGGGCTTCTGCCTTGGCAACGGTGGCCGAGCCTTTACGCAGACCGACGGTAACGTCTACACCGGAGTCTTTCAGGTTGCACGCCTGGGCGTGGCCTTGGGAACCGTAACCGATGATGGCGACTTTCTTACCCTGGATGATGGAAAGGTCGCAGTCTTTATCGTAGAAAACTTTCATGAAAATACCCCTGGTTATATCTCGGCCCCTGCGGAGCCATCGCTAATTTTTGAATTTAGATGCTGAGCACTTTGTCGCCACGGGCAATGCCGGTGACGCCACTGCGCACGGTTTCGAGAATCGATGCGGTGCCGATGGCCTGGATGAAGCTGTCCAGTTTGTCGCTGGTGCCGCTCAGTTGCACGGTGTACACACTGGCGGTCACATCGACGATCTGGCCACGGAAAATGTCCGTGGTGCGCTTGATCTCGGCCCGCTGGGCTCCGGTGGCCTTGACCTTGACCAGCATCAGTTCACGCTCGATGTGAGCACTTTCCGACAGGTCGACAAGCTTTACCACTTCGACAAGCTTGTTCAGGTTCTTGGTGATCTGTTCGATCACTTCGTCATGGCCAACGGTGGTCAGCGTCAGACGCGACAAGGTCGGGTCTTCGGTCGGCGCCACGGTCAGGCTTTCAATGTTGTAGTTACGCTGGGAGAACAGACCAACGACGCGAGACAAGGCACCGGGTTCGTTTTCCAGCAGCAAGGAAATGATGTGCCGCATATCAGGTACGCTCCGTCTTGCTCAGCCACATGTCACGCATCGAGCCATCCTTGATCTGCATCGGATAGACGTGCTCGGTACGGTCAACCGCGATGTCGATGAACACCAGACGGTCTTTCATCGCGAATGCCTCTTCCAGCTTCGGCTTGAGGTCTTTCAGGCTGGTGATGCGGATACCCACATGACCATAGGCCTCGGCCAGCTTGATGAAGTCAGGCAGCGACTCGACATAGGAGTGCGAGTGACGGCCGTTGTACGCCATGTCCTGCCACTGGCGGACCATGCCCAGCACGCCGTTGTTCAGGTTGACGATTTTCACCGGCAGGCCGTACTGCATGCAGGTGGACAGCTCCTGGATGTTCATCTGGATACTGCCTTCGCCGGTCACGCACGCCACGTCCTGGTCCGGGAAGTTGAGTTTGACGCCCATCGCCGCCGGGAAGCCGAAGCCCATGGTGCCCAGGCCACCGGAGTTGATCCAGCGGTTCGGCTTGTTGAAGCGGTAGTACTGCGCCGCGAACATCTGGTGCTGGCCCACGTCGGAGGTAACAAAGGCATCGCCTTTGGTCACTTCGCACAGGGTTTCGATCACGGTCTGCGGCTTGATGACGCTGCCATCACCCTTGTTGTAAGGGAACAGGTCGCCGTCGCCACGCCATTCATCGATCTGCTTCCACCAGGCTTCTGCGGCGGCCTTGTCAGGCTGCTCGCCGATTTCCTTGAGGATGCCGAGCATCTCGGTCAAGACGCTGTCGACTGGGCCAACGATAGGCACGTCGGCCTTGATCATCTTGGAAATCGACGCCGGGTCGATGTCGATGTGGATGATCTTGGCATTCGGGCAGAACTTGGCCGGGCCGTTGACCACACGGTCATCGAAACGCGCACCGACGGCAAAGATGACGTCAGCATTGTGCATGGCCATGTTGGCCGTGAAGCTGCCGTGCATGCCGAGCATGCCGAGGAACTGACGGTCAGTACCCGGGAAGCCACCCAGACCCATGAGGGTATTGGTAACCGGCAGGTTCAGCGACTTGGCGATTTCGGTCAGGGCTTCGGAGCCGCCACCCAGAATCACGCCGCCGCCGGCGTAAACGATCGGGCGCTTGGCAGCCAGCAGCATCTCGGCGGCCTTGCGGATCTGGCCGGAGTGGCCACGGACCGCCGGGCTGTAGGAGCGCAGCTTGACCTTCTTCGGGTAGACGTATTCGAACTTCTCGGCCGGGTTGGTCATATCTTTTGGAATGTCGACCACGACCGGGCCAGGACGGCCGGATTGCGCCAGGTAGAAGGCTTTTTTCAGAACTTCTGGGATCTCGGTGGCGTTTTTGATCATGAAGCTGTGCTTCACGATCGGCCGCGAGATGCCAATCATGTCGGTTTCCTGGAAGGCATCGGTACCCACCATGGTGCTAGGCACCTGGCCGGACAGAATGACCATCGGAATCGAATCCATGTAGGCGGTGGCAATGCCGGTAATGGCATTGGTCGCACCCGGGCCGGAGGTTACCAGCACCACACCGGCCTTGCCGGTGGCACGGGCGTAGCCGTCCGCCATATGGGTTGCAGCCTGTTCGTGACGAACCAGGATGTGTTCGACTTCCGGTTCCTTGAACAGGGCATCGTAAACATGAAGGAGAGCACCGCCAGGGTACCCGTAGATGTGCTTAACGCCTTCGTCACGCAAGAAGCGGACGACCATCTCAGCGCCAGATAAAAGCTCCACGTTGTTCACCTCTAAAACGCCAGAATACCGTCCCTAGTGGACGGGTCTTAATAGGTTTACTGCCAAGCAGAGCATGAGCGAACGTCAGCACTGACTGAGCAAGTATTGGGCGCGCCCCAGAGTGTTGCGGGGTTTTCCCACCCAGCGCGAGGTAACGCGTTGCGGGGTGTAACAGGTCGGCGCGGGTGTGCGCCTCATGATCTGCTTAGCGGGTCTGCTTCTGGCAGTCCCTCTACAGCGGAAGTTGGATTCTTGTGATTTGGCGGCTACAAGTCAAGAAAAATTATTGCCAATTTTTCCTCAAGATGAATTCCTGCCACCACTAAAAAGGATAGCAGCAGCAGAATTAAGAAGATTTCCATAAAAAAGGGCCACAATCTGCGGCCCTTGAAGGAAAAAGAGAAGAAATCAGGCTCCAGAAGCGATCAATTGATCGAACTCTGCTAGCAGGCGCCGTAGCTCGCGACTCTGCTCCGGGCGATCGGTGAACACCGTTTCAGCCATCACCAGGATGCCCGAGGCACTGGGCAGCGGGTGGCCGAGCTCGATGATGATCTTCATGCGGGGCAGGAAGATCCATTGCAGCCACTGCTCCAGGGTCATCGTATCGACCGCGAAGGGCACAGTGCTTTCCAGCGCTTCATCGCTGGGCGGCTCATCGTCCCACCAGCCTTGCACCTTCAACTCACGCTCGATCAGCAGCAGGTGGTCGGCGATGTCCAGAATGCGTTGCTCGATCATCAGGAATTCACTCGGGCCTTCTGCCGCGCCAGCGCCGCACCGGCACTGTCACCTTGTTTTTCACGGCACTGGGCAATGGTGTTCCACAGTTCGGCCTGCAGGTCGGGGCGGCCATTGGCGTAGGTCAGGGCGCGGCGAGCCAACTGCTCTGCCTGCGCTGCATCGCCCTGGGACAAACGCACCTGGGCCAGACGGAACAGCACCTGCGGCTCGCGCGGGGCGATACGCTGGGCACGCTCCAGGCTAGACGAGGCACCGTTGAAATCACCACTGACCTGCTGTTGCTGGGCAGTGGTCAACAGCGCCAGTACAGGCCCATCCAGCTGCTCGTCGGCCGACAAGCCGCCAGATGCGCCACCGCTGCGCGGGATGCCAGTCGGCGCACTGCTGGCTTTCGGCGTGCTGTTCATCGAGGCGATATCGAACGGCTCGTCGGCGATCGGGTTCGGGTTGGTGGTCATCGGCCCGGTCGAGATCGGGCCCGGGGTAATCGGCGCGGTGCTGATCGGCGCCGCCCCATTACCGGCCGGGAACGTCTGGATGCTCGAGGCACCGGCGCCCTGCGGGATCATCACCGTCACGCCCGAATCCTCAGGCAGCGACTGCGCTTGTGAGGTGCCGCTGTTCATGCCAGCCGCCGAGCGGTTGGCCGTTACGCGTTCACTGTTGGACACGCGGGTGCTCGAGTCGACCACCGGGATATTGCCACGCTGGACACTGGAGCAACCCTGGAGCACAACCAACGCCGTCAAGGCAGGAAACAGCCACTTATTCACTTCACACCTCATCAATGCAGCTTGTGCTTAATTCATCCAGCCTTTGACCCAGTCCATGACCGATTCTGCCGGATTCTGCTCACCGCCACAGGCTGCGCCGGCGGGCGGTTCGCTTCCGCGAATATACGGCATCTGCACGGCTCCCGGACAGCTACCGTCAGAGCCTTGGCCGCTGTACGGGTCGATCCAGGCTTGCACGACGTTGTCCGGTTGCGGCATGTCCAGCGGCAGCGGGTCGGCCTTCTTCATGAAGCTGGTCCAGACCTGCAGGGCGCCGGTGGCACCGGTGAACGGCGTCTTGCCGTTATCGTCGCGGCCCATCCACACCACGGCCAGCAGGTCCTGGCTAAAGCCGGAGAACCAGCTGTCGCGCGAGTCGTTACTGGTACCGGTCTTGCCGGCCAGGGTCAGCGAACGCGGCAACACGTTGTACACCGAACGGCCGGTACCTTCGCGCATCACTCGCTGCATGGCGTTCTGCACCAGGTAGATGGACCCTGGGTCGAAGGTCTGCTGGATCTGGAACGGGTAGCGCTTGAGCGGCTCACCCTCGGCCGTCAACACGCTGCGGATACCGCGCATCGGCGTGTTGAAGCCACCATTGGCAATGGTCTGGTACATGGTCGCGACCTGCATCGGCGACATGCCACCTGCCCCCAGCAGCATCGCCGGGAAGGCTGGCCAGTCGACATTCACCCCCAGCCGACCGATGGTCTTGATCACGTTGGGCACACCCACTTCCAGGCCGAGCTTGGCGGTCGACAGGTTGTAGGAGTTGGCCAGGCCTTGATACAGGTAAATGGTGCCATGCGGACGACGGTCGTAGTTTTGCGGGCGCCAGATCTGGCCGTTGGCGCCTTTGACCGAGAACGGCTCGTCCTGCACCCAGCTGGTCAGGGTGTACTTGCTCGGCTGTTCCAGCGCGGTCAGGTACACCGCCGGCTTGACCAGCGAGCCAATCGGCCGCACCGCGTCGATGGCCCGGTTGAAGCCGGCAAAGCCCGACTGGCGGCTGCCGATCAGCGCTTGCACCTCGCCGGTTTCCGGGTTGGTCACGACCATCGCCGACTCGACCTCGTCAGCGCCCTTGCGCCCGGCCAGGCGCTTGAACGTCTCGTTCATGGAGGTTTCGGCCTTCATCTGCAGGATCGGGTCGAAACTGGTGAAGATGCGCAGGCCTTCTTCGGTCAAGTCTTCGTCGCGGTAGTCTTGGCGCAACTGGCGTTTGACCAAGTCGAGGAAGGCTGGGAACGAGCTGTCCGCCAGGCTGCCGCGCTTGGTCACACCCAATGGCATCTTCTTCGCCGCCTCGATCACGTCCTTGCTCGCCACGCCCTGCTCGGCCAGCAGGTCGAGCACCAGGTTACGGCGGGCCAGGGCGCGGTCAGGATAACGCCGCGGGTTGTAGTAGGACGGCCCCTTGACCATGCCCACCAGCAAGGCGATCTGGTGCAGCTTGAGCTCCGACAGCGGCTGGCTGAAGAAGAACTGGCTGGCCAGGCCGAAGCCATGCACCGCGCGTTGGCCGTCCTGGCCGACGAACACCTCGTTGAGGTAGGCCTCGAGGATTTCACGCTTGTCGTAATGCAGCTCCAGCAGCACAGCCATCATGGCCTCGGTCAGCTTGCGGCTGAGGCTGCGTTCGCTGGTGAGGTAGAAGTTTTTCACCAACTGCTGGGTCAGGGTACTGCCGCCTTGGCGCATGGAGCCGGCCGAGGTGTTGACCCACACGGCACGGGCGATGGACTTGGGCGACACGCCAAAGTGGCTATAGAAGTCGCGGTCTTCGGTCGCGACCAGGGTCTCGAGCAGGTACGGTGGCACCTGATCGATCTTGATCAGGATCCGGTCCTCGAGGTTTTTCGGGTAGATACCGCCAATCATCAGCGGCTCCAGGCGCACCACGTCGAGCTTGCCGCCATTGGCACCGGCCAGCCCCGCCACGTAATCGCCAGAGAAGCGCACGCGGACGAACTGCGCGGGCTCCATCCCCTCGTAGAACTGGAAGCCACGGGTATTGAGGTCGACGGTATTACCGTTGACCGCGGCCGCACCCGGGCCATTGGCCGCGCTTTCACGGCGATAGCCCAGGGCATCGAGTTCGGTGAGGAAGTCGTTCTTGCTCAGCTTCTGGCCGACGAACAGCTCCAGTGGCCGGGCGTATACCTTGGCCGGGATGGTCCAACGCTTGCCAGAGAACTTCTCCTGGACGACAGCATCGAGGTAAACCGCGAAGCCGGCGAGGATCACCAGGCCGACCAGGCTGAGCTTCAAAGCCCAGCCCAGCCAGGCGCGAGAGCGGCCGGTCGGGCGTTTCTGAGGGGTACGAGCGTTTCGAGTTCGAGTCATGGCGGCGGATTATACGCACTTTGTAAAGGCTGGGCAGGCGCCCTCGGCGGTATGCAGGGACGGCACCATTGACCATAATGGCGCATTCGAATTCCCTGCCCCCGGAAGGATTTCCCGTGAGCCAAGCTCTTATCACTGCGTTGCAGAACCCAGCCCTCTACCCTCACCCCGTAGATGGGTTCCAACTCATCGAGACGCATATCTCCTGGGTCCTGCTCACTGGCGAGTACGCCTACAAGGTCAAGAAACCGATGAACTTCGGCTTCCTCGACTTCACCGAACTGGGCCAGCGCCAGCATTTCTGTAACGAAGAGTTGCGCCTGAACCAGCGCCTGACCGACGGCCTGTACCTGGAAGTACTGCCGCTCACCGGTAGCGTCGAAGCGCCGCAGATCGGTGGCGACGGCGAGGCCATCGAATACGCGCTGAAGATGCGCCAGTTCCCCCAGGGGCAGATGCTCAGCACTCTGCAAGCCAACGGCGAGCTCAACGCCGAGCACATCGACCAGATGGCCCGGCAGATCGCCGAATTCCATCTGCAGACCCCCAAGGTCCCGGCAGCGCAACCTTACGGCTCGCCTGAAAGCGTGATGGCCCCGGTCGAGCAGAACTTCGAGCAGATCCGTCCGTTCCTCAGCGACAAGGCCGACCTGCTGCAACTGGATAACCTCCAGGCATGGGCACGCAGCAGTTTCGAGCGCCTCAAAGGCCTGTTCGAAGCGCGCAAGGCCAACGGGTTCACCCGCGAATGCCACGGTGACATTCACCTGGGCAATGCCACCCTGATCGACGGCAAAGTGGTGATCTTTGACTGCATCGAGTTCAACGAGCCGTTCCGCATGACCGATGTCTGGGCCGATACCGGCTTCCTGGCCATGGACTTGGAAGACCGCGGCCTCAAGTGCCTGGCGCACCGCTTCGTCAGCCAGTACTTGGAGCTGACCGGCGACTACGAGGGCCTGGAAGTGCTCAACTTCTACAAGGCCTACCGCGCCCTGGTGCGCGCCAAGGTCGCCCTGTTCAGCATGCCCGCCAATGCCGATGGCGTGCAGCGCGCCACCACCCTGCGCACCTACCGCAACTATGCCAACCTGGCGGAAAGCTACAGCGCCATCCCTTCGCGTCTGCTGGCCATCACCCACGGCGTCTCGGCGGTGGGCAAGAGCCATGTGGCGATGCGCCTGGTCGAAGCCCTGGGCGCCGTGCGTGTGCGTTCGGACGTGGAGCGCAAGCGCCTGTTCGGCGAGCAGCAGGCAACGCTATCTGGGCAGCAAGATGCCGGCATCTATGACCAAGATGCCAGCGCCGCGACCTATCAGCGCCTGCACGATCTGGCCGGCACCATCCTGCGCGCCGGTTTCCCGGTGGTGCTCGATGCCACCTACCTGAAACATGCTCAACGCCAAGCGGCGGCAGAGGTCGCCAGCGCGACCGGCGTGCCGTTCCTGGTCCTCGACTGCCAAGCCCCGGAGGCGGTGATCGCCAGCTGGCTGGCGCAGCGCCAGGCGGAAAAAACCGACCCATCGGACGCTACCCTAGAGGTGGTCAAGGCTCAGCAGGCCAGCCGTGAGCCGCTGGATGCCACAGAACTGCAGCACGCCACCCGTGTCGATACGCAGGAAAGCGCCAGCATGGACCAGGTGATCGACCAAATCCGCCAGCGCTTGCCGGGCCTGTAAGGTCAGCATTGCAGCTTATCGCCGGCAAGCCGGCTCCCACAGGAGTTCCACAGGCCTCAAGGGCAGTGGTGTCCCTGTGGGAGCAACTGTCTTGTGGTGCTTGTTCCGGCCTCATCGCTGGCAAGCCAGCTCCCACAGGTGCGGCGCTAGACTTGAAGGCTACATGGCTTGCCGGCGATAGGGCCGTAAAAGGCGGCTCCCCTCCCCAATCGTCGCACCCGATGGCAAAAGGCCGCGCATTTTCCAACCCCCGCTACACTCCTCTCTGACCTGCTCGCGATTTATCCCCCAACACCCGTTCAGCCATCGCAAGGAGGCTCGATGAACGATGAATTGCAGCATCTGAAGAATCTTGGCAAGACTTCTGCGCAATGGTTGCATGCGGCCGGCATCCACAGCGCGTCGGATTTGCGCCGGCTCGGTGCGGTGGGTGCGTACCAAGCTGTGAAAACGCGAGGGTTCCGGGCCTCCAAAGTGCTGTTGTACGCCATTGAAGGCGCCTTGCTCGACATGCACTGGAACGATTTGCCCACCGAACGCAAGGAAGCGCTCAATCAACAGTTGGACGCGAAGAACCCGGCGCAAAAAAACGCGAAATAAACCGACGAAGGGGATTGACTCCGAAATGAGAATCGTTATGATTATCACAACTGGTCGCGAGACTGGTTGGATAAACTGAAAGCCCCTGGTTCGGACTCTCAGATTATCTCCTCATCAGGCTAATCACGGTTATTGACCCGGCTCTTTGCCGGGTCTTTTTTTGCCTGACGGTTTTGCACCGCGTGCGCGGTGACAACGCCGATACCCATAACGTTACTTGCGCAGTTGAGCGCAGTAGTCCTGCTCCGGCATCGCCGCCGTGTACCACACATAATCGGCCATGCCCGCCTCGGCTTCCTCGCCGACCTCGGCCAACAACACGACCACGCTGCGGCCCTGCGCGCCCAGGTCAGCCAAGTGCAATGGCACACCCAGGTCCTTGCGTACGTGGTATGCGCCAGCCAATAGCAGGGCTGGCTGCGGCGCCTTCAGCAACTGCTCTGCCATTTGCCGGTCGCGCTGTTGTTGAACGGCAAGCATGGCCGGCAACTGGCTTTCCGGCAGCAAGCCGCAGTGCCCGGCACGCACCTGTTCAAGCAACGCGGCCTTGACCCTAGGCGCATTGGACTGTGCGCCCGGTAACGAAGCCGGGTGCCGATAGGCGTGGCGCATCTGCCCAGGTGAAAGGTTGGCGGCCAGCAGCGGGATGCCGTGCTGCAAGGCCTGCGTGACCAACGGCCCGTACAACTGCCAGTCCCAGCCTTCTTCCCACGCTAACGCCTTGGGCAAGTCCGCGGGCAACGGTGGCTGAGCCTCAAGTTTGTCGACCAGCGGCTGCTGCTCAGGCTGCAGCATCTCCATCAACAGGCTGCCCTGAGCGCGCCGACTCTGCAGGGCCTGCAACAACCACAACTGCAGTGCGTGGTGGTCGGGGTTGTCGTGCTTCTCCCCTACCAGCACACGCGGGGCATCGGCCAGCTGCGTGACCAGTTGTTCCGGGCTGATAAGCTGCCCGCTGGCCAGATCCTTGATGTGCCCCAACTGCGCATGCTCGCGCCCTTCAGTACTCTGCCAGCCAGGCAACGGTGGCAGGCTGGCCTGGCATCCGCCCAGCGCCAGCACCAGGCACAGCGATAAACCGGACAGCAGTGGATGGCGCATCGGCAATGCCTCCTAGCGGGTGATGATCAGCGGGTGGCCACGCTCCGGATGAGCCTGTACCAGCACATCGATACCGAACACCGCCTTCAATGCCCCAGGCGTCAGCACTTCGTCGGGGGAGGCCAAGGCATGGCAGCGGCCCTGCTCAAGCAACAGGATACGGTCACAGTAGCGTGCCGCCAGGTTCAGGTCATGCAGGATCACCAGCACCGCAGCGCCTCGGTCGGCAAAGCGGCGCACCGCTTGCAGGGTCGTGTGCTGATGCAGTGGGTCGAGCATCGACGTCGGCTCATCAAGCAACAGCGTAGTCCCCTGCTCACCTGGCCACAGCTGGGCCAGCACGCGCGCCAGGTGCACCCGCTGCCGCTCACCGCCCGACAGCGCCAGGTAGCTGCGCCCCTGCAGGTGCCAGGCATCCGCGGCACGCAAGGCTGCTTCGACGATCTCGGCGTCGCGCACCTGGCCACTGCCATGCGGCATCCGCCCCATGCCCACCACTTCCTCGACCCTGAACGAGAAGCCCAGGCTGGACACTTGCGGCAACACCGCCAGGCGCCTGGCCCGCTCCTGCCCTGCCCAATCGGCCAACGGCCGGCCCTGCAAGGTCACATGCCCCTGGCCGGGCGCCAGCTCGCCACACAGCACCCCCAGCAAGCTGCTCTTGCCCGCGCCGTTGGGGCCGAGCACGCCCACCACCTGCCCCGGGGCCAATTGCAGGTGGATGTCGTGGAGTACCTCGTTGCTTCCCCGCCGCAGGTGCAGGCCCTCGACTTGCAACATCAGCTGCGCCCTCGAATCAGCAGAAACAGGAAAAACGGCGCACCGATAAACGCAGTGACAATGCCGATCGGCAGTTCGGCTGGCGCCAGCACCAGCCGTGCCGCCAGGTCGGCAAACAGCATCAGTACGCCGCCCGCCAACAGCGAGGCCGGCAACACCACACGGTGATCGGGCCCTGCCAGCAAGCGCACCAGGTGCGGCACCACCAGCCCGATGAAGCCGATCAGCCCCGCCGCCGCCACCGCCGCGCCGACACCCAGCGCGGTACAGAACACCAATTCGCGCTTGAGCCGCTCTACCTCGATACCCAGGTGCCGCGCCTCCGACTCCCCCAGCAGCAAGGCATTCAGCGCCCGCGCGCGCCGCGGCAACCACAGCGCCACGCCGGTCGCCACCATCAACAGCGGCCACAGCCGCTCGTAACTGGCACCGTTGAGGCTGCCCAGGTTCCAGAACGTCAGGGTGCGCAAGGTGGCGTCATCGGCCAGGTAGGAGAACAGCCCCACCGCCGCGCCGCCCAGCGCGGTCATGGCCACGCCGGCCAATAGCATCGTGGCGACATTGGTCTGGCCGTCGCGCCGCCCCAGGCGATAGACCAGCGCGGTCACCCCAAGCCCGCCGATGAAGGCGCACAGCGACAGCAGATAAGGCGCCAGCACCTCCGGCATTCCGCCAAACCAGCTGCCGCCGACAATGGCCACTGCAGCGCCCATTGCCGCCCCGGCGGCGACGCCTACCAGCCCTGGGTCGGCCAACGGGTTGCGGAACAGCCCCTGCATGGCCACGCCGGACAGCGCCAGCACCGCCCCCACCGCCAGCCCCAGCAAGGTGCGCGGCAGGCGAATCTGGCCGAGGATCATTTCCGCCTGCTGCAGGCCATCACCGGCGATCGGCAGCCCCAACAAGCGCAGCCCAGCGCGCAAGGTATCGAACAGCGGCAGGCTGACCGGCCCCAGGGCCAGGGACAGCCACACCGCCAACAGGCACAGCAAGCTCAGGCAGATGATCAATGTGCGTGGCTGAACGCGTTGTCTCATTGAGCGAAACTGCCCTTGGCTGCCGGGTAGAAGGTGGCAACCAACGAGCGCAGGGTCGCTGGCAGGCGTGGCCCAAGGCCGCCAACCAGCAGCGTCGGGTCGAGCGACACCAGGCGCTGTTCACGCACGGCGCGGGAGGCCGCCAGCGCTGGGTTTTCCTTCAGCAGCGCTTGCAGCGCCTGCTCGTCGGCCAACGCACGGTCGGAGAACACCACTACATCCGGGTCCAGCGCCGCCAGTGCCTCATTGGAGAAGTTCTTGTAACCCTGATGCTCGGCCAGGTTGTGCGCCCCGGCCTGGCGTAGCAGCCAATCGCCGGCAGTGCCTTGCCCTGCGATCAGCGGCTTGGCACCGGCATGGCCCACCAGCAGCAACACCCCGGGCGCCTTCTGGCCTGCCTGAGCGTGTTTGACCTGAGCCTGCAACGCATCCAACTGCTGACGATAGCCCGCCGCCAACGCGGTGGCTTGTGGCTCGGCACCCAGCAACTGGCCCAGGTGCTTGAGGTTCTGATCGACCGCATCCAGTTCGGCCTTGCTGGAGAACAACTCCACCCGCACACCCGCCTTGCGAATCTGCGCCAACACCGGCGGCGGGCCCATTTCTTCGGTGCCCACCAACACATCTGGGCGCAGGCTGAGAATACCTTCGGCAGACAACTGGCGCTGATAGCCGACGCTCGGCAGCGCCTTCAGCGATGCGGGGTGCTGGCTGGTGGTATCGACGCCGACCAGGCGTGATTCGCCGCCCAGCGCAGTGACCCACTCGCTCAGCGCACCACCGGCGCTGACCCATCGCTGCGGCAGTTCGGCAGCCAGGGCCTGGGTGGACAGCACAAGGCCTGCGCACAGGGCGATCAGGGCAGCGGGACGGCGCATCATCGGATTTCCTTCTGAAGGCGGGCCGCGCGCCTTGTGGCGGGCGGCGGAACTGCGCACCATAGACAGCCGGGCGCATCGAATGCGGGCAATTTGATAATTATTCGCATTGAAGCGTCAAGCAATCACGTGTTTCACGAGTCGTCCTTGCCATGCACTTCCTTTGTACCTCCAGCTCATTGGCCGAGGGCCACAGCCGCGCCTTCAGCGTAGACGGCGTCGACCTGTTCGGCGTGCGCCGCCAGGGCCAGGTGTACCTCTACCGCAACCGCTGCCCACACCGCAGCATCCCACTGAACTGGGCTGCAGATGCCTTTCTCGATGACAGCGCCAGCCTGATTCACTGCGCCCATCATGGCGCTTTGTTCCTGATAGAAAGCGGCGAATGCGTGGCCGGGCCGTGCGAGGGCGACAGCCTGCAGGCCCTGGGCTGCCATGAAGACAGCCAGGGCATCTGGCTCAAGGGTTGAGCAGTACAGGCAAGGGGCGGTCGATGACGATACGCTCGGCATCCAGGTAGGTGCCGTACGCCAGCACCTCCACGCCTTCAGCCACGGCGGCGCGCAAGGCCTGGGCGTAGCCCGCGTCGATTTCCTCGGCCGGGCGCACGGCGTCAACGCCGGTCAGGTTCACGCAGTACAACTGCACCGCACGCACACCTTGGCGAGCCAGCGTCGCCAGTTCACGCAGGTGCTTGGCACCGCGCTGGGTAACAGCGTCGGGGAAGGCCGCGACGGCGGTGTCGGGGTAGCCCAGGGTCACGCTCTTGACTTCGACATAGGCCGGGCCGGCGTCGAACTCCAGGCGAAAGTCGATGCGGCTGCCTTCTTCGCCATACGCCACTTCACGCCTGAGTGCGGTGAAACCGGCCAGCTCGCTGATAACCCCGGCACGCAGCGCCTCTTCAACCAACGCGTTGGCGCGCCCGGTGTTCACGCAGGCCAGGCGGCCTTGGGGCGTTTCGCTGATCTCCCAGGTGCCTGGCAGCTTGCGCTTGGGGTCGTTGGAGCGGCTGAACCACACCTGCCCGCCTTCGCGCATGCAATTGAGCATGGACCCGGTGTTCGGGCAATGGATGGTCATGTGCTCGCCATTGGCCAGCTCGATGTCCGCCAAAAACCGTTTGTAGCGCCGCAGTAGGCGCCCCTGCTCGAGTGGAGGAAAAAACGCCATCAGCCTTGCCAGCTCCGCAGGCCGCGGGCGATGCGCTGCACGGCCTGTTCCAGGCGCGGCAGGCTCTGGGTGTAGGCAAAACGCACATGATGCCCCGCCAGGTGGCGACCAAAATCCAGGCCGGGGGTAAAGGCCACGTGCTCGGTTTCGAGGAAGTGCCGGCAGAACGCAAAGGCATCGCCGCCGAAGGCGCTGATGTCGGCGTACAAGTAGAAAGCCCCCTCAGGCTCGACGGCAATACCAAAGCCCAGCTCGCGCAGGGCTGGCAACAAGTAGTCGCGGCGACGGGCGAATTCGGCGCGGCGCTCTTCCAGAATCGCCAGGGTTTGCGGCTGGAAGCACGCCAGCGCAGCATGCTGGGCCATGCTGGGGGCACTGATGTACAGGTTCTGTGCAAGCTTTTCCAGGTCTGCCACGGCGCCGGGCGGCGCCACCAGCCAGCCCAGGCGCCAGCCGGTCATGCCGAAATACTTCGAAAAACTATTCAGGACAAACGCCCCATCGTCCACTTCCAGCACGCTGGGCGCGTCCATGCCGTAGGTCAGCCCGTGGTAAATCTCGTCCACCACCAGGTGGCCATGGCGCTCACGGGTAGCGCGCGACAGGCTGGCCAACTCGTCACGGTTCAGCACCGTCCCGGTCGGGTTGGCTGGCGAGGCGACCAGGGCCCCGACCGTGTCTTTGTCCCAATAGCGGTCAACCAGGTCGGCGGTGAGTTGGTAGTTGACCTCGGGCCCCACCGGCACCAACTGCGCGCCGCCTTCGACCAGGCGCAGGAAGTGGCGATTGCAGGGATAGCCCGGGTCAGCCAGCAACCAGTGCTTGCCTGGGTCTACCAACAGGCTGCTGGCCAGCAACAGTGCGCCAGAACCGCCCGGCGTAATCAGAATGCGCTCAGGATCAACACTGACGCCATACTGCTGCCCATAGAAGCCGGCGATCGCCTCGCGCAGCGCCGGCAGGCCACGGGCGGCGGTATAGCGGGTGTGGCCCGCGGCCAATGCGGCCTGGCCGGCCTCGACGATCGGCGCGGCCGTGGTGAAGTCCGGTTCGCCGATTTCCAGGTGGATCACATCATGGCCGGCCGCCTGCAGCTCGTTGGCCCGCGCCAGCAACGCCATGACGTGAAAGGGTTCGATGGCGCGGCTGCGCGCACTGTAAGGGTGGGCCATGACCTTCTCTCAATTGGGTCTAAACTGGAGATTCTACCTCTGCACGCTACCGAACGTGTGGCTCGCGCCGCTGTCAATTAGCAGGATCGGGCGGGGTAGCGCACCCCCGATCTATCTGGTAAGTTCGGCGGCTCGCAGTCGCAGGGCCGGCGGGTGCCGGAGATGGAGCATCCTGCGCATTGGATCAGATGAGTGAGAGGCGGTCTATTCATGTCCACCGTAGAAAAGCAAAAAACCAGTCAGTCCATGTACGGTGTAGAGCCCTATAAAGAAAGCAAGGGCGAGGAGTACATGGGGGAGCCCATGCGCAAGCATTTCACCAAACTTCTGGGTGCCTGGAAGCTTGAGTTGATGACGAGCGTGGATCAGACCGTGACCCACATGAAGGACGAAGCGGCCAACTTCCCAGACCCGGCCGACCGTGCCAGCCAGGAAGAAGAGTTCGCCCTGGAGCTGCGTAACCGCGATCGCGAGCGCAAGCTGATCAAGAAGATCGACAAGACCCTGCAGAAGATCCAGGACGAAGAGTACGGCTGGTGTGAGTCCTGCGGCATCGAGATCGGCCTGCGTCGCCTCGAAGCCCGCCCAACCGCCGACCTGTGCTTCGACTGCAAGGAAATCGCGGAGAAAAAGGAAAAAACAGTCGGCAAAGGCTGATCCTTTTCCCACCCAAACGGGGCGCATCTTGCGCCCCGTTTCATTTTCAGACGCACGACCGCCATGAACGACTCCAGCTACATCGGGCGCTTCGCCCCTACCCCCAGCGGCTTTCTGCACTTCGGCTCGCTGGTCGCCGCCCTCGCCTCCTGGCTCGACGCCCGCGCCGTCAACGGCCGCTGGCTGCTGCGCATGGAAGACACCGACCCGCCCCGGGAAATGCCCGGAGCCCGCGACGCTATCTTGCAGACCCTGGAGCGTTACGGCTTGGAGTGGGATGGCGAGGTGGTGTACCAGAGCCAGCGCCATGAGGCTTATGCAGCAGTGGTCGACCGCCTGTTCAACATGGGCCTGGCTTACGCCTGCACCTGCTCGCGCAAACAGCTGGAAGGGCACAACGGCATTTACCCAGGCTTGTGCCGCAACGCCGGGCATGCACGCGAGGGCGCGGCGATCCGTCTGCGGGTGCCAGAGTTGATCTACCGGTTCACCGACCGGGTCCAGGGTGAGTTTCAGCAACACCTGGGGCGCGAGGTGGGTGATTTCGTCATCCAGCGCCGTGACGGGTTGTATGCGTATCAGTTGGCGGTGGTGCTGGATGATGCCTGGCAAGGGGTTACCGATATCGTGCGCGGGGCCGACCTGCTCGACAACACACCGCGCCAGTTGTACCTGCAAGAGCTGCTGGGGTTCTCACAGCCGCGTTACCTGCATATTCCGCTGATCGTGCAGCCAGATGGGCACAAGCTGGGCAAGTCGTACCGCTCGCCGCCCTTACAGGCGGAGCATGCTACCCCCCTGCTGTTGCGGGCATTGCGGGCGCTGGGGCAAGAAGCAAACCCCGAGTTGCTGCTGGCAACGCCGGCTGAAGTACTGGCAGTAGCCCGCAAGCAGTGGCGGCCAGAGGCGATTGCCCGGCAGGCCTCTGTTCCAGAGGCTGATTTGCACTGACGCAGGTCCGGCCTCTTCGCGGGCAAGCCCGCTCCCACAGGATCCGCACCGTTTCTGTGGGAGCGGGCTTGCCCGCGAAGAGGCCGGAACAGGCAACTTCCCTTCAAAAACAAAAGCCCAATAATTTCAAACCCTTGGCTAACCCTACCGATTCCCGCTAGCATCCGCCCAATCTTTTGCGCCAATAATAAGTCCAAGCCCGCAGCGCCCAACCATCGAGGCCAGCATGTACATCTATCGTTTGGTCCTGCTTCTGGTCGTGGGGATCTACCTGTTCTCCCCGGCCATCATGGACTGGTGGATCGAACCGACCGGAGCCTGGTACCGCCCCTACCTGCTCTGGCTGATCCTGATCGTCGTCACCTTCATCCTGCAGAGCCAACGAGATGCCGATGAGCTTTAGCCTGACCCAGATGATCCTGATCAGCGCCGCGTACCTCATGGTGCTGTTCGGCGTGGCCTGGATCAGCGAGCGTGGGCTGATACCCCGCTCAATTATTCGCCACCCGCTGACCTACACCCTGTCGCTGGGCGTCTATGCCAGTGCCTGGGCCTTCTATGGCTCGGTCGGCCTGGCCTACCAGTACGGCTATGGCTTCCTGGCCTGCTACCTGGGGGTCTCCGGGGCCTTCCTGCTGGCGCCGGTGCTGCTTTACCCGATCCTCAAGATCACCCGCACCTATCAGCTGTCGTCGCTGGCCGACCTGCTGGCGTTTCGTTTCCGCAGCACCTGGGCCGGCGCGCTGACCACCCTGATCATGCTGATCGGGGTACTGCCGTTGCTGGCCCTGCAGATCCAGGCGGTGGCCGACTCGATCAGCATCCTGACCGGCGAGCCGGTCAAGGCCAGGGTGGCATTCGCCTTCTGTGCGCTGATCATTCTGTTCACCATCTTCTTCGGCTCGCGGCACATCGCCACGCGCGAGAAGCATGAAGGGCTGGTGTTCGCCATTGCCTTTGAATCGGTGATCAAGCTGCTGGCGCTGGGCGGCATTGGCCTGTACGCGTTGTACGGTGTGTTTGGCGGCCCGCATGGGCTGGAAGTGTGGCTGCTGCAGAACCAGACCGCCCTGGCCGCGCTGCACACACCGCTGCAGGAAGGGCCATGGCGCACCCTGCTGCTGGTGTTCTTCGCCTCGGCCATCGTCATGCCGCACATGTACCACATGGCCTTCACCGAAAACCTCAACCCACGCTCGCTGGTCAGCGCCAGCTGGGGCCTGCCGCTGTTCCTGCTGCTGATGAGCCTGGCCGTACCGCTGGTGCTGTGGGCCGGCCTGCGCCTGGGCGCCAGCACCAACCCCGAATACTTCACGCTGGGGCTGGGCATCGCCGCCAACAACAAAGCGCTGGCGCTGCTGGCCTATATCGGCGGGTTGTCTGCGGCCAGCGGGTTGATCATCGTCACCACCCTGGCGCTGTCGGGCATGGCCCTCAACCACCTGGTGCTGCCGCTGTACCAGCCGCCGGCCGAAGGCAACATCTACCGCTGGCTGAAATGGACCCGCCGCGCGCTGATCGTCGCCATCATCACCGCCGGCTTCATGTTCTACCTGACCCAGAACAACCACCAGAGCCTGGCCAACCTGGGCATCGTCGCCTTCGTCGCCACCTTGCAGTTCCTGCCGGGCGTGTTGTCGGTGCTGTACTGGCCTACCGCCAATCGCCGCGGCTTCATCGCGGGCCTGCTGGCCGGCACCCTGGTGTGGCTGGTGACCATGCTGCTGCCGCTGCTGGGCAACCTGCAGGGCTTCTACATTCCGCTGCTGGACATGATCTACGTCCTCGACGACACCAGCTGGCACATGGCGGCCATCGCCTCGCTGGCGGCAAACGTCTTGCTGTTCACCCTGATTTCGCTGTTCACCAATGCCAGCAGTGAAGAAGCCAGCGCCGCCGAAGCGTGCGCGGTGGACAACGTGCGCCGCCCGCAGCGCCGCGAGCTGCACGCGGCCTCGCCACAGGAATTTGCCACCCAGCTGGCCAAGCCACTGGGCGCCAAGGCTGCGCAGAAAGAAGTCGAACAAGCCCTGCGCGACCTCTACCTGCCCTTCGACGAGCGCCGCCCCTATGCGTTGCGCCGCCTGCGCGACCGCATCGAGGCCAACCTGTCGGGCCTGATGGGGCCGAGCGTGGCCCAGGACATGGTCGAGACCTTCCTGCCCTACAAATCCGGCAACGAAAACTATGTCACTGAAGACATCCACTTCATTGAAAGCCGCCTGGAAGACTATCACTCGCGCCTGACCGGCCTTGCCGCCGAACTCGACGCCCTGCGCCGCTACCACCGCCAGACCCTGCAGGAACTGCCCATGGGCGTCTGCTCCCTGGCCAAGGACCAAGAGATCCTGATGTGGAACAAGGCCATGGAAGAGCTGACCGGCATCGCCGCCAAGCACGTGGTCGGCTCGCGCCTGGTGACCATCGGCGAACCTTGGCGCGGCCTGCTGCAGGGCTTCATTGACGTGCCCGACGAACACCTGCACAAACAACGCCTGGCCCTCGACGGGCAGCCTCGCTGGCTGAACCTGCACAAGGCCGCCATCGATGAGCCCTTGGCGCCGGGTAACAGTGGCCTGGTGCTGCTGGTCGAGGACCTGACCGAAACCCAGGCCCTGGAAGACAAGCTGGTGCACTCCGAGCGCCTGGCCAGCATTGGCCGCCTGGCGGCCGGCGTGGCCCACGAAATCGGCAACCCGATCACCGGCATCGCCTGCCTGGCGCAGAACCTGCGCGAGGAACGCGAGGGCGATGGCGAGATCACCGAGCTGTCGAGCCAGATTCTTGAACAGACCAAACGGGTGTCGCGCATCGTCCAGTCGTTGATGAGCTTCGCCCATGCCGGTGGCAGCCATCAGAACAGCGAAGAGCCGGTGTGCCTGGCCGAAGTGGCGCAGGATGCCATTGGGCTGCTGGCACTGAACCGGCGCAATTTCGAAGTCCAGTTCTTCAACCTCTGCGACCCGGAACACTGGGCCGAAGGGGACCCGCAGCGCCTGGCCCAGGTGCTGATCAACCTGCTCTCCAACGCCCGCGACGCCTCACCGCCCGGCAGTGCCGTGCGTGTGCGCAGCTCCGTCTTCGAGCACACCGTCGATTTGATTGTCGAAGACGAAGGCAGCGGGATCCCGAAGAGCATCATGGACCGCCTGTTCGAGCCCTTCTTCACCACCAAAGACCCGGGCGAAGGAACCGGACTGGGGCTCGCTCTGGTCTATTCCATCGTGGAAGAGCATTATGGGCAAATCACCATCGACAGCCCTGCCGACATCGAACGGCAACGTGGCACCCGGATCCGCGTGACCCTGCCCCGGCATGTCGTAGCGACGTCCCCTGAAATTCGAGACCGTCGAGAGAATTGAATCAATGCCGCATATTCTGATCGTCGAAGACGAAACCATCATCCGCTCGGCCCTGCGTCGCCTGCTCGAGCGGAACCAGTACCAAGTCAGCGAAGCCGGCTCGGTGCAGGAAGCCCAGGAACGCTTCAGCATTGCCACCTTCGACCTGATCGTCAGCGACCTGCGCCTGCCAGGCGCGCCTGGCACCGAGCTGATCAAGCTTGGCCAGGGCACCCCGGTGCTGATCATGACCAGCTACGCCAGCCTGCGCTCGGCGGTGGACTCGATGAAAATGGGCGCGGTGGACTACATCGCCAAGCCCTTCGACCACGACGAGATGCTCCAGGCCGTGGCGCGCATCCTGCGCGACCGGCAAAACGCACCGGCTGCAGAACCGCGGGGCAACGGCAAGGCGGCCGCGGCCGACAAAGGCAATAGCGCGTCTGCCAATGGCGAGATCGGCATCATCGGCTCGTGCCCGCCCATGCAGGACATGTACAGCAAGATCCGCAAAGTCGCACCGACCGATTCCAATGTCCTGATCCAGGGCGAATCGGGTACCGGTAAAGAGCTGGTCGCCCGTGCCCTGCACAACCTGTCACGCCGGGCCAAGGCACCGATGATCTCAGTGAACTGCGCGGCCATCCCGGAGACGCTGATCGAGTCCGAGTTGTTCGGTCACGAAAAAGGTGCCTTCACCGGCGCCAGCGCAGGGCGCGCCGGGCTGGTCGAAGCGGCGGACGGCGGCACCTTGTTCCTCGACGAAATCGGCGAATTGCCCCTCGAAGCCCAGGCGCGCCTGTTGCGTGTGTTGCAGGAAGGCGAAATCCGCCGGGTGGGCTCGGTGCAATCGCAGAAGGTCGATGTGCGCCTGATTGCGGCCACCCACCGCGACCTGAAAAACCTGGCCAAGGCCGGCCAGTTCCGTGAAGACCTTTATTACCGCCTGCACGTGATCGCCCTGAAGTTGCCTGCCCTGCGCGAGCGCGGCAGCGACGTCAACGAGATCGCCAGTGCCTTCCTGGCCCGCCAGAGCGCACGGATTGGCCGGGATGACCTGCATTTTTCCGCCGATGCCGAGCAAGCGATTCGTCATTACAGCTGGCCGGGTAACGTGCGCGAGCTGGAAAACGCCGTGGAGCGTGCGGTGATTCTGAGCGAGAGCGCAGAAATTTCCGCCGACCTGCTGGGTATCGACATCGAGCTGAGCGACCTGGAAGACGACGACATCCTCGACAACGCCCTGGCCGTGGCCAGTGCGGGCAATGCCAGCCATGAGCCTACCGAGGACTTGTCGCTGGAGGATTACTTCCAGCACTTCGTGCTCGAGCACCAGGACCACATGACCGAGACCGAGCTTGCCCGCAAGCTTGGCGTCAGCCGCAAATGCCTGTGGGAACGCCGCCAGCGCCTGGGTATCCCGCGACGCAAGAGCAACGCCACCAGCGAGTAAAAGATCGCGTGGGCAGGCGGGCCTTTCCTGCCTTGATATTTCTTTTTCGGGCTGCCGGCCTCTTCGCGGGTGAACCCGCTCCCACAAGGATCTCACTGCCCGCAAGGGCAATGCGGTACCTGTGGGAGCGGGTTCACCCGCGAAAGGGCCGGCAAAAACCACTACGCACACCCCAGGTAACACATCAGTACCCGCGAAAATCTGTTACCCAAGCTTTCAGGCGTAACAGTTCCCGAGGTGTACGGTAACGAAAGCCCGCCATTTTCGGCCTGCCAAAAACCTGCGAAAACCTCCAAACCCTTGATTTCATTGGGTTTCGAAAAGTTGGCACGGCACCTGCTATATGCTTAGTACAAAAACAATAACAAGCACTGCAACTCAGAATAAGAACAAGACGAAACGGCTCACGCACAATAAAAACAAGACGGCGGAGGCGCAGCTAACTGATTCTTTTGGAGAGGATGCGTGTTTGGGGCTTGCCCCACGACCAGGCAGAGAACAACAAAAACTGCACTAAAAAGCAGCGCCTGAACTGGTTGGATCGACAGATCAACGTGACATCAGCGGCCAAAGCAATCCGTTTGCTCTTTACCCCTGGATTAGGGGTCGTCCACAAGCTTTGCGATTTGTGGACAGGGCACTCAACAAAAACAAGAAGCCCAGCAAAAAAATAATAAGAGCACGCAACGACTTCTTGGGGAGCTTAGGCTCCCCTTGTCGTTTCTCCCTTCTGGCAGGCATCCTGCTACCCGCCTACACCATTCCTTGAGTAAATGCTAGAATCCCCGCCCATCATGCGGCCATTCTCCTATTCTTGGCCGAACATTCCTTCAAACAGTGCATCCCATGCTGAAGAAGCTGTTCCAGTCGTTCCGCCCTCCCGTACCGGGCCAGCACCACAGGCGCACCACGCCTGAGGTGATCAACAAGAGCCAACACTCGCTGCAACGCCACCAGTTCAGCCGCCACGCGGTGAACATCGTAGAGCGCCTGCAGAGTGCGGGCTACCAGGCTTACCTGGTCGGTGGCTGTGTCCGCGACCTGATGCTTGGCATCACCCCAAAAGACTTCGACGTCGCCACCAGCGCCACCCCTGAACAGGTCCGTGCCGAGTTCCGCAACGCGCGTATCATTGGTCGCCGCTTCAAGTTGGTCCACGTGCATTTCGGCCGTGAGATCATCGAAGTCGCCACCTTCCGCGCCCACCACTCGGAAGACGATCAAGGTGATACCCACCGTTCGTCGCACAATGCCAGTGGTCGCATCCTGCGTGACAACGTGTACGGCACCTTGGAAGAAGACGCGCAACGCCGCGACTTCACCATCAATGCCCTCTACTACGATCCGGTCAGCGAACGCATCCTCGATTACGCCAACGGCGTGCACGATGTGCGTAACCGCCTGCTGCGCCTGATCGGTGACCCGACCCATCGCTACCAGGAAGACCCGGTGCGCATGCTGCGGGCCGTGCGTTTCGCCGCCAAGCTCGACTTCGGCATCGAAAAGCACACGGTCCAGCCGATCCGCGAACTGGCCCCGATGCTGCGCGAAATCCCCCCGGCACGCCTGTTCGAGGAAAGCCTCAAGCTGTTCCTCTCCGGCCAAGGTGCGATGGCTTTCGAAATGCTGGTCGACCTGCAGCTGTTCGAGCCGTTGTTCCCGGCCAGCGCGCATGCCCTGGACGAGCGCCCCACCTACACCCACACCCTGATCAGCCAGGCGCTGAACAACACCGATCTGCGTGTGAAGCAGGGCAAGCCGGTCACCCCGGCCTTCCTCTTCGCTGCGCTGCTCTGGCCCGCCCTGCCGGCCCGTGTGCTGCACCTGCAAAACCAAGGTGTGCCACCGATCCCGGCCATGAACGGCGCGGCTCACGACCTGATCGCCGAACAGTGCGCACGCATTGCCATCCCGAAGCGTTTCACCCTGCCGATCCGCGAAATTTGGGACATGCAGGAACGCCTGCCACGTCGCAGCGGCAAACGTGCCGACCAGTTGCTCGACAACCCGCGCTTCCGTGCCGGTTACGACTTCCTGCTGCTGCGTGAAAGCGCGGGTGAAGAAACCGACGACCTCGGCCAATGGTGGACTGACTACCAGGATGCCAATGACAGCGAGCGCCGCGAGATGATTCGCGAGCTGGGCAGCCGTGACGAAGGCACCGGCGCTGGCCCACGCAAGCGCAAACGTAGCGCCAGCAAGCGTAAGCGTGGTGGCGAAGAGGCGTTCGAGTGACCACGCGCGCTTACATCGGCCTGGGCAGCAACCTGGACGAGCCTGCAGAACAACTGCAGAACGCTTTCCAGGCGCTCGACCAGGCCACCGGCACCCGCCTGGTGGCCACTTCGAGCCTGTTCACCAGTGACTCGCTGCTGCCTGGCCAGCCGCGCTACACCAATGCCGTGGCTGCGCTCGACACCTCGCTCGAGCCGCTGGTGCTGCTCGATGCCCTGCAGGCCATCGAAAATGACCAGGGCCGTGTGCGCAAAGAGCGTTGGGGCCCGCGCACGCTCGACCTGGATATCCTGCTGTTCGGCGACCAACTGATCGACGTGCCGCGGCTGCAGGTGCCGCACTACCATATGCACGCCCGCGCCTTCGTGCTCTACCCATTGGCCGAACTGGTGCCCGCAGGCTTCTGCCTGCCCGATGGCCGCGACCTCGCCCAACTCATCAGCGCCTGCCCGTTCGTCGGCCTCGAGCGCCTGTAATTCGGGCGCTGCAGACGGCGGTAACGCCAGTAACACCCTGATCGTAACAATGCGGTAACAGGGTGATTGACTTCCCCCACCTCGCTCACGACTATAGGCGTCCCGTGTGGCACCCAAGTGCCGCATACCCGTATTTAGGCCCGGACGGACCTGTGCCCGAACATCACGCGCGATGATGTGCCGCTCCGGAAGATGACTACACGCGTTGTATGCAGTCGTTTTAACAGCGCCTGAACGAGGATTTTCCTACATGCCTGAAGTAACCCTGACCACCCTGCATGGCCTGAAGGCCAAGGGTGAAAAAATCACCATGCTGACCTGCTACGACGCGACCTTCGCCAAGGTTGCCAGCCAGGCCGGTGTCGAAGTGTTGCTGGTGGGCGACTCGCTGGGGATGGTCCTGCAGGGCCATGACAGCACGCTGCCTGTCACCACCCAGGAAATGGCCTACCACACTGCCTGCGTCAAACGTGGCAACGATGGCGCGCTGATTCTGGCCGACCTGCCGTTCATGGCCCACGCCACCCCCGAACAGGCCTTTGCCAACTGCGCCACGCTGATGCAGGCCGGCGCCCACATGATCAAGCTCGAAGGCGCTGCCTGGCTGGCCGAGACCATTCGCCTGCTGGCTGAACGTGGCGTGCCGGTGTGCGCGCACATGGGCCTGACCCCACAAACCGTCAATGTGCTGGGCGGTTACAAGGTGCAGGGCCGTCAGGAAGCCCAGGCGCGGCAGATGCGTGCCGACGCCATTGCCCTGGAACAGGCCGGCGCGGCCATGCTGCTGCTGGAGTGCGTACCGAGCGAACTGGCGGCAGAAATCACCCAGGCCGTGAGCATTCCGGTCATCGGCATTGGCGCCGGTAGCGCCACCGACGGCCAGGTGCTGGTCCTGCACGACATGCTTGGCCTGTCGCTGAGCGGCCGGGTGCCCAAGTTCGTGAAAAACTTCATGGCCGGCCAGCCGGACATCGAAAGCGCCCTCGCCGCCTACGTGACGGCGGTCAAGGACGTAAGCTTCCCTGCCAGTGAACACGGGTTCAGCGCATGAACACAGTCAAGACTGTCCGTGAACTGCGCGCCGCCGTTGGCCGCGCGCGTGGCGAAGGCAAGCGCATCGCGTTCGTGCCGACCATGGGCAACCTGCACAGCGGCCATGCCGCGCTGGTGACCAAGGCCGCCCAGCGGGCCGACTTTGTCGTTGCCAGTATCTTCGTCAACCCGCTGCAGTTCGGCGCCAACGAAGACCTCGCCACCTACCCACGTACCCTTGCAGCCGACCAGGAGCGCTTGCTCCAGGCCGGCTGCAACCTGCTGTTCGCGCCAACCGTCGAAGAGATGTACCCCGACGGCATGAGCGTGCAAACCCGGGTCAGCGTCCCCCACCTTTCCGAAGGCCTGTGCGGCGCCAGCCGGCCAGGGCATTTCGAGGGTGTGGCGACAGTGGTCAGCAAGCTGTTCAACATGGTCCAGCCAGACTTGGCCGTGTTCGGCGAAAAAGACTTCCAGCAGCTGGCAGTGATCCGCGCCATGGTGCGCGACCTGAACATGCCCATCCAGATCATCGGTGAGCCGACCGTGCGCGCCGACGATGGCCTGGCGCTGTCGTCACGCAATGGTTACCTCACCCCCGAGCAGCGTGTTACCGCACCTGCGCTGTACCGCACCCTGCAGCACATCGGGGCGGCCATTGGCCGTGGCCAGCGTGATTTTGCCGCGCTGGTGGCCGACGGCCAGGCGCAACTGACCGCCGCCGGGTTCCGCCCGGACTACCTGGAAGTGCGCCATGCCGTGAGCCTGCGCCCGGCCATGATCGATGATCGCGACCTGGTGGTGATTGCCGCCGCTTACCTGGGTAACACCCGGTTGATCGACAACCTGTACCTGCACGTGGAAGACAAGACCGCGTAAGCCTTCGGGGGCTGCCTCGCGGCCCCTTTCATATCCTCTCACGCCCCCATTCCCCCCGCGCCGCCAATGCCTATAATGACTGCCTGCAACTGACAGCCGTGGCCAATGTCCAAGGCCTCACAACGCACCAAGGAACCCTGAGCAATGGCGTATTACCGTACTCCCCATGATGTGACGGCCCTGCCCGCCTGGCAGGCGCTTCAGCAACACCGCGACGCCATGCAAGACTTCAGCATGCGTGAAGCCTTCGCCGCCGATGCCAAGCGTTTTGATCAGTTCTCCCTGAGCAGCTGCGGCCTGTTCCTCGACTACTCGAAAAACCTGATCACCGAGCAAAGCCGTGACCTGCTGGTGAACCTGGCCAACGAAGTCGGCCTGCAGGATGCGATCAAGTCGATGTTCAGCGGCGAGATCATCAACGCCTCCGAAGGCCGCCCGGTGCTGCACACCGCCCTGCGCCGCCCAGTGGGCGACAAGCTCAGCGTCAACGGCGTTAACGTGATGCCGGAAGTGCACAAGGTGCTCAACCAGATCACCGAGCTGGTCGGGCGTATCCACGATGGCCTGTGGCGCGGTTACAGCGAAAAGCCGATCACCGACGTGGTCAACATCGGCATCGGCGGCTCGTTCCTCGGCCCGGAACTGGTCTCCGAAGCGCTGCTGCCCTACGCACAACGCGGCGTACGCTGCCATTACCTGGCGAACATCGACGGCAGTGAGTTCCACGAACTGTCGGCCAACCTGCGCGCCGAAACCACCCTGTTCATTGTGTCGTCGAAATCGTTCAACACCCTCGAAACACTGAAGAACGCCATGGCCGCGCGCACCTGGTACCTGGCCCAGGGCGGCTCGGAAGCAGAGCTGTATCGCCACTTCATCGCCGTTTCCAGCAACAAGGCCGCCGCCGTCGCCTTCGGTATCCGTGAAGAGAACATCTTCCCGATGTGGGACTGGGTGGGTGGGCGCTATTCGCTGTGGTCGGCCATCGGCCTGCCGATCGCCCTGGCCATCGGCACCGCCAACTTCAAGGAGCTGCTGTCGGGTGCCTACACCATGGACCAGCACTTCCAGACCGCGCCGTTCGACAAGAACATGCCGGTGCTGCTGGCCCTGCTGGGCGTCTGGTATGGCAACTTCTGGAGCGCCCGCAGCCACGCGATCCTGCCGTACGACCACTACCTGCGCAACATCACCAAGCACTTGCAACAGCTGGACATGGAGTCCAACGGCAAGAGCGTGCTGCAGGACGGCACGCCGGTGCATACCGAAACCGGCCCGGTGATCTGGGGTGGCGTGGGCTGTAACGGCCAGCACGCCTACCACCAGTTGCTGCACCAGGGTACCCACCTTATTCCTGCTGACTTCATCGTGCCGGTGGTGAGCTTCAACCCGGTGGCCGACCACCATCAGTGGCTGTACGCCAACTGCCTGTCGCAGAGCCAGGCGCTGATGCTCGGCAAAACCCGCGATGAAGCCGAGACCGAGCTGCGCGCCAAAGGCCTGAACGAAGCCGATATCGAAAAGCTGGCCCCGCACAAGGTGATCCCGGGCAACCGCCCGAGCAACACCCTGGTGGTCGAGCGCATTAGCCCACGCCGCCTGGGCGCACTGGTGGCGATGTATGAGCACAAGGTCTTCGTGCAGAGCGTGATCTGGGGCATCAACGCCTTCGACCAATGGGGCGTGGAGCTGGGCAAAGAGCTGGGCAAAGGTGTCTACCAGCGCCTTGTCGGCAGCCAGGAAGACAGCGCCGAAGATGGCTCTACCCAGGGCCTGATCAACTACTTCCGCGGCCGTCACCGCGGTTGATCTGAAGCCTTTGCCGGCTTCTTCGCGGGCATGCCCGCGCCCACAAGTACTGCACAATTCTCAAGAGTTGTGCGGTCTCTGGGCAGCCCCCAAGGGTTGGATTAGTGTCCAACTTCTTGGGGGCAGCCCACACGCCTGTGGGAGCGGGCTTGCCCGCGAAGCGGCCAGCACAGGTTGAACACCTCTCCCAGCTACACTGTCCAATCGAATAGCCGTTGCAGTCCATCGCCCCCGACAAGCGCAAGGACCACCCGCCATGTTCGATATCCGCGACTACCCCCAGGCCCTGGCCGTCAGCCAGTCCGCCGCCCTCACTGACGACGATTACCGCCGCCTCTACCGCCAATCGGTGGAAGACCCCGACACCTTCTGGGCCGAACAGGCCAAACGCCTGGACTGGATCAAACCCTGGTCGAGCGTGCAACAGTGCGACCTGAAAACCGGCCAGGCACGCTGGTTCGACGGTGGCCAGTTGAACGTGAGCTACAACTGCATCGACCGCCATCTGGCCACACGCGGTGAACAGACTGCCCTGCTCTGGGAGGGCGACGACCCGCAAGACGCCAAAGCCATCACCTACCGCGAACTGCACCGCCAGGTCTGCCGCTTGGCCAACGCCCTGAAGGCACGCGGCGTGAAAAAAGGCGACCGGGTGTGTATCTACATGCCGATGATTCCCGAGGCCGCCTTCGCCATGCTCGCCTGTACCCGGCTGGGCGCCGTGCACTCGGTGGTGTTCGGCGGCTTCTCGCCCGATGCCCTGCGTGACCGCATCCTCGATGCCGACTGCCGTACCGTGATCACCGCCGATGAAGGCATCCGCGGTGGCAAGCGCATTCCACTGAAGCTGAACGTCGACAAGGCCCTGGCCAGTTGCCCGAATGTCAGCAGCGTATTCGTTGTCCGGCGGACGGGGGGTGATGTGGCCTGGAGCGAGGGCCGCGACCTCTGGTATCACCAGGTGACGGAACATGCTGGCGACGACTACCCACCTGAACCGATGGCGGCCGAAGACCCACTGTTCATCCTCTACACCTCCGGCAGCACCGGCAAACCCAAGGGCGTCCTGCACACCACTGCCGGCTACCTGCTGCAGGCCACCATGACCTTCAAGGTGGTGTTCGATTACCGCGAGGGCGAAGTGTTCTGGTGCACCGCCGATGTAGGCTGGGTCACCGGCCACAGCTACATCGTCTATGGCCCGCTGGCCAATGGCGCGATTTCGCTGATGTTCGAAGGGGTACCCAACTACCCCGACACCTCGCGCTTCTGGCAGGTGGTCGACAAGCATCAGGTCAACATCTTCTACACCGCGCCAACGGCCTTGCGCGCCCTGATGCGCGAAGGCTCCGGGCCACTCCAGAGCACCTCACGCAAAAGCCTGCGCCTGCTCGGCAGCGTCGGCGAGCCGATCAACCCGGAAGCGTGGGAATGGTACTTCGAAGAAGTCGGCCAAAAGCGCTGCCCGATCGTCGATACCTGGTGGCAGACCGAAACCGGCGGCATCATGCTCACGCCCCTGCCCAGCACGCAACGGCTCAAACCGGGCTGCGCGACCCAACCGATGTTCGGCGTACAGCCGGTGCTGCTGGATGAAAAAGGCACCCCCATTGAAGGCCCTGGCGCTGGCGTGCTGGCCATCAAGGCCAGCTGGCCCGGGCAGATTCGCAGCGTCTATGGTGACCACCAGCGCATGGTCGAAACCTATTTCAAACCCATGCCCGGCTACTACTTCACCGGCGACGGCGCACGCCGCGATGCCGACGGCGACTACTGGATCACCGGGCGCATCGACGACGTGATCAACGTCTCCGGCCACCGCATCGGCACCGCCGAAGTGGAAAGCGCACTGGTGTTGCACGACAGCGTCGCCGAGGCCGCAGTGGTCGGCTACCCCCATGACCTCAAGGGGCAGGGTGTGTATGCCTTTGTCACCCCCATGAACGGCGTCGACCCCAGCGACGCGCTCAAGGCCGAACTGCTGGCCTTGGTCAGCAAGGAAATCGGCAGCTTCGCCAAACCGGAACTGATCCAGTGGGCACCGGCGCTGCCCAAAACCCGCTCGGGCAAGATCATGCGGCGTATACTGCGCAAAATCGCCTGCAACGAGCTGGAAAACCTGGGCGATACCTCGACCCTGGCCGACCCGAGTGTGGTTCAGGGCTTGATCGACACACGTCTCAACCACTAGCTGGCGGCCCCTTTCATGGCCGCCCTGAACGACAGGTCGCCATGGAAGCCCTTCGCCGCCGCATCGAAACCCAGGTCATGAGCCTTACCGGGCTGGCCCTCGGCCAGCTCGACCTGGAATCGCCCAAGGGCGACCCTGGACTGTTTGGCCCGCAGAGCATCAGCTGGCAAGTGCACGGCGATTTCCCAAGCATGCTGGTCGGCGGTATCAGTGCCCTCATGCTGCAACTGCTGCACCCGCTGGCGTTGGCCGGCGTGTGGGACCATTCGAACTTTCGCCAAGACCTGCTCGGCCGCTTGCGTCGCACCAGCCAGTTCATCTCCGGCACCACCTTTGGCTCGACCCGCGACGCCGAGTGGCTGATCGAAAAAGTCCGCACCATCCACCTGCAAGTCACCGGCACCGCCGCCGATGGCCGCCCCTATGCCGCCAGCGACCCGGGGTTGCTGACCTGGGTGCATGTGGCCGAAGTCAGCAGCTTCCTCGCGGCCCACCTGCGTTACCGCAACCCGCACCTGCCCCGCGCCGAGCAGGATGCCTACTACAACGAGATTGCCCTGATCGCCGAACGCCTGGGCGCGCGCGATGTGCCGCGCTCCTGCCAGCAGGTCGAGGACTACCTCAGGCACATGCGCCCGCAGCTGCAGTGCGATGCCCGTAGCCATGAGGTGGTCGACATCCTGCTTGCCGCCCCGGCGCCCAGCCGCCTGGCACAACCTGTCGGCAAGCTCATGCTGAACGCCGGCATCGACCTGCTGCCCGACTGGGCCCAAGCCATGCTCGGGCTGCAGCACGGGCCATTGCAGCGGCGCCTGATCCGCCTCGGCCTGCAACGCACTGCACCGGTTTTGCGCTGGGCCATGCGCGATGGTTCGGCGCACCGAGCGAAACGGCGCATGGGTATCGAATGAGGCGAATCGGTCGCCTCAGCGGAACTGATTTAACCTGCCATACTCCAAGCACTCCTGCTTAGACAGACGAAGCGACACATGTACAAAGGATTGATTCGCGCCCTCGGCGCCATGGTGGCTCTCGTAGCCCTCTACAGCCTGCTCGGCTTCCTCATTCTCCCCGGTGTCGCACTGCGCATTGCCAATCAGCAATTGGCGCAATATGCCACCGTGCCTGCTCACCTGCAGCGCATCGAGCTCAACCCCTTCAGCCTCGAACTGACGCTGTGGGGCCTGCAAATTGGCGAACCTGGCAAGGAACAGGTCGGCTTCGAGCGGCTCTATGCCAACCTTGCGCTCGACAGCGTGTGGAATGGCGCCTTGCACCTGACAGCGGTGGAGCTCGACAAACCGCGCAGCGAAGTGCTGTTCGCCAAGGGCGGGCAGCTCAACCTGACCCAGTTGTTCAAGCTGCCGCCCAGCGAAGCCAAGCCCGAGCAGCCGCCCAGCGACCCATTCCCGCTGCGCATCGGCAGCATCAAGCTCAAGGAAGGTTACCTGCACTTCCAGGACGAGCGCCCGAGCGAGCCGATCGAGTTTCTGTACGACAACATGAACCTGGAGCTGAAAAACCTCAGCACGCTCCCGGACGACAATGCCGACATGACCCTGGTAGCGAAGGGCCCGTACGGCGGGCAGATCGACTGGAGTGGCACCCTCAGCCTGTCGCCCATTGCTTCCGAAGGCACCCTGAAGGTCACCGACGGCAAGATGAAGGCGTTCTGGCCGTATGTGCGTGACGCCGTGCCACTGGTGCTGGAAGAAGGCGTCATCAGCCTCGACACTCATTACACCTTCAACCTGTCCAAAGAGACCGAGCTGCTGCTGAACAACACCTCGGTAAAAGTGGCGCCGTTCGCCATCAAGGCTCCGGATGGCCGCCAACTGGTACGCCTGGCCAACCTGGAGGTCAGTGACACCTCTATCGACCTGGCCAAGCAAAAAGTCATCGTCGGCAAGATTCGCAGCGACAAGCTCGAAACCTGGGCCGCGTTGGAAAAAGACGGCCAGCTCGACTGGCAGAAGCTGTTCGCCAGCCAACCGGCCAAGGCCACGCCGAAAGAAAAGGCCGAACCCGCCGCCGCCGAACCTACGCCTGCAGAAAAAGCCGCCCAAGCGCCGAGCAAGCCGTGGCAAGTGCTGCTCAAGGACGTCCAGCTGCGCAACTACAACGTGCACCTGGCAGACCGTAGCCAGAAAGAACCGGTGGCACTGGATGTCGGCCCGCTCAATGTCGACCTGCAAGGCTTCGACAGCCTCAACCAGTCGCCTTTCACGCTCAAACTCGACACCGGTGTGGGCAAACAAGGCAAATTGCAGGCTGCCGGCCAAGTGAATCTGGCGCCTGTCTGGGCCAAGCTGGATGTCAGCACACGCGACATCGACCTGCGTGTGGCCCAGGCCTACATCAGCCCGTTCATTCTGCTGGAGCTGCGCAGCGGCATGCTTGCCAGCGACCTCAAGGTCGACCTGAAAAGCACCGAGCCACTGGCCTTCAACGTCACCGGCAAGGCCCAGGTCAACCAGTTGCATACCCTCGACACGATCAAGAGCCGCGACTTCGTGAAATGGCAGCAGGTAAACGTCGATGGCTTGTCCTATGTGCACGGTGATGCCCTGTCGATCGACAAGGTGACCTTGCTGCAGCCCTATGCTCGCTTCATCATCAACGAAGACCGCACCACCAACGTCAACGACCTGCTAATCCCTCAGCCGGCCGATGCGCCGGCAGCCAAAGCCGCGAAACCGGCCAGCAGCGACAAGCCGTTGGGCATCCATATCGGCCAGATCGACATCAATGACGGCTCGGCCAACTTCGCCGACCTGTCCCTTACGCCCAACTTCGCCACCGCCGTGCAGCAGCTCAACGGCCAGATCGGCACCATCGACAACCGCAAGCCGAACCCGGCCAAGGTGGACATCAAGGGCAAGGTCGACCGCTATGCGCCGGTCACCATCAAAGGCGCGCTCAACCCGTTCAACCCGCTGGCCAGCCTGGATATCGCCACCAGCTTCAAGCGGGTCGAACTGACCACGCTGACGCCCTACTCCGGCAAGTTCGCGGGCTTCCGTATCCGCAAAGGGCGGCTCAACCTCGACCTGCATTACTTGATCACCAACGGCCAGCTCAAGGCCGAGAACAAAGTGGTGGTCGAGCAACTGCAGTTGGGCGAGAAGGTCGACAGCCCAGATGCCGTGGACCTGCCGATCCGGCTGGCGGTCGCGCTGCTCAAGGACACCGAGGGCAAGATTTCCATCGAGTTGCCGGTGACCGGTGACCTCAACAACCCGCAGTTCAGCGTCATGCCGATCGTCTGGCAAACCCTGCGCAACCTGGTGCTGCGCGCGGCCCAGGCACCCTTCAAGTTTATCGGCGGGCTGATTGCTGGCGGAGGCTCCGAAGACCTTGGCACTGTCGCGTTCGCCCCGGGCTCGAGTGAGCTCACGGGCGATGCCCAGTCCTCCCTGGACAAACTGGCCTCGGCGCTCAAAGAGCGCCCGGAACTGCGTCTGGAAATCGAAGGCACCAGTGCGCAGACCAGCGACGGCCCGCTGATCGCCCAGCAGCGCCTGGACCGCGAATACCAGGCCACCTGGTACAAGATCCTGCAACGTCGTGGCGACAAGGTGCCTGCCAATGCTTCGATGCTGGTGGTCGACGACAGCGACAAGCCGGCGATGCTCGAAGGCATCTACCGCACCCGCCTGAAGCAGCAACCACCGGCCGAATGGGAACAGCTTGGCCGCGACGAGCGCACTGCCAAGTTGCGCGAGGCGGTGATCAAGTCCTGGGCCGAAAGTGCCGCGTTGCTACGCACGCTGGGCCAGGAGCGGGCCAGCAGCATCAAGGACTACCTGGTGGACAAAGGCAAGCTGGAAGATGACCGGGTGTACTTCATCGACACGACCTTGGGCAAGGCCGAGAGTGATGGCCGGGTAATTACACCGATGCACCTGGATGCCGAATGAGCCAGTGCTCGCCCCTTCGCGGGTAAACCCGCTCCCACAGGATCTGCGCTAGATTTGGAGGCTACACAGTTCGGGTGGGAGCGGGTTCACCCGCGAAGAGGCCAGCACAGTCAACCCAAGGTCATGCATTCAAACCAGCCGCTGACCCGACACTGCCGGGTGATACAGCGGTTGCACCTTGTTCCCCGCCGGGTCCAGCAAATGGAAGCTGCGCGCCCCGTCACCGTGGTTGAACGGGCGGTCCAGCAGGGTCACCCCGTGCGCCTTGAAGTACTGATACCAAGCCTCCAGCTCCTCCACGCTGTCGACGATGAAGCCGTAGTGATCGAGCGTCTGCAAGCCATTAGCGGCCCCGGCGCCGCGCCCCAATGACAGGTTGTCGTTACCGCAAGTCAGGTAGACCAGGTCTTCATTGGCGCGGTTGAGCACCTCCATGCCCAGCACGTCGACGTAAAAGCGCTCGCACTCCTCAAGGTTGGGTACCAACAAGGCAATGTGGCGCAAGCCGTTAAAGCGACCAGGGCGTTCAGGCAATTCAGACATTGGCGCGACTCCATTTTTGTATACAATTCACATTAGAATGTAAAACAAAAGGAGTGACATGTGTATAGCCTGTTTATCAAGACACGCGTCAAGCCCGGTTGCGCCGAGGCTTTTCTGACGGCCATCAAGGTCAATGCCGCTGCATCAGTGGCCAACGAGCCAGGGTGCCTGGTGTTCGACGTCTCCCAGGACCGCCTAGATCCCGAGGTCATCTACCTCTACGAGATCTACCAGGACGACGCCGCCTATGAAGCACACACCCAGACCGCACACTTTCGCGACAGCCGCCCACTGGTTGAGCCGCTGATCGCCGAGCAGGACTGCTTCGAAAGCGATGTAATCGCCCGCAACCCGGGCTTTTAAAGCAGCCAAAGAAAAGCCCCGGCAGGTTGCCGGGGCTTTTTGTGTTGGTGGCCAAATCCTTTTGGCCGACGGGACGTCCCTTATTCGGACTTCAGGCCATCAGCCGAAACGGCCTGAACACCTTTGATCTTCTTGGCGATGGCAACTGCCATCTCTTTCTGCGCGTCAGTCACTGCCACATCAGAGGACAGCGAAACGACACCCTTGTTGGTTTCAACCTTGATGTCGCTGCCAGGTACACCTTTCTCGGTCATCAGGTCAGCCTTCACCTTGGTGGTGATCCAAGTATCGGAAGTAGCTTCCTTGGCTTTGGTCACCTCACCGGCCGCCAGCGTCATAGGGGCCTGGGTGGACTGTTGGGCAAATGCCGCATTAGCCATGGTCAGGGTCAGAGCGGTAGCAGTAGCGGCAGCAATGGCGAACTTCTTCATGTGAGTCACTCCTGTTTTTCGAAAGGTCTGCGCCGTTGTTCCTGGCTGCAGGTATGAAGGTAGTTGCATGTGCTGTGCCAGCTTTTCCGCTTCGCTTAAACGCTTATAAATCAATGGCTTAGCATTTTCATCCAGTTGCATGAGTCGTGCATTTTGCAACCTGCGAGGTAAACCTGCGTGCAAGATGCAACTGTACAAAAGGTTCCCGTCAGGCGAAAAAAAAGAGCCCCGAAGGGCTCTTTTTTCTATTGCGCGTCAGTCGCTTAGACGCCGGAGGCCTTGGCCGCGGCAACGTCTTTGATCGACAGCTTGATACGGCCGCGGTTGTCCACGTCCAGTACCAGCACTTCGACTTCCTGACCTTCTTTCAGAATGTCGGTGACTTTCTCGACGCGAGCATCGCTCAGCATGGAGATGTGCACCAGGCCATCTTTGCCAGGCAGGATGTTGACGAAGGCACCGAAGTCAACGATGCGCTCGACCTTACCCACATAGATCTTGCCGATTTCGGCCTCGGCAGTGATGCCCAGGATGCGCTGACGGGCTGCTTCAGCTGCTTCCTTGGTTTCGCCGAAGATCTTGATCGAGCCGTCGTCTTCGATGTCGATCGAAGCCTTGGTCTCTTCGCAGATGGCGCGAATGGTGGCGCCGCCTTTGCCGATGACGTCACGGATCTTGTCGGTGTCGATCTTCATCGCGATCATGGTCGGAGCGTTGGCCGACAGCTCGGTACGCGACTGGCCGATGATCTGGTTCATCTGACCGAGGATGTTCAGGCGCGCTTCCAGGGCTTGGCCCAGGGCGATTTCCATGATCTCTTCGGTGATGCCGTTGATCTTGATGTCCATCTGCAGTGCAGTAACGCCTTTGGCGGTACCGGCAACCTTGAAGTCCATGTCGCCCAGGTGGTCTTCGTCACCCAGGATGTCGGTCAGGACCGCGAATTTCTCGCCTTCCTTGACCAGGCCCATGGCGATACCGGCAACCGGCGCCTTCATCGGCACACCTGCGTCCATCAGTGCCAGGGAAGCACCGCAGACCGAAGCCATCGAGCTGGAACCGTTGGACTCGGTGATTTCCGAAACCACACGGATGGTGTACGGGAACACGTCAGCGGCAGGCAGCATGGCCTGGACCGAGCGACGGGCCAGACGGCCGTGGCCGATTTCGCGACGGCCAGCACCGCCCATACGACCACACTCGCCAACCGAGAACGGCGGGAAGTTGTAGTGCAGCATGAAGGGGTCTTTCTTCTCGCCTTCGAGGGTGTCCAGCAGCTGGGCGTCACGGGCAGTACCCAGGGTCGCAACGACCAGGGCCTGGGTTTCGCCACGGGTGAACAGCGCCGAACCGTGAGTCTTCGGCAGGACGCCGACTTCGATGTTCAGCGGGCGAACGGTCTTGGTGTCACGGCCATCGATACGCGGCTTGCCGTTGACGATGTTTTCGCGAACGGTGCGGTATTCGATTTCGCCGAAGATTTCTTTGACTTCGGAAGCCGATGGCTGGCCTTCTTCACCGGAGAACTTGGCGATCGCCTGATCGCGCAGCTCGCCCAGGCGCGCGTAGCGGTCGGCCTTGACGGTGATGGTGTAGCCCTGCGAAACGCCTTCGCCGAATTCGGCGCGGATGGCGTTGAACAGCTCGGTGTTGGCAACGGCAGGTTTCCAGTCCCAGGTCGGCTTGGCAGCTTCGGCGGCCAGCTCTTTGACAGCCTGGATAACAGCCTGGAATTCGTCGTGGGCGAACAGAACAGCGCCCAACATCTGGTCTTCGGTCAGCTCTTGGGCTTCCGATTCAACCATCAGAACGGCGTCGGAGGTACCGGCAACGACCATGTCCAGGCTCGAGGCAGCCAGTTGCTCGTAGGTCGGGTTCAGCAGGTAGCCGGTGCTTTCGTGGAAAGCAACGCGGGCGGCGCCGATCGGGCCTTCGAACGGAATGCCGGAGATTGCCAGGGCAGCCGAGGTACCGATCATCGCAGCGATGTCCGGATCGGTCTTCTTGCTGGTGGAAACCACGGTGCAGACGACCTGGACTTCGTTCATGAAGCCTTCAGGGAACAGCGGACGGATCGGACGGTCGATCAGGCGCGAGGTCAGGGTCTCTTTCTCGGAAGGACGGCCTTCACGCTTGAAGAAACCACCTGGGATCTTGCCGGCGGCGTAGGTCTTTTCCTGGTAGTGGACCGACAGAGGGAAGAAACCCTTGCCTGGATCGGCTTGCTTGGCACCGACCACGGTCACCAGCACGGTGACGTCGTTGTCTACAGTGACCAGCACTGCGCCGGTGGCCTGACGGGCAATACGGCCCGTTTCGAGAGTAACGGTCGATTGACCGAACTGGAATGTCTTGATTACCGGGTTCACGGTTTCCTACCTTTTCAGTGGCTCTTGGGGGAACTGGTTTCTTGCGAATTCTTGGGCAGAACGGGGAATCGGCCCCATTGACCGTCCAGATACAACACGAGGCTGGGAGCCTGGCCGAAGCGCGGAAAACCGCACAACGTAACCAGGCTGCCAGCCTCGGAGATACGCATGGCGCGCCCAAAGACAACGCTGCCAGGCAGCGTTGCCAATGCATGAGACGCCATGCACACCACTGACCAGGCCGCTATTAGCGACGCAGGCCCAGGCGACCGATCAGGGCGCTGTAACGAGTGGTGTCTTTGCCCTTCAGGTAGTCCAGCAGCTTACGACGCTGGTTAACCATACGGATCAGGCCACGACGCGAGTGGTGGTCTTTACCGTTGGCCTTGAAGTGGCCTTGCAGCTTGTTGATGTTCGCGGTCAGCAGAGCAACCTGAACTTCCGGGCTACCAGTGTCGCCAGCTGCTTGCTGGAAGTCGGTAACGATTTGAGCTTTTTCTTCAACGCTGAGGGCCATTTGGCTTCTCCTGATAACGGATCCCGCGAACGGGGTCCAATAGGCCAGGGACAAATCCCTGTATTAATAAGAAAGGTGTGACCGTGCCTACTGACAGCCACCCTTGATTCCGTAGGGTTCAGCCGAAGCCTCGCCCTGCGGTTTCGGTCATTCCGACCGAATCAACCGACGTGGCGCAATGCGCCCGTCTTCACTCACTTCACCGATACCGATGAAGCGCGCGTTGTGATCTTGTACCCGGACCATGCCAAACTGCGGCGCATCCGGCGCGCGTACTGCCTGCCCATGCAGCCAGTAGAACGCACTGTGTTCAGACAGGCTGACCATTGGCCAGTCCTGCAACCCGCTGTCGGAAGGCATCAGGAAGCGATCAAGCGCTTCGTTGCCGCCTTCGGCATGGGCCTGTTCGAGTGCTTCGAGGGTCACCGTCTGTGCCAGTGCGAAGGGCCCGGCCTGGGTCCTGCGCAACTCTGCGACATAGGCGCCACAGCCAAGGGCTTCGCCGATATCCTCCACCAGGGTGCGGATATAGGTGCCTTTGCTGCATCCTACACTGAGCCGTGCACGGGTGCCTTCGCACTCGAGCAACTCCAAGCGGTTAATAGTAACAGAACGCGCCTCGCGCTCCACTACCTCTCCAGCACGTGCCAGTTTGTACAGCGGCTGGCCATCGCGCTTGAGTGCCGAGTACATCGGCGGTATCTGGCTGATCGGGCCGCGAAAACGTGGCAGCAGGGCCTCGATGTCGGCACGACCAACGGTCACCTCACGGGTCTGCAGAACCTCGCCTTCAGCATCGGCAGTATTGGTAGTCTGCCCCATCTGCATGACGGTTTCGTAGCCCTTGTCGGAATCGAGCAAGTACTGCGAAAACTTGGTCGCTTCACCGAAGCACAGTGGCAGCACGCCGGTGGCCAGCGGATCGAGGCTGCCGGTGTGGCCAGCCTTCTCCGCATTGAGCAACCAGCGGACCTTCTGCAGTGCCGCGTTGGAGGTAAAGCCGAGCGGCTTGTCGAGCAGGATGATGCCGCTGACGTTGCGGCGAATACGTTTGACCTGGGCCACCGCTTACTCCTTGGTGTCCAGCTCGTCGGTATCCTTGTGCAGGCGGTCTTCGGCCACTGCACGCTCGATCAGCGCCGACAGGTGTACACCGCGGCTGACGCTTTCATCGAAGTGGAAATGCAGCTGGGGCACGCTGCGCAGTTGCATCGAACGCCCCAGGTGCAGACGCAGGAAGCTGGCAGCGCTGTTCAGCGCCTTCAGCGACTGCTTCACGGCGTCTGGCGTTTCCTCGCCCATGACGGTGATGTACACCTTGGCATGGCCCAGGTCGCGGCTGACGTCCACGGCAGTGATGGTCACCAGACCCACACGTGGGTCCTTGACTTCGCGGCGGATCAGTTCAGCCAGCTCGCGCTGCATCTGATCACCGATACGTTGGGTACGGCTATATTCTTTGGCCATTCTTGCTACCTGTAACTTAAAGCGGCAAACGCCCGGTCAGGCTGATGCCTGACCGGGCGCTACCTATAAAGGCGCCGCCAACCGCCCTGTAGCGGGGGCTTGCGGCAAGCTCGCCCTTAGAGGGTACGAGCCACCTGGACTTTCTCGAAGACTTCGATCTTGTCGCCGACCTTGACGTCGTTGTAGCTCTTGACGCCAATACCGCACTCCATGCCCGAACGTACTTCGGCAGCGTCGTCCTTGAAGCGACGCAGCGATTCCAGCTCGCCTTCGAAGATCACAACGTCTTCGCGCAGTACGCGGATCGGACGGTTGCGGTACACGGTACCTTCGATGACCATACAGCCAGCGATGGCGCCGAACTTCGGCGAACGGAACACGTCACGTACTTCGGCGACACCCAGGATGTTCTCGCGAACATCGCTGCCGAGCATGCCGGTCAGGGCTTTCTTGACGTCTTCGATGATGTCGTAGATCACGTTGTAGTAACGCATATCCAGACCTTCCTGCTCGACGATCTTGCGCGCACCGGCATCGGCACGCACGTTGAAGCCGAACAGCACCGCGTTGGACGCCAGCGCCAGGTTGGCGTCGCTCTCGGTGATACCACCTACGCCGCCACCGATCACGCGAACCTGAACTTCGTCGTTGCCCAGGCCGCCGAGCGAACCCTGCAGTGCCTCCAGGGAACCACGTACGTCGGTCTTGAGGACGATGTTGAGGGTCTTCTTCTCTTCTTGACCCATGGTCTCGAAGATGTTTTCCAGCTTGCCAGCGTGAGCACGGGCCAGCTTGACCTCGCGGTACTTGCCTTGACGGAACAGGGCAACTTCGCGGGCTTTCTTCTCGTCAGCCACCACCGACAGCTCGTCACCGGCTTCCGGGGTACCGTCCAGGCCAAGGATCTCGACCGGGATCGACGGGCCAGCTTCCTTCACAGGCTTGCCGTTCTCGTCGAGCATGGCACGTACGCGGCCATAGTTGGAGCCGCACAGGACCATGTCGCCCTGACGCAGCGTACCGTCCTGAACCAGGATGGTCGCTACTGGGCCGCGGCCCTTGTCCAGGCGCGATTCGACGACGACACCACGACCTGGAGCGGTCGGGGTAGCGGTCAGTTCGAGGATCTCGGCCTGCAGCAGAACGGCTTCGAGCAGTTCGTCAACGCCGGTACCCATCTTGGCCGAAACCTTGACGAACGGCGTGTCACCACCCCAGTCCTCGGAGGTCACGCCTTCGACGGACAGCTCGTTGCGAATGCGGTCGAGGTCAGCACCTGGCTTGTCGATCTTGTTCACTGCGACAACCAGTGGGACGCCAGCAGCCTTGGCATGCTGAACGGCTTCACGGGTTTGCGGCATCACGCCGTCGTCCGCCGCCACCACCAGGATGACGATGTCGGTCGCCTTGGCACCACGAGCACGCATCTGAGTGAACGCAGCGTGGCCCGGGGTATCGAGGAAGGTGACCATGCCGCGGTCGGTTTCCACGTGGTAGGCGCCGATGTGCTGGGTGATACCGCCGGCTTCGCCAGCAGCAACCTTGGCACGACGGATGTAGTCGAGCAGCGAGGTCTTACCGTGGTCAACGTGGCCCATGACGGTAACGACCGGGGCACGCGATTCGGTTTGGCCTTCGAACTTCAGCGATTCGGCCAGGGAGTCTTCCAGGGCAGTATCGCTGACCAGGGTCACCTTGTGGCCCAGCTCTTCTGCGATCAGCTGAGCGGTTTCCTGGTCGAGCACCTGGTTGATGGTAACCGGGGTGCCCATCTTGAACATGAACTTGACCACTTCAGCGCCCTTGACGGACATCTGGTTGGCCAGTTCCGAGACCGTGATGGTCTCGCCGATGGTCACGTCACGGATGACGGGGCCGGTCGGGTTCTGGAAGCCGTGAGCATTACGCTTCTTCAGCTTGCCCTTGCCACCACGACCACGACGAGCGCCATCGCTCTCTTCGTCGGTGGTACGCGGAGCAGCACGCGGAGTCGGCGCCTTTTCCTTTTCCTTGACCTTGACCTTGATCGACACACGAGGCGCTTCGCCACGACGACGGTCGTCATCGCGAGTGCGGCTTTCGTTGCGACGGGTCTCGTCTTTTTTGCGTTCGGCGGCACGTGCGGCGGCATCTTCCGATGCAGGCGCGTCAGCGACTACAGGTGCCGGGGCAGGTGCAGCAGCGCTAGCAGCGGCAGCCGGTTTGGCAGCTGGGGCCGCAGGGGCGGCATCAGCGTGACGACGGGCCTGCTCTTCGTTGCGCTGGCGAACTTCGGCGTCAACCTTGTCGCGCGCAGCGTTTTCGGCCGCACGGCGCTCGTCCTGCTCGCGTTTTTGCTCAGCCTGGATTTCTTCCGGGCTGCGCTGAACGAATACTTTCTTCTTGCGTACTTCTACGCTGATGCTTTTGCTACCGGCGACACGCAGCGTGCTGGTGGTCTTGCGCTGCAAGGTAATCTTGCGCGGCTCTTCCGCCTTGCTCTTGTGGCTGCTTTTCAAATGAGTCAGCAGGGTCTGCTTCTCATTGTCGGTCACTACCTGACCGGCGTCGGTGTGCGGCAGACCTGCCTCACGCATCTGCTGCAGCAGGCGCTCTACCGGTGCCTCGACCTCTTGGGCCAGTTCTTTCACCGTGACTTGCGTCATGCACTTCTCTCCTCAGGCCGCGCCTAATTACTCGAACCAGTGGGCTCGGGCGGCCATGATCAACTTGCCGGCACGCTCTTCGTCGATGCCGTCGATGTCGAGCAGGTCGTCAATCGACTGCTCGGCCAGGTCTTCGCGGTTAACCACGCCGCGCACCGCCAGTTCCGCCGCCAGGTCCTTGTCCATGCCCTCAAGGGAGAGCAGGTCTTCGGCCGGATGGGCGTCTGCCAGTTTTTCTTCGGTAGCGATGGCCTTGGTCAACAAACGGTCCTTGGCTCGAGCGCGGAGCTCATTGACGATATCTTCGTCAAAGCCATCGATGTTGAGCATTTCTTCCAACGGTACGTAGGCAATTTCTTCGAGGCTGGTAAAGCCTTCGTCGACCAGCACTTGGGCCAGCTCCTCGTCGACTTCCAGTTCATCGATGAAATTGCGCAGGATGTCACCGGTTTCTGCTTGCTGCTTGGCCTGGATGTCCTTTTCGGTCATCACGTTCAAGGTCCAGCCGGTCAATTGACTGGCCAAACGAACGTTCTGACCGCCACGACCAATGGCCTGGGCAAGGTTGTCTTCGGCGACGGCGATGTCCATGGCATGGGCATCCTCGTCAACGATAATCGCCGCGACTTCAGCCGGCGACATAGCGTTGATGACGAACTGCGCCGGGTTATCGTCCCAGAGGACGATATCCACACGCTCACCACCCAACTCTCCGGATACGGCTTGGACGCGCGAACCGCGCATGCCGATACAGGCACCTTGCGGGTCGATACGCTTGTCCTTGGAGCGGACGGCGATCTTGGCTCGCGACCCCGGATCACGGGATGCAGCCATGACTTCAATGAGACCCTCGGCAATTTCCGGCACTTCGATGCGGAACAGCTCGATCAGCATCTGTGGCGCAGTGCGCGACAGGATCAGCTGAGGGCCACGGTTTTCAGTGCGGATTTCCTTGAGCAGTGCACGCAGGCGCACACCAACGCGGAAAGTCTCGCGGGGAATGATGTCTTCGCGAGCCAACAAGGCCTCGGCGTTGTTGCCCAGGTCAACGATGACGTTGTCGCGGGTAACTTTTTTGACGGTACCGGAGATGATCTCACCCACGCGTTCGCGGTAGGCATCGACCACCTGGGCGCGCTCGGCCTCACGGACCTTCTGCACGATGACCTGCTTGGCGGTCTGGGCGGCGATACGACCGAACTCGATAGACTCGATCTTCTCCTCGATCACGTCACCGACCTTGGCTTCAGGGTGGGTCTCGTGGATCTTGCTCAACCAGGTCTCGATCGCCGGATCATCAAGATCGGCTTCATCGACCACGGTCCAGCGACGGAAGGTCTCGTAGCTACCGGTGTGGCGGTTGATTTCCACACGCAGGTCGACTTCGTCCTCAAAACGTTTTTTGGTTGCAGTGGCCAGGGCCACTTCCAGCGCTTCGAAAATGACGCCGGGCGGTACACCTTTTTCGTTGGATACCGATTCAACAACCAGCAGTACTTCTTTGCTCATCGTACGCCTCGCCTTGCGCAAGCCATTGGGCCCGGATAGTCCGCCGGGCCCGGCACGTCTCAGTCAAAACTGGGAATAATATTGGCCTTGTCGATCGAGTCGATCGGCAACAGGAACTCTTGATTGTCCACCTGGACCACCACATCCTGCTCCTCCACACCGCGGAGAAGGCCCTGGAAGTTACGACGACCCTCGAAGGGTGAGCGCAGCTTGATCTTCACTTGTTCGCCGGCATGCGAGGCAAACTGTTCCAGAGTGAACAGCGGGCGATCCATGCCTGGAGACGACACTTCAAGGGTATATTCACTGCTGATCGGATCTTCCACATCAAGAATGGCGCTGGCCTGACGGCTGACCGCTTCGCAGTCGTCAACCAGGATCCCGTCTTCCTTATCGATGTAGATGCGCAGTACCGAATGCTTACCCTGGGAAACGTACTCGATCCCCCAGCACTGATAGCCCAGACCCTCGACAACCGGGGCCAACAAGGCCTGCAACTGTTCTAGCTTGCTCGACACCTGAACCCCCTCGTGCATGCTGTGCAAATAAAAAATGGGCGAAGCGCCCATCCCTGAAAGCGCCGTTGGACAACGACGCCGAAAACTGTTCGGCTAGCAAAAAGCCCCTGAAAAGGGGCTCCGCTGAAGCTGGTTGCGGGGGCTGGATTTGAACCAACGACCTTCGGGTTATGAGCCCGACGAGCTACCAAGCTGCTCCACCCCGCGACAAAGCTGGGGCGAAAGTATAAGACTGAACCCAGTGCTGGGTCAATCCGACCTCCACCTACAAGAAAGCCCGCATAAAGCGGGCTCTCTTGCTTCAATTGGTACCGAGAAGGGGACTCGAACCCCTACACCCTATGGGCACAACCACCTCAAGGTTGCGTGTCTACCAATTCCACCACCTCGGCAATACTACATTTGAAACCCGTTACTTCTGCTCTTCTGCCGGAGGAGGTACATCACCCGTTGTAGGGGCAGTTTCGCTCTTCTGCTGTTGGAGCACCGGTACATCATCATTTACTGCCGGCTTCTGCTCTTTCACTTCCAATACTGCTGGATCTGGAAGGCCCGCCTGGGTCAGCTTGTGAGCTTGTTCCTTGGCGAAGTATCCTAACCCAAGTGCTGTCAAAAAGAAAGTGGCAGCGAGTATTGCAGTGAATTTACTTAGGAAGGTTGCAGAACCTTGGCTTCCGAACACAGTGTTTGAGGCCCCTGCGCCGAAAGATGCACCTGCTTCCGCACCTTTACCCTGTTGTAACAGTACCAGCACTACTAGCGACAGCGCTGCCAACAGATGAAAAACAACGATGACTGTTTCCAGCATTTGTTCAGTTTCCTGCGGCGCGACAAATTGCACCGAATTCGTCTGCGTTCAGGGACGCTCCACCAATGAGCCCCCCATCGATATCCGGCATGCCGAACAGTTCGGCCGCATTGGCCGCCTTCACGCTGCCGCCGTAGAGCAGCTGCACCTTCGCAGCCACTTCAGCATCTTCTGCCGCCAGCTGACTACGGATGGCGGCGTGCACATCCTGAGCCTGCTGTGGCGTGGCCGTTAAGCCAGTGCCGATGGCCCATACAGGCTCATAAGCAATTACTGCATTGGCAAAAGCCTTAACACCGAACGCTTCGATGATACTGCTTAGTTGACGCCCGACAACTTCGAGTGTCTTGCCAGCCTCGCGCTCTTCAAGGGTTTCCCCTATGCACAGCACCGGCTTCAAACCTTTAGCCTGTGCGGCTGCAAACTTGCGGTTAAGCACTTCGTCGGTTTCACCAATGATCTGGCGACGTTCCGAATGCCCAACCAACACCAACTTGCAGCCCACTTCGGCCAGCTGTTCCGGACAAACTTCGCCGGTCAGCGCACCCTGTTCGGGTTGTACAGCAGAATTCTGTGCGCCGACAGTTATTTCTTTACCTGCCAGGCCATCAATCACTTGATTGATGAACAAGGCCGGCGGAAACACCGCGACTTCCACTCCGATCGGCAGGGCGAGATTGCTCAAGCCCTCGGTCAGCTCAGCGACGCTGGCGCGGGTACCGTGCATCTTCCAGTTACCAGCTACCATAGGGCGACGCATGCTTTACCTCGTCGGTCAAAGTGGGCGCAGATCTTACCCAACCAGATCTGCGCTGGCAAGCGCCTTCAGACACAAACTTCGCCGACCAGTTTCGCCAGCGCTTCGGCATGGGCGCGAACCTGACTTTCGTCATCGCCTTCGACCATGACGCGCACCAACGGCTCGGTACCGGACTTGCGCAGCAACACACGCCCGCGACCGGCCATCGCCTCGGTCACCTTGGCACTGGCTTCCTTGACTGCAGGGTGCTCCAGCGGGTCGACCTTGCTTGCCCCGTAGCGCACGTTGATCAGCACCTGTGGGCACTTGCGCAGGGCCTGACGGGCCTGGGCCAGGGTCTCGCCGCGACGCTTGAGCGCCATCAGCACCTGCAGCGCGGCAATGATCGCATCACCGGTGGTGGTGTGATTGCAGCACACGACATGCCCGGAGTTTTCGCCACCGATCAGCCACTCGCGCTCGAGCAGTTCGGCCATGACGTAACGGTCGCCGACCTTGGCCCGCACAAACGGGATATCCAGGTCCTTGAGCGCGAGCTCAAGGCCCAGGTTGCTCATCAGCGTACCCACTACCCCGCCCTGCAGCTTGCCGCGGTCGTGCAGATCACGGGCGATGATGAACAGCAGTTCGTCACCGTCGATGATGGCACCGGTGTGGTCGACCATCAGCACCCGATCGCCGTCGCCGTCAAAGGCGATGCCCAGGTCAGCATGACCGACCAGCACGGCCGCCTGCAGCGACTCGATATGGGTCGAACCGCACCCTTCGTTGATGTTCAGGCCATCTGGCTGAGCATGCAGAATGGTGACGTCAGCACCCAGCTCGCGGAACACGCTCGGCGCGACCTTGTAGGTGGCACCATGGGCACAATCGACCACCAGCTTGAGGCCTTCGAAGCTGGTGCTGGAGGGCACGCTGCTCTTGCAGAACTCGATGTAGCGGCCGGCGGCGTCGTTGATGCGCGAAACCTTGCCCAGCTTGCTCGACTCGACCACCGTCATGGGCTGATCGAGCAATTCCTCGATCATCAACTCGACTTCGTCAGGCAGCTTGGTGCCTTGCCCGGAGAAGAACTTGATGCCGTTGTCGTCGTGCGGGTTGTGCGAGGCACTGATGACGATACCGGCTTCGGCGTGGAACGTACGCGTGAGGTAGGCGATGGCCGGCGTCGGCATCGGCCCGAGCAGCATCACGTCGGCACCGGCTGCAGACAGCCCCGCCTCAAGTGCGGACTCGAACATGTAACCGGAAATACGCGTGTCCTTGCCCACCAGCACACGGCAGTGGCCCTGCTTGCGGAAGGCCATGCCGGCGGCCCAGCCGAGTTTCAGCATGAAGTCCGGCGTGATCGGGTATTCGCCGACGCGGCCACGAATGCCGTCGGTACCAAAGTATTTTCTGCTCATAGCGGCTCCAATGTTCTTATTCGGCGTTTTGTACCGCAGCGATCATGCGCACTACATCGACAGTTTCGGCCACATCATGGACGCGAAGGATGCTCGCGCCCTTGGTCATGGCCAACGCTGCCAGCGCCAGGCTGCCGTACAGACGCTCGCCGACCGGACGATCCAGCGTCAGGCCGATCATGCTCTTTCGTGAAACACCCACCAGCAGTGGGCGCCCAAGGCGATAGAGCGCTTCCATGTGTTTGAACAGGCTTAGGTTATGCGCCAATGTCTTGGCGAAACCGAAGCCCGGGTCAAGAATGATTTTGTCTGCAGGGATGCCCGCCGCAGCACAGGCGGCCATCCGCTGTTCAAGATATCGCGTTACGTCGGCCGTCACATCATCGTAATGCGGGTCGTCCTGCATATTGCCCGGCTCACCGCGCATATGCATCAGGCACACCGGCAGGCCGGTGTCCGCCGCCGCATCCAGGGCGCCATCGCGCTCCAGGGCACGAACGTCGTTGATCAGGCCAGCCCCCAGCCGTGCGGATTCACGAATGACCGCAGGCGTGGAGGTATCGACCGAAATGACCACGTCCAGACGACTATTGATCGCCTCGACCATCGGTGCCACGCGTTCGATTTCTTCGATCACGGACACCGCACGCGCGCCAGGGCGCGTCGATTCGCCACCGATGTCGATTAGCGTGGCGCCCGCGGCAACCATGGCTTCGGCATGACGCAGCGCAGCATCGCGCTGGCTGAAGCGCCCGCCATCGGAGAATGAGTCGGGGGTGATATTGAGAATACCCATGACATGGGTACGCGACAAATCAAGAACCCGGTTGCCGCAAGGCAACCGGGTTGGGTACTGCACTGAACTCATAGATGCCCTTAGTGTTGAGCCGCTGGGCCGCCGATTGGCGATTCCGGGCGGTCACCCTGAGCTGCAGGGTTGCCCGAAGCCGAGTCACCATCCCAATCCCGCGGTTCGCGAGGGGTGCGACCCGACATGATGTCGTCGATCTGGTCGGCGTCGATGGTCTCGTACTTCATCAGCGCTTCGGCCATGGCATCGAGCTTGTCGCGGTTGTCGGTGAGCAGTTGCTTGGCCGTGGCGTAGCACTGGTCGATGATGCTGCGCACTTCCGAGTCGATCAGCTTGGCGGTTTCACCCGAGACGCTGGCGTGCTGGCTGCCGGCGCTACGGCCGAGGAACACCTCGCCCTCTTCTTCGGCATACATCAGCGGGCCGAGTTTCTCGGAAAGGCCCCATTTGGTGACCATGTTCCGGGCAATCTGGCTGGCGCGCATGATGTCGTTGGAGGCACCGGTGGTGACGCCATCGAAGCCCAGGGTCATTTCTTCGGCGATACGGCCGCCGTACAGCGAGCAGATCTGGCTGATCAGCGCGCGCTTGGACAGGCTGTAACGGTCTTCCTCAGGCAGGAACATGGTGACACCCAGGGCACGACCACGGGGGATGATCGACACCTTGTAGACCGGGTCATGCTCAGGCACCAGACGACCGACGATGGCGTGACCAGCTTCGTGGTAGGCGGTGTTCTGTTTTTCTTTCTCGGACATGACCATGGTCTTGCGCTCGGCGCCCATCATGATCTTGTCTTTGGCCAGCTCGAACTCTTTCATTTCGACCAGGCGCTTGTTGGAGCGCGCGGCAAACAGCGAAGCTTCGTTGACCAGGTTGGCCAGGTCTGCACCGGAGAAGCCTGGGGTACCACGGGCAATGACCGCCGGGTTGACGTTCTCGCCAATCGGCACCTTGCGCATGTGGACTTTAAGAATCTGCTCACGGCCACGGATGTCTGGCAGGCCCACAACGACCTGACGGTCGAAGCGACCAGGACGCAGCAGCGCAGGGTCCAGCACGTCCGGACGGTTGGTGGCGGCAATGACGATGATGCCATCGTTCATTTCGAAGCCGTCCATCTCTACCAGCAACTGGTTGAGGGTTTGCTCACGCTCATCGTGACCACCGCCCATGCCGGCGCCACGGTGGCGACCAACGGCGTCGATTTCGTCGATGAAGATGATGCACGGGGCGTGCTTCTTGGCCTGTTCGAACATGTCACGCACACGGCTGGCACCGACACCGACGAACATTTCGACGAAGTCCGAACCGGAAATGGTGAAGAACGGCACTTTCGCCTCACCTGCAATGGCCTTGGCCAACAGGGTCTTACCGGTACCGGGTGGGCCAACCATCAGCACGCCGCGCGGAATACGACCGCCGAGGCGCTGGAACTTGCCGGGGTCGCGCAGGAACTCGACCAGTTCGCCGACTTCTTCCTTGGCTTCGTCGCAACCGGCGACGTCAGCCAGGGTGGTCTTGACTTGGTCTTCGGACAGCAGGCGCGCCTTGCTCTTGCCGAAACTCATCGGCCCGCCCTTGCCGCCCGCGCCACCTTGCATCTGGCGCATGAAGAACATGAATACGGCAATGATCACCAGGATCGGGAAGCTGGCAACCAGCAACTGCGTCCAGATGCTCTGCTGTTCAGGCTGCTTGCCTTCGACGACCACGTGGTTGTCGACCAGGTCGCCGATCAAGCCGTTGTCGGTAATGGCCGGGCGCACGGTCTTGAAGTTGTCGCCGTCGGCACGCTTGCCGGTAATGATGTAGCCGTCGACGGTCACGCGCTCGACTTTCCCGTCTTTAACCTGCTGGATGAAGTCGGAGTAGTTGAGGGTCTGCGGCTCGTTAGGGCTGGAGAAGTTGTTCATCACTGTCACCAGGACAGCTGCGATGATCAACCACAGGATCAGATTCTTTGCCATGTCGTTCAATTCGCTACCCTCTGAGGCCGGCGCACGACGCAGCCGTGCCTCGCATGATATTCATCGCCCTAACTTACTACATTACCTACGCATCCGCAGGCACCGTCTGTAACCCTTTGTGAAACCTAGACTACACGAAGTTCGGACGATACAGACGGGGCGGCCGATTGGAATTAACTATCGACCACCCCGTGGCACGCCTTTCACACGCCTTTGAAACCTTTACCCAGCAGGTACTGCTCACGCGAACGATCCCGCGAAGACGACGGCTTACGCATCTGTACCTTGTCGAACTTGGTGCGCACGTCCTTCAGGTACATGTCGAAGCCTTCGCCCTGGAAAATCTTGATGAGGAAGTCACCACCAGGCTTGAGCACGCGGGTTGCCAGGTCCAGTGCCAATTCGCACAGGAACATGGCGCGCGGCATATCCACTTCAGGCGTACCACTCATATTGGGGGCCATGTCGGAAATCACAAGGTCTACGTGAGAATCACCGACTGCGTCGAGAATCTGCTGCAGGACTGCATCCTGGGTGAAGTCACCTTGAATGAAGGTAACGTCAGGGATCGAGTCCATTTCCAGGATGTCGGAGGCGATCAGGCGCCCTTGGCCACCAATCAGACGACTGGTCACCTGCGACCAGCCACCCGGGGCTGCGCCGAGGTCGATCACACTCATGCCAGGACGGATCAAACGGTCCTTTTCCTGGATCTCAAGCAGTTTGTAGCTCGCACGCGAGCGGTAGCCATCCTTCTGCGCTTGCTTCACAAAAGGGTCGTTAAAATGCTCTCGCAGCCAGTTAGCGCTGCTTTTGGAACGTTGTACCACGGGGCACCTCGATGATATGCGTCGTGATTGACTGGGCGGAGCCAGGGGCCCTCGGGTAAAATGCCTGTCAATTTTACAGAATCAGACGGAAAGGGTCAGATTATGCCGCTCAATAACGAGCAGAAGAAGCAATACAAGTCCATTGGTCATGACCTGAAGCCGGTCCTGATCGTTGCTGGCAACGGTGTTAACGAAGGCGTTGCCGCCGAACTGGAACGCGCACTCGCCGATCATGAACTGATCAAAGTCGAGATTCGCTCCGAAGATCGTGAAGAACGTGCCGCCGCCATTGCCGAATTGTGCAAGGTTGGCCGCGCCGAACTGGTGCAGACCATCGGCAAGAAAGCGCTGATCTACCGGAAGAACCCACAGCCGAACAAACAGCTGTCCAACATCCACCGCTTCAAATAATAGCGGCTCCGATCAGTGGCGCGCCTGGCGCGCCCTGACCGGTACGGGTTGGGCCACCAGCACGATGCCGGAAAAGCCCAGTACCAGGAAACAAAACATCTGCCAGCGCTCGCCCACTGAAATGCCGTAGCGCAGGGTGTAATAACCCACGCAAGCACCGAAGCCGAGCAACAGCATCTGGCCACGGAACTGCCGCCACCAGGCAGACAGCCCCTCTACCCTCGCCAATACCGCCAGCTGGGTCAACAAGCCTAGCAAGGCCACGCCAATCAACCAGCGGTCGATCTGCCCAGCGACATCCTGCACCAGCAGGGGCGCCAGGCCAGTGACCTTGAGCGCGGGCACCAGCCCCACATGAAACACCCACAAGCCGCCGACCCAGAACACCTGAGCCAGCTGCCAGAGGATCCCTTCAAGGGATGGCGCCCGCAGGCGCCGATCAGATGTGTTTGACTTCGACAATCTCGTACTCGACCGTGCCACTTGGCGTCTTGACGACGACGGTATCACCTTCTTCCTTGCCGATGATGGCACGAGCAATGGGTGCGCCGCTCGAAAGCTTGCCCTGTTTCACGTCGGCTTCATCCTCGCCGACGATCTGGTAGGTCACTTCATCATCGGTTTCGGTGTTGGCCAGCACCACGGTGGTGCCGAAAATCACCTTGCCGGTGTGAGGGATCGTGGTCACGTCGATCACGACCGAGTTCTGCAGGCGGCCTTCGATGTCGCGGATACGCGCCTCGACCATGCCCTGCTCCTCACGGGCGGCATGGTATTCGGCGTTTTCCTTGAGATCGCCCAGCTCGCGCGCCTCACCAATCGCCTGGCTCAGGCGCGGGCGCTCGGTCTTGCTCAGGAACAGGTGCTCTTCTTCCAGGGCGCGAGCGCCCTGGACGGTCATCGGGTACTTGGTAATGCTCATGCTTTAAGTCCTGCATGCAGATCTTGCAAGCGACGAACGGTCTTCTCAGGACCAAACTTCAACGCTTCGCAGATGGCTTCACCGGCCGCAATGGTGGTGGTGCAGTAAATCTTGTGCTGCAGCGCATTGCGACGAATCGAGTAGGAATCAGCGATCGACTGACGGCCTTCGGTGGTGTTGATGATCAGCGACACTTCGTCGTTCTTGATCATGTCGACCACGTGCGGGCGACCTTCGGTCACTTTGTTCACACGGCGCACTTTCAGGCCAGCCGCCTCGATAACCTTGGCGGTGCCGGCAGTGGCAACCACTTCGAAGCCCAGGGCGATCAGGTCGCGGGCAACGCCAGCCACTTGTGGCTTGTCGTCGTCACGCACGCTGATGAACGCAGTACCGCCGGTCGGCAGCACTTCGCTGGCACCCATCTGGGCCTTGGCGAAGGCTTCACCGAAGCTGTCACCGACGCCCATGACTTCACCGGTCGATTTCATCTCAGGGCCGAGGATCGGGTCAACCCCTGGGAACTTGGCGAACGGGAAGACGGCTTCCTTGACGCTGTAGAAGTTCGGGATGATTTCTTTGGTGAAACCGATCTCTTTCAGGGTTTTGCCAGCCATGACGCGGGCCGCGATCATCGCCAGCGATGTGCCGATGCACTTGGAGACGAAAGGTACGGTACGCGAGGCGCGCGGGTTGACTTCGATCACGTAGATCTTGTCGCCCTGCAGGGCCAGCTGCACGTTCATCAGGCCGACCACGCCCAGCTCCAGGGCCATTTTCTTGACCTGTTCGCGGACTTCGTCCTGCACGTGAGCCGGCAGCGAGTACGGTGGCAGCGAGCACGCCGAGTCACCGGAGTGAACACCCGCCTGCTCAATGTGCTGCATGATCGCGCCGATCACCACGTCGGTGCCGTCGCAGACCGCATCCACGTCCATCTCGATGGCGCAGTTGAGGAAGTGGTCGAGCAGCACCGGGCTGTCGTTGGACACTTGTACCGCTTCACGCAGGTAGCGCTTGAGTTCGTCCAGTTCGTAGACGATTTCCATGGCGCGACCACCCAGTACGTACGACGGGCGCACGACCAGTGGGTAACCGATGCCGCCCGCAGCGCGGATCGCTTCTTCTTCGCTGCGCACGGTAGCGTTTGGCGGCTGCAGCAGGTTCAGGCGCTGAACCATCTGCTGGAAACGCTCACGGTCTTCGGCACGGTCGATGGCGTCCGGGCTGGTACCGATGATCGGTACGCCGGCTTCTTCCAGGGCGCGGGCCAGTTTCAGCGGGGTTTGGCCGCCGTAGTGCACGATGACGCCTTTCGGCTTCTCGACGCGGCAGACTTCCAGCACGTCTTCCAGGGTCAGCGGCTCGAAGTACAGGCGGTCGGAAGTGTCGTAGTCGGTGGAGACGGTTTCTGGGTTGCAGTTGACCATGATGGTCTCGTAACCGTCTTCACGCAGGGCCAGTGCCGCGTGTACGCAGCAGTAGTCGAACTCGATGCCTTGGCCGATACGGTTAGGGCCGCCACCCAAGATCATGATCTTGTCGCGGGTCGACGGGCTGGCCTCGCACTCTTCCTCGTAGGTCGAATACAGGTAGGCAGTGTCGGTGGCGAACTCGGCAGCGCAGGTGTCGACGCGCTTGTAGACCGGGAACACTTCCAGCTTGTGACGGTGGCGACGCAGGTTCTTGTCGGTGATACCGAGCAGTACGGCCAGGCGCTGGTCCGAGAAGCCTTTGCGCTTGAGGCGCAGCATCAGGTTCTTGTCGATGGCCGACAGGGCCAGGGTCTTGACCTTCTCTTCTTCCTTGATCAGGTCTTCCATCTGAACCAGGAACCACATGTCGATGCCGGTCAGGGCAAAGATTTCTTCGCAGGTCATGCCCGAACGCATGGCGTCAGCGACGTACCAGATACGCTCGGCACCCGGCACGGTCAGTTCGCGCTTGAGGATGCTGGCAGCTTCTGGGCTGGCCAGGTCGACTTTCGGGTCCAGGCCGCAGGCACCGACTTCCAGGCCACGCAGGGCTTTCTGCAGGGATTCCTGGAAGGTACGGCCGATGGCCATGACTTCACCCACAGATTTCATCTGGGTGGTCAGGCGGGCGTCGGCTTTCGGGAATTTCTCGAAGGCGAAGCGTGGCAGCTTGGTGACGACGTAGTCGATCGACGGCTCGAACGACGCCGGGGTGCGGCCGCCGGTGATGTCGTTTTGCAGCTCGTCGAGGGTGTAGCCGACAGCCAGCTTGGCGGCGATCTTGGCGATCGGGAAGCCAGTAGCCTTGGAAGCCAGGGCCGACGAACGCGATACGCGCGGGTTCATCTCGATCACGACCATGCGGCCGGTGTCTGGGCAGATACCGAACTGCACGTTGGAACCGCCGGTTTCGACACCGATTTCACGCAGCACCGCCAGCGAGGCGTTGCGCATGATCTGGTATTCCTTGTCGGTCAGGGTCTGCGCTGGCGCAACGGTGATCGAGTCACCGGTGTGCACGCCCATCGGGTCGAAGTTTTCGATCGAGCAGACGATGATGCAGTTGTCCTTCTTGTCACGGACCACCTCCATCTCGTATTCCTTCCAGCCGATCAGCGATTCGTCGATCAGCAGCTCTTTGGTCGGCGACAGGTCCAGACCACGGGCGCAGATTTCTTCGAATTCTTCACGGTTGTAGGCGATACCACCACCGGTGCCGCCCATGGTGAACGACGGGCGGATGATGCACGGGAAGCCGAGCTTCTCGAGGACCGCATTGGCCTCTTCCATGCTGTGGGCGATACCGGAGCGCGGGCACTCCAGGCCGATGTCCTTCATCGCCTTGTCAAAGCGCGAGCGGTCTTCTGCCTTGTCGATGGTGTCGGCGTTGGCACCGATCATCTCTACGCCGAACTTTTCCAGAACGCCATGGCGCTCCAGGTCCAGGGCGCAGTTCAGCGCGGTCTGGCCACCCATGGTCGGCAGCACCGCGTCTGGGCGCTCTTTTTCGATGATCTTGGCCACCGACTGCCATTTGATCGGCTCGATGTAGGTGGCGTCGGCCATGTCCGGGTCGGTCATGATGGTGGCCGGGTTGGAGTTCACCAGGATGACGCGGAAACCTTCCTCGCGCAGGGCTTTGCAAGCCTGGGCGCCGGAGTAGTCGAATTCGCAGGCCTGGCCGATCACGATCGGGCCAGCGCCGAGAATCAGGATGCTTTTGATGTCTGTACGTTTTGGCATGGTTGTCACTCAAATCCGCGGGTCAGTCGGCAAGCCGTCTTGAACAATCTGGGTCAGGCGCTTCCGGGCGCGGCGCAAGCCGGCCCGGGGCCTTGATGCAGGATGCTCAGCGGCGCTTGGCCATGGCATCGGTGAAACGATCGAACAGTGGCGCGACGTCAGTCGGGCCTGGGCTCGCTTCAGGGTGGCCCTGGAAGCTGAACGCGCTCTTGTCGGTGCGCTCGATGCCCTGCAGGGTACCGTCGAACAGCGACTTGTGGATGGCGCGGACGTTGCCCGGCAGGGTGGCTTCGTCGACGGCGAAACCGTGGTTCTGGCTGGTGATCATGACCACGCCGGTGTCCAGGTCCTGGACCGGGTGGTTGGCACCGTGGTGGCCGTGGCCCATCTTGACGGTCTTGGCGCCGGAGGCCAGGGCCAGCAGCTGGTGGCCGAGGCAGATGCCGAACACCGGGATCTCGGTTTCAAGGATTTCCTTGATTGCCTGGATCGCGTAGTCGCAAGGCTCCGGATCGCCAGGGCCGTTGGACAGGAACACGCCATCGGGGTTGAGCGCGAGCACTTCGCTGGCTGGGGTCTGGGCAGGCACCACGGTCACGCGGCAGCCACGGGCCACCAGCATGCGCAGGATGTTCAGCTTGACGCCGTAGTCGAAGGCGACCACGTGGTACGGCAGCTCGGAGGCTTCGATGGTTGGGTGGCTGTCGGTTTTCAGTTCCCACACGCTGGAGCGCCACTCGTAGCGCTCTTTGGTGGAGACGACCTTGGCCAAGTCCATGCCCTTGAGGCCTGGGAAGCCGCGGGCGGCGGCGATGGCGGCTTCTTCGCTGATGTTGTCACCGGCGAGGATGCAGCCGTTCTGAGCGCCCTTTTCACGCAGGATACGGGTCAGGCGACGGGTGTCGATGCCAGCGATGGCGACGACGTTGTTGGCCTTGAGGTAGTCCGGCAGCGACTGGGTGTTACGCCAGTTGCTGGCCAGCAGCGGCAGGTCACGGATGACCAGGCCGGCAGACCAGACACGGTTCGACTCGGCGTCTTCCGGGGTAGTGCCGGTGTTGCCGATGTGCGGATAGGTCAGGGTAACGATTTGCTGGGCGTAGGAAGGGTCTGTAAGGATTTCCTGGTAGCCGGTCATAGCGGTGTTGAACACCACCTCACCAACGGTCTGACCGTCGGCACCGATGGCTTCACCGCGAAAAATACTGCCGTCGGCAAGGGCGAGTATGGCTGGCTTTGTCAAGAAGACCTCCCGTAAATCAAGCATGAAAGGGCGATCGCAGGTTGCAAAAAAGCGGAGTGACGTATGGACACGTCACCCCGCTTTCATGTGCTGAATTCAATTCGCTGCGCGCTTTTAGTGGACACACTAAAGCTGTAGCTTACAGAAAAGTGCTTTTTGGGTCTACCGTATATGTGCCTCTAAAACACATGATTGCGACAGGGGGTGCCTTGCACCCCATCGCCGGCAAGCCGGCTCCCACCCGTCAGCACCAACCCGAAGGCTTGCACTCCCCTGTGGGAGCCGGCTTGCCGGCGATTGAGCCATCAGCAACACAGTAAGGGTCAGTGCAGCTCCAGCACGTCCTGCATGTCGTACAGGCCTGGCTCGCGCCCGTCCAGCCAAAGCGCGGCACGTACCGCACCCTTGGCGAACGTCATGCGGCTCGACGCTTTGTGGGTGATCTCCAGGCGCTCGCCTTCAGCGGCGAACAGCACGGTGTGGTCACCCACCACATCACCGGCACGCACGGTGGCGAAGCCGATGGTCTTGCGATCACGCGCGCCGGTCTGGCCTTCACGGCCATACACCGCCACTTCCTGCAGGTTACGGCCCAACGCATTGGCAACCACTTCACCCATGCGCAGCGCAGTACCCGACGGCGCATCGACCTTGTGACGGTGGTGCGCTTCGATGATCTCGATGTCGACATCATCACCCAGCACCCGCGCCGCCATGTCCAGCAGCTTGAGGCTGAGGTTGACGCCCACACTGAAGTTGGCGGCGAACACGATCGGGATTTCCTTGCCCGCGTCAGCCAGCAATTGCTTCTCTTCGACGCTGAAACCGGTGGTGCCGATAATCATCGCCTTGCCGTGCTTGCGGCAGAAGGCCAGATTCTTCAGGGTTACCGAAGGGTGGGTGAAGTCGATCAGCACATCGAATTCGTCGGCAACCTTGGCCAGGTCATCGGACAGCAGCACGCCGATCCGACCGAGGGCCGCCAGCTCACCTGCATCAGCCCCGACCAGCGAGCTGTCAGGGCGATCGATCGCCGCCGTCAACCCGGCTCCTGGCGTTTGCTGCACGGCCTCGATGAGGGTTTTGCCCATCCGCCCTGCTGCACCCATCACTGCAATACGTCGCATCGCTATTTCCTTATCAGAGATCGCCGAAGAAGCGCTTTACACCGTCGAACCAGCCACTGGCCTTGGGCGAATGGGAGCTGTCGCCTTCCAGCGAATCACGCAGCTCTTCAAGCAGCTCGCGCTGACGACGGCTGAGGTTGACCGGGGTTTCCACCGCCACACGGCACAGCAGGTCACCGGCACCGCCACCGCGCACCGGCGCAACACCCTTGCCACGCAAGCGGAACTGCTTGCCGGTCTGGGTACCTTCCGGAATCTTCAGCTTCACGCGGCCATCGAGGGTTGGCACTTCCAGCTCGCCACCCAGCGCTGCATCGGTATAGCTGATCGGCACTTCGCAGTACAGGTGCTTGCCATCACGCTGGAAGATCTCGTGCTCACGCACATTGATCACCACGTACAGGTCGCCGGTCGGGCCACCGTGGGTACCGGCCTCGCCTTCGCCCGACAGGCGAATGCGGTCGCCGGTGTCGACACCTGCCGGCACCTTGACCGACAGCGTCTTGTATTCCTCGACACGGCCTTCGCCATGGCACGAATTGCAAGGGTCGGTAATGATCTTGCCCTGGCCATGGCAACGCGGGCAGGTCTGCTGCACCGAGAAGAAGCCTTGCTGCATACGCACTTGGCCAATACCGCCGCACGTCGGGCAGGTCGACGGGGTCGAGCCCTTCTTCGCGCCAGAACCGTCGCAAGGCGTGCAATTGACCAGCGTCGGCACGCGGATACTGACCGTGGTGCCACGCACCGCTTCTTCCAGGTTCAGCTCCAGGGTGTAGCGCAGGTCGCTGCCACGCTGGGCACCACCACGACCACCGCCGCGGCCGCCGCCGCCACCGAAGAAGTCACTGAACACATCACCAAAGATGTCAGAGAAGTTGGCGCCGCCGAAGCCTGCACCGCCGCCGCCCATGCTTGGGTCGACGCCGGCGTGGCCGTACTGGTCGAACGCCGCGCGCTTGCTGGCGTCAGACAGCACTTCGTAGGCCTCGTTGGCCTCCTTGAACTTGTCTTCCGACTCTTTGTCGCCTGGGTTGCGGTCCGGGTGGAACTTCATCGCCAGGCGGCGATAGGCCTTTTTCAGGTCAGCTTCACTGGCGCCGCGCTCGACACCCAGGACCTCATAATAATCACGCTTGGACATAGGTCATTTGCACCTTGTTGGGCGTTCGGCATCTGCGCCGCGCCATCAGCACCCGCCCAAACACCACGAATGGCCCTGACAGATGCTGTAAAAATTCTCGAATTCCAGATACGCCAACGCGGGAGCAAGCCCCCGCGCGGCGACATCCTACCAGCTCACCGACAACCGCCGGTGAGCTGGCCGACAACATGCAACGATTACTTCTTGTCGTCGCCTTTTACTTCTTCGAACTCGGCGTCAACCACGTCATCGTGCTTGGCTTCCGGCTCGGCTTGCTGCGCGCCGCCCTGAGGCTGTTCGGCCGACTGCTCGGCGTACATCTTCTGGGCAACCGGTGCCGACACCTTGGACAGCTCTTCGACCTTGGCGTCGATCGCGGCCTTGTCGTCGCCTTTTACAGCGGCTTCCAGGGCAACGACGGCAGCTTCGATGGCAGTTTTTTCTTCAGCGGTGACCTTGTCACCTGCATCTGCGACCATCTTGCGGGTCGAGTGAACCAGCGCGTCACCCTGGTTACGGGCACCGGCCAGCTCTTCGAACTTGCGGTCTTCCTCGGCGTTGGCCTCGGCGTCACGCACCATTTTCTCGATTTCTTCGTCGGACAGGCCGGAGTTGGCCTTGATCACGATCGACTGGGTCTTGCCGGTGGCCTTGTCTTTCGCGCCGACGTGCAGGATGCCGTTGGCGTCGATGTCGAAGGTCACTTCGATCTGCGGAACACCACGCGGTGCTGGCGGGATGTCAGCCAGGTCGAACTTGCCCAGCGACTTGTTCTGCGAAGCTTGCTTACGCTCGCCCTGCAGCACGTGAATGGTCACTGCGCCCTGGTTGTCGTCGGCAGTCGAGAACACCTGCGACTTCTTGGTCGGGATGGTGGTGTTTTTCTCGATCAGCGCGGTCATCACGCCACCCATGGTTTCGATACCCAGGGTCAGCGGGCTGACGTCCAGCAGCAGAACGTCTTTGACGTCACCGGCCAGAACGGCACCCTGGATAGCGGCGCCCATGGCGACGGCTTCGTCCGGGTTGACGTCCTTGCGTGCTTCCTTGCCGAAGAAATCAGCAACGGTTTTCTGTACCAGCGGCATACGGGTCTGGCCGCCGACCAGGATCACGTCGTCGATCTTGCTGGCGTCGATGCCGGCGTCTTTCAGCGCGATGCGGCAAGGCTCGATGGTGCGCTGCACCAGCTCTTCTACCAGCGACTCCAGCTTGGCGCGGGAGATCTTCACGTTCAGGTGCTTAGGACCGGTGGCGTCTGCAGTGATGTACGGCAGGTTGACGTCGGTCGACTGAGCGGAAGACAGCTCGATCTTGGCCTTTTCCGCGGCTTCTTTCAGACGCTGCATGGCCAGAGGGTCGCCCTTCAGGTTCATGCCGGACTCTTTCTTGAACTCTTCGACCAGGTAGTCGATCAGCAGCATGTCGAAGTCTTCGCCACCCAGGAAGGTGTCACCGTTGGTCGCCAGTACTTCGAACTGGTGCTCACCGTCGACTTCGGCGATTTCGATGACCGAAACGTCGAAGGTACCGCCACCCAGGTCATAAACGATGACAGTGTGGTCGCCCTTGGCCTTGTCCATGCCGTACGCCAGTGCAGCAGCGGTCGGCTCGTTGATGATGCGCTTGACGTCCAGACCGGCGATGCGGCCGGCGTCTTTGGTAGCCTGGCGCTGGCTGTCGTTGAAGTAGGCCGGAACGGTGATGACCGCTTCGGTGACAGGCTCGCCGAGGTAGTCTTCGGCGGTCTTCTTCATTTTCTTCAGCACTTCGGCGCTGATTTGCGGCGGTGCCATTTTCTGGCCGTTGACTTCAACCCAGGCGTCACCGTTGTCGGCCTTGGCGATCTTGTACGGAACCAGCTGAATGTCTTTTTGCACGACCTGCTCTTCGAAGCGGCGGCCAATCAGGCGCTTCACTGCGAACAGGGTGTTGTGCGGGTTGGTCACAGCCTGGCGCTTGGCCGACTGACCCACCAGGATTTCGCCATCGTTGGCGTATGCCACGATCGAAGGGGTAGTACGCGCACCCTCGGCGTTTTCGATGACTTTGACGTTACCGTTTTCCAGGATGGAGACGCACGAGTTGGTGGTCCCCAGGTCGATACCGATGATTTTACCCATGTTAACTCTCCCGAAACTTGAATTTGGTAGCAGCGACTACTTTGGCCAACTGCGGTAATACTTGAAGGCTTGACACCTAGATGGGGTTGCCCCGGCGGATTTCAAGCCTTTTCGTTGATCGAAGGCTGAGCTGCACTTGGCGCCTTGCTGACCACCACCATGGCGGGGCGCAGCAGGCGGCCGTTGAGCAGGTAGCCTTTCTGGAACACTTTGAGCACGCTGTTGGGCTCTACGTCGGCGCTCTCCTGCATGGCCATGGCCTGATGGTGCTCAGCGTTGAACGGTTCGCCGTGCGGGTCGACAGGCTCAAGGTTGTAGCGCTTGAGGGTGTCGTGGAACATTTTCAGGGTCAGCTCGATGCCTTCACGCATCGGCTTGATACTTTCGTCGTCGGCATTGGACAGTTCCAGGCCGCGCTCCAGGCTGTCGATTACTGGCAGCAGGTCACCCGCGAATTTCTCCAGGGCGAACTTGTGGGCCTTCTCGACATCCTGCTCGGCGCGGCGGCGCACGTTCTGCAAATCGGCAACAGCGCGCAGCGACTGATCCTTGGCGGCGGCCAGCTGTTCCTCGAGCTCCAGAACACGGGCGCCGACAGCATCTGCACCGGTTTCTTCGACGTTAAGGTCTTTCTCATTCAGCTGTTCGTCAGCCATTGGGTCTCTCCTGCGCAAATTTCTGGATTACGAGCCAGGCTCGCCTTTGTTGTCGGCTATATGGGGCCGGAAAAACCAGCTTCAAGGGGCAGCGTGGTTTTCCGGGCCACATGAGAATCTGTGAGCGGGCATTGTCAGGGTGGAAAAAAGTACTGTATAAATAACCAGACCTGAACCTTCGGGAGCCGCCCCCATGCTGGTGCACCTGTCCATTCACAACTACGCCATCGTCGAACACCTCGACCTCGAGCTTGCCCGCGGCATGTCCGTCATCACCGGCGAGACCGGCGCAGGCAAATCGATCATGCTCGACGCCCTCGGCCTGGCCCTCGGCGACCGCGCAGACAGCGGCGTGGTGCGCCCCGGTGCAGACAAGGCGGACATCCTCGCCACCTTCGACCTGGCAGACATCCCCGAAGCCCGCACCTGGCTGGCCGAGCGTGACCTGGACAACGAAGGCCCGTGCATCCTGCGGCGGGTGATCACCGCCGAAGGCCGCAGCCGTGGCTACATCAATGGCACGCCTTGCCCGCTCAGCGATCTCAAGTCGCTTGGCGAACTGCTGATCGACATCCACAGCCAGCACGAGCACCAGTCGCTGCTCAAAACCGACACCCATCGGCGCCTGCTGGACGAGTACGCCGGTGCCATCGACCTGGCCCGCCAGGTGCAATTGGCCGCCAAACGCTGGAACCAGACCCGCCTGGAGCTGGAGCGCCTGTCCAATTCCGGTGACGAGCAACGCGCCCGCCACCAACTGCTGAGCTATCAGCTCGAGGAGCTGGACAACCTCGGCCTGGGCGAAAACGAGCTGGTGCAGTTGGAGCAGGAACACAAAAACCTGACCAACGCCGAAGCCCTGTTCGGCATCTGCCGCCAGGTCATCGACCAGTGCAGCGAGAGCGACTCGGGCAACGTGCTCAGCGCCCTCACCTCCAGCCTCAATCGGCTGGGTGCCGCCACCAACTCACCCAAGGCACTGGGCGAAGCCGCCAACCTGATTGCCAGCGCGCAGATTCAGGTCGAAGAAGCCGTTGGCGAGCTCAACCGCTTCCTCGATCACTTCGATGCCGACCCCATGCGCCTGCAGGCCCTGGAAGAGCGCCTCGACACTATCTACACCCTGGCCCGCAAACACCGCGTGCACCCCACCGAACTGCCGCATCTGCAGCAGCGCTTGATGGAAGAGCTGGAAGGCTTGAACGCCAGCGACGAATCGATCGAGCGCCTGGGCGACGAGCTGGCCGCCTATGCCCAGCACTATAAAGAGCGGGCTCGCGAGCTGAGCGCCTTGCGCCAGCAGGCCGCGCAACAGTTGGCGGTCGCCGTTGAGCAAGAAGTCCAACGCCTGGGTATGCCGGGTGGGCGCTTCTGCATCGAGCTTACCCCCAACGAAGGCAACGACCTGTCGCCCCACGGCCTCGAGCAGATCGAACTGCTGGTGAGCGCCAACCCCGGCCAGCCACTCAAAGGCCTGGCCAAGGTCGCGTCGGGTGGCGAGCTGTCACGCATCAGCCTGGCGATCCAGGTGATCACTGCACAGACCTCGCGCATCCCCACCCTGGTGTTCGACGAAGTCGACGTCGGCATCGGCGGCCCCACCGCCGAGATCGTCGGCCAACTGCTGCGCCGGCTGGGTGACCGCGGCCAGGTACTGACCGTGACTCACCTGCCGCAGGTCGCGGCACAAGGGCATCACCACCTGTTCGTGCACAAGGTGCGCCACAGCGACACCACCCACACGGCGGTGGCCAGCCTGGGTAAACGCGAACGGGTCGAAGAAGTGGCGCGCATGCTGGGCGGCATCGACCTGACCAAGGAATCCCTGGCACATGCACGCAAGATGGTAGTCAGCGGCAAGGCTTAGTGACCGGACTATGCATTAACTGCTTAATGACTGGCCTACGCATTACCTGCTTAATGACCGGCCTACGCATTACCTGTAGGAGCAGCCTTGTGCTGCGAAGAGGCCGGTGGCAGCGGCACAGCCCTACTGTGTTTTCACCGGCCTCTTCGCAGCACAAGGCTGCTCCTACACAAAAAGCACAAAGGCGACCCGAAGGTCGCCTTTGCTATTTATAACGATCGAAATCGTTACTTTTTCTTACGCACATAGAGGACCAGGTTGTGGTCCACCAGCTCGTAGCCATGCTCGGCCACGATCTCGCGCTGACGCCGCTCGATTTCAGCATCCATGAACTCGATGACTTCACTGGTCTCCACGTTGACCATGTGGTCGTGGTGACCGCCATCCGCCAGTTCGAAGACCGCATGACCGCCGTCGAAGTTGTGGCGAACCACCAGACCCGCCGCTTCGAACTGGGTCAGCACGCGGTAGACGGTGGCCAGGCCGACGTCCTCACCAGCTTCCATCAAGGCCTTGTAGACATCCTCGGCACTCATGTGACGCTGCTCGGTAGAATCGAGCATCTGAAGGATCTTTACTCGAGGCAGGGTAACCTTGAGACCGGCTTTGCGTAATTCGCTATTTTCAACCATGGTCAGCTTTCTCGCCGATGCTGCTTCGCAGCTTCTCTTAATACGGGTATGATCGGGGTTTACGTTGTCCAGCCAAGATAGTGGAAGTCGCCCACCGATGCAAAACACCAAGCTCTTGCTAACCAGCCTCACCCTAGTGGGACTGCTCGCACTCGCCGGTTGCTCGTTTCCCGGGGTTTACAAAATCGACATCCAGCAGGGCAATGTCGTCACGCAGGACATGATAGACCAATTACGCCCGGGAATGACCCGACGGCAAGTAAGGTTTATCATGGGCAACCCCCTGATTCAGGACACGTTCAACACCAACCGTTGGGACTACCTGTACAGCCTGCAGCCTGGTGGCGGAAAACGCCAGCAAGAGCGCATGAGCATTTTCTTCAACGAAAGCGACCAGTTGGTCAGCCTGTCTGGCGACTTCATGCCAGGTGTGAGCCGCGACCAGGAAATCCTCGGTGGCAGCAGCGACACCACAGTCAGCCCGGCGACCCAGCCAGAGCAGGCCACGCCGCAGCCTGAAGAGAAACCGGCCAAACCCGGTTCGGTGGAAGAATCCATCCAGCGCGAGATCGACACCATCGAGACCACTCCGGTCCCGACGCCGGCACCGCTGGAAACCTCCCCGCAGTAAGCGCGGCGGTCATAAAAAAGCCCGGGCCTTGGCCCGGGCTTTTTTGTGCGCCACCACTCAGCTATTGAGCTGCTTGGCGCGCTGGCAGAAGGCATCTACCAAGGTGTTGGCGGCCTGGTTGAACAGCGGCCCCAACGTGGCCCGCACCAGCGGCCCGGCATAATCGAAGGACAAGTCCAGGCTGATCTTGCAGGCCTTCTCGCCCAGCGGTTTGAACACCCACACACCGTGCAGCTGGGAGAACGGCCCCTCTTCCAGGTTCATTTCGATGGACTGCCCAGGCACCAGCACATTACGCGTGACGAAATGCTGGCTCATGCCACCTTTGGCAACCTCCAGCTTGGCGCGCATGTGCGTGTCACTGGCCTCGATGACCGTCGATGCCGAGCACCACGGCAAGAATTGCGGGTAGCTGGCCACGTCATTGACCAGATCGTAAAGCGCCTGGGCGGGATACGGCAGCAGGGCGGAGCGTTGAATATGGGTAGTCATCCAGGCGTCACTTCCAAGGCTGGGTGGCGGCGCTTCGCAGCGTGCCAAAAGCAGGTTCTGTACCTACGACAGGGCCTGTATTGTCCGGTATTCATTGCGGTGGCTCAAGCACACCGAAATCCCATAGCCGACCACGCATCGAGTTGCCTATAATGCCGCCCCTATGGCTAAACAAAAGAAACATCCGACCGGGACCATCGCGCAAAACAAGAAAGCGCGACACGATTACTTCATCGAACACAAGTTCGAGGCCGGGCTGGTCCTGTCCGGTTGGGAAGTAAAGAGCCTGCGGGCCGGCAAGGCGCACCTGACCGACAGCTACGTGCTGCTCAAGGATGGCGAAGCCTGGCTGTTCGGCAGCCACATCACCCCGCTGACCACGGCCAGCACCCACGTCATCGCCGACCCTATCCGCTCACGCAAGCTGCTGCTGAACAAGCGCGAGCTCGAGCGGGTGGAAGCGGCCGTGGCGCAGAAAGGCTACACCTGTGTGGCCTTGGCGCTGTACTGGAGCAAGCACCTGATCAAGTGCGAGATCGCGCTTGGCAAGGGCAAGAAGGAATTCGACAAGCGCGACACCGTGCGCGAACGCGATTCCAACCGCGAGCTGCAGCGTGCCGTGCGTAACAAGGGCAAGGAAGACTAGATCTTCCTTAGCCTGTGAGGGCCCCTTCGCGGGGCAAGCCCGCTCCCACAGTTAACCCACTGCCTTCAAATTCGGTGGGTTACCTGTGGGAGCGGGCTTGCCCCGCGAAGAGGCCCGTGCTGCAAACGCAAACCTCAGCGCCCGCTGCGCCGCTCCGCCCGCGCCACGCGCTGGGCTTCTTCGTGCGCCTCCTCCAGCACCTCCTGCACATACAAAATGTGCCGGCTGGAAACCTCCCGCGCCTCCTCCGCCCTGCCCTCGACAATCGCCAGGTACAGCTCCCGGTGCTGACTGATCAGCATGTCCCGCGTTTCAGTCCGCTGCTGGTACATGCCACCGATATTGGTCACCACGTTCCGCTTTAGCAGGTCGAACAAACCGCGGATGGTATGCAGCAAGACCGCGTTATGACTGGCCTCGGCTATCGCCAGGTGGAAGCGCGCGTCAGCGGCGCCCTCCTCTGCCCGGGTCACTTCGTCAACGCGGGTGTAACAGTCCTGCAGCGTGTCAAAAGCCTCTTTCAGCCGTGCACGGTCAGGCTCGGTGGCGCGCTGGGCCGCGTAATACGCGCAGGATGCCTCAAGGGTATGGCGAAACTCGAGCAGGTCGCGCTGCGCTTCAGGGCTGTGCTCAAGCAGCTGCAACAGCGGGTCGCTGAACGTCGACCCCAGCGATTCGGCAACAAAGTTGCCACCGCCCTGGCGGCTGATCAGCAGCCCCTTGGCCACCAGCTTCTGAATCGCCTCACGCAGTGACGGGCGCGACACACCGAACTGTTCGGCCAGAACGCGCTCAGCCGGCAAGCGCTGGCCCGAGGTCAGCGTGCCTTCGAGAATCATCCCTTCCAACCGATCGACGATGTCGTCGGACAGGCGCCGTTGGCGGACCTGATCAAAAACCATCACATGCTCTCCACAAACCCCCGGCAAATTTCAGGGGGGCCCTATTCTCGCCGATCCGCGCCGCGCACACACCCATCACCCTGGGTTTTTCCAAGGCCATCAGACGCCCACTCATCGGCACGCGACCAAAGTTTTGTGTCGGACAAATTGACACACCCACGACAGCGCTTTTAACCTAGCGCCCAGACATTGTAAATTGGTCTTACCAATTATCCAATGCCAGTGCTGACCAACAACAATTAGGGGCCACCCCATATGCAAACCTGGCAACAACTCTATAGCCCGCTTGGTAGTCTTGGCCTGTCCGCACTGGCGGCGGTCATCCCTATCGTGTTCTTCTTCCTCGCCCTCGCCGTGTTCCGCCTCAAAGGCCACGTCGCCGGCAGCATCACCCTCGCGCTGTCGATCCTGGTGGCGATCTTCGCCTTCCAGATGCCTGTCGACATGGCCTTCGCCGCCGCGGGTTATGGCTTCCTTTACGGCCTCTGGCCGATTGCCTGGATCATCGTTGCCGCGGTGTTCCTGTACAAACTCACGGTCAAGAGCGGCCAGTTCGAAGTGATCCGCAGCTCGGTGCTGTCGATCACCGACGACCAGCGCCTGCAAGTGCTGCTGATCGGCTTCTGCTTCGGTGCCTTCCTCGAAGGCGCGGCCGGCTTCGGCGCCCCGGTGGCCATCACTGCCGCACTGCTGGTGGGCCTGGGCTTCAACCCGCTGTACGCCGCCGGCCTGTGCCTGATCGCCAACACCGCGCCGGTCGCCTTCGGCGCGCTGGGCATCCCGATCATCGTGGCCGGCCAGGTCACCGGCATCGACGCCTTCCACATTGGCGCCATGACCGGCCGCCAACTGCCGCTGCTGTCGCTGTTCGTGCCGTTCTGGCTGGTGTTCATGATGGACGGCCTGCGCGGCGTGAAAGAAACCTGGCCCGCCGCCCTGGTCGCCGGCCTGAGCTTCGCCGTTACCCAGTACTTCACCTCGAACTTCATCGGCCCAGAGCTGCCGGACATCACCTCGGCCCTGGCCAGCCTGATCTGCCTGACCCTGTTCCTCAAAGTCTGGCAGCCCAAGCGCTCGTTCGCACAAGCCAAGGGCAGCGTCGGCGCCGCCGTCGTGCAGTCCGGCGGCAGCCAGCCAAGCCCTTACAGCTTCGGCGAGATCTTCAAGGCCTGGTCGCCGTTCCTGATCCTCACCGTGCTGGTAACCATCTGGACCTTGAAGCCATTCAAGGCCGCATTCGCGCCGGGCGGTGCGATGTACAACTTCGTGTTCAACTTCGCCATCCCGCACCTTGACCAACTGGTGATCAAGACCGCGCCGATCGTTGCCGCGCCGACCGCAATGCCAGCGGTGTTCAAGCTCGACCCGATCTCCGCCACCGGCACCGCGATCTTCCTCTCGGCGCTGATCTCCATGGCGGTGCTCAAGATCAACTTCAAAACTGGTCTGACCACTTTCAAAGAGACGTTCTGGGAACTGCGCTGGCCGATCCTGTCGATCGGCATGGTGCTGGCCTTCGCCTTCGTCACCAACTACTCGGGCATGTCCTCGACCATGGCCCTGGTCCTGGCCGGCACCGGCGCCGCGTTCCCGTTCTTCTCGCCGTTCCTCGGCTGGCTGGGCGTGTTCCTGACAGGCTCGGACACCTCGTCCAACGCCCTGTTCAGCTCGCTGCAAGCCACCACCGCACACCAGATCGGGGTCAACGACACCCTGCTGGTGGCCGCCAACACCAGCGGCGGCGTGACCGGCAAGATGATTTCGCCACAATCCATCGCCGTGGCCTGCGCCGCCACCGGCCTGGTGGGCAAGGAATCCGACCTGTTCCGCTTCACCGTCAAGCACAGCCTGTTCTTCGCCACCATCGTGGGCCTGATCACCCTGATCCAGGCTTACTGGCTGACCGGCATGCTGGTTCATCACTAAAGTGAAAGGGGCCGGGCGCCACGCTGCGCCCGGCATTCCCCTCAAGCAACGCTGCGAGAATCCATGATCATTTCCGCCTCTACCGACTATCGCGCCGCGGCCCAACGCAAGCTGCCCCCCTTCCTCTTCCACTACGCCGACGGCGGCGCCTACGCCGAGCACACGTTGCGCCACAACGTCTCGGACCTGGCCAGCATCGCCTTGCGCCAGCGCGTGTTGAAGAACATGTCCGAGCTCAGCCTGGAAACCCAGCTGTTCGACGAAACCCTGAGCATGCCCGTGGCCCTGGCCCCGGTCGGCCTGACCGGCATGTACGCCCGCCGTGGCGAAGTCCAGGCCGCACGCGCCGCCGCAGCCCATGGCATTCCGTTCACCATGTCGACGGTGTCGGTGTGCCCGATCGAGGAAGTCGCCCCGGCCATCAACCGGCCGATGTGGTTCCAGCTGTACGTGCTCAAGGACCGCGGCTTCATGCGCAATGCGCTGGAGCGGGCCAAGGCGGCCGGGGTCAAGACCCTGGTGTTCACCGTCGACATGCCCGTACCCGGCGCCCGCTACCGCGACGCCCACTCCGGCATGAGCGGCAAAAACGGGCCGATGCGCCGTGTGCTGCAAGCCATGACCCACCCTGAATGGGCGTGGGACGTCGGCGTGATGGGCCGCCCGCACGACCTCGGCAACATCTCCAAATACCGTGGCAACCCCACGGGCCTGGCCGACTACATCGGCTGGCTGGGCAACAACTTCGACCCGTCGATCTCCTGGAAAGACCTGGAGTGGATCCGCGACTTCTGGCAAGGCCCGATGATCATCAAGGGCATCCTGGATGCCGACGATGCCCGCGACGCGGTCAAGTTCGGTGCCGACGGCATCGTCGTGTCCAACCACGGCGGCCGCCAGCTCGACGGCGTGTTGTCCAGCGCCCGCGCCCTGCCGGCAATTGCCGACGCGGTGAAAGGCGACCTGAAGATTCTCGCCGACTCCGGCATCCGCAGCGGCCTCGACGTGGTGCGCATGATCGCCATGGGCGCCGACACCGTGCTGATCGGCCGCGCCTTCCTCTGGGCCCTCGCCGTGCATGGCGAAGCCGGGGTGAAGAACCTGCTCGAACTGTTCGAGAAGGAAATGCGCGTGGCCATGGTGCTGACCGGTGCCAAGTCGATCAGCGAGATCACCCGCGACTCGCTGGTCCGCGAACTGGGCGCCTGAACGCGCCCCCACGAAACACCGCCTGATTGACCGGGGCATGCGGCGCACCAGACGCCGTGGCCCCGCGAGGAGATTGCATGAGCCTGCCCGCTGCGTTCCTGCGTGATGTCGAGCGCCTGATACCTGCCGAACGCCGTTTCGATGACCCGACCTCCACCCTGGCCTTTGGCACCGATGCCAGCTTCTATCGGCTGATCCCCAAGCTGGTGGTGCGCGTCGAGTCTGAAGACGAAGTGGTCGGCCTGCTGCAGCTGGCCCAGCGCGAGCGCGTGCCGGTGACCTTCCGCGCCGCCGGCACCAGCCTGTCTGGGCAGGCCATCAGCGACTCGGTACTGATTGTGCTCGGCGACAACTGGAACGGCCGCGAGATCCGCGGCCAGGGTGAGCAGATCCGCCTGCAGCCCGGCGTCATCGGCGCCCAGGCCAACGCCTGGCTGGCCCCCTACGGCCGCAAGATCGGCCCAGACCCCGCCTCGATCAACGCCTGCAAAATCGGCGGCATCGTCGCCAACAACGCCAGCGGCATGTGCTGCGGCACTGCGCAAAATACCTACCACACCCTCGCAGGCCTGCGCTTGGTACTGGCCGACGGCACCCGCCTGGACAGCGAAGACCCGGCCAGCGTCGCGGCCTTCGAGCACAGCCATGCCGACCTGCTGGAAGCCCTGGCCCGCCTGGGCCGCGAAACCCGCGCCAACACCGAGCTGGCAGACCGCATCCGCCACAAGTACCGGCTGAAGAACACCACCGGCCTGTCGCTCAATGCGCTGGTGGACTACGACCAGCCACTCGATATCCTGCAGCACTTGCTGGTCGGGTCTGAAGGCACGCTGGGCTTCATCAGCGCCGTCACCTACGACACCGTGCCCGACCACCCGCACAAGGCCAGCGCCTTACTGGTGTTCCCCAGCGTCGAGAGCTGCTGCCGCGCGGTAACCGTGCTCAAGCGCCAGCCCGTTTCCGCCGTCGAACTGCTCGACCGCCGCAGCCTGCGCTCGGTGCAAAACATGCCCGGCATGCCCCTGTGGGTAAAAGGCCTGTCAGACAATGCCTGCGCGCTGCTGATCGAATCCCGCGCCGCCAGCCAGACGCTACTGCACGAACAACTGCACCACGTGATGGCGTCGATTGCCGACTACCCCCTGGAGCAAAAGGTCGAGTTCAGCGAAGACCCAGCGGTGTACAACCAGCTGTGGAAAATCCGCAAAGACACCTTCCCCGCCGTCGGCGCCGTGCGCCAGACCGGCACCACAGTGATCATCGAAGACGTCACCTTCCCCGTCGAGCAACTGGCCGAGGGCGTCAACCGCCTGATTCAGCTGTTCGACAAGCACCACTATGACGAGGCGATCATTTTCGGCCATGCCCTGGAGGGCAACCTGCACTTCGTCTTCACCCAAGGCTTCAACAGCGCCGAAGAAGTCGCGCGTTACCAAGCCTTCATGGACGACGTGGCACAGCTGGTGGCCGTGGAGTTCGGTGGCTCGCTGAAGGCCGAGCACGGCACCGGGCGCAACATGGCGCCGTTCGTGGAACTGGAGTGGGGCCATGACGCCTACCAGTTGATGTGGGCACTCAAACGCCTGCTCGACCCCAACGGCATCCTCAACCCCGACGTAGTGTTGAGTACCGATCCAGACATCCACCTGAAAAACCTCAAGCCCCTGCCGGCTGCCGACGAAATCGTCGACAAGTGCATCGAGTGCGGCTTCTGCGAACCCGTGTGCCCGTCCAAAGGCCTGACCCTCAGCCCACGCCAGCGCATCGTCATGTGGCGTGATATCCAGGCCAAAAAACGCGCCGGCGTCGATACACGCGAGCTGCTCAAGACTTACCAATACCAAGGCCTCGACACCTGCGCCGCCACCGGCCTGTGCGCCCAGCGCTGCCCGGTCGGCATCAACACCGGCGAGCTGGTGAAGAAGCTGCGCAGCCAGGCCGCCGAGCACGAAAAAACCGCCGACTGGCTGGCCGACCATTTCCACACGGCCCTGAGTGGCGCCCGCCTCACCCTCACCGCCGCCAACACCGCCCGCAAGCTGCTCGGCGCCCCACGCCTAAGCCGCCTGACCGCATCGCTGAGCAACGCCAGCAACGGCCGACTGCCCCAATGGACGCCCGCCATGCCCCAGCCGCTGCGCGCCATCGACTTCGGCCCAGCGAGCAACGACGCCCGCCCCCGCGTCGTTTACCTGGCCGCCTGCGTCTCGCGCGTGATGGGCCCCGCCTATGCCGACCGCGAACAAAGGTCGCTGCTGGACAAGACCCGCGCCCTGCTGGAAAAAGCCGGTTACCAAGTCGTGTTCCCCGACAACGCCGACAGCCTCTGCTGCGGCCAGCCGTTCGCCTCCAAAGGTTACCCAGAGCAGGCCGAGCACAAGCGCCAGGAACTGATCAACGCCCTGCTGCATGCCAGCCGCGGCGGCCTCGACCCGATCTACTGCGACACCAGCCCATGCACCCTGCGCCTGGTGCAAGACCTGGGCGACACCCGCCTGGACCTGTACGACCCCGTGCGCTTCATCCGCACCCACCTGCTGGACAAACTGGAGTTCACCCCCCAGGACGAGCCGGTGGCCGTGCACGTGACCTGCAGCACCCAGCACCTGGGCGAAAGCCAAGCGCTGATCGACCTCGCGCGGCGTTGCAGCAACCAGGTGGTGATCCCAGAAGGTATTCACTGCTGCGGGTTTGCCGGTGACAAAGGCTTCACCACGCCGGAGCTCAATGCCCACGCGCTGCGCAGCCTGAAGGGTGCGGTGCAGTATTGCAGCGAAGGCATTTCCACCAGCCGCACCTGCGAAATCGGGTTGTCGAGCCACAGCGGCATCGACTACCACGGCCTGGTGTACCTGGTAGACCGCGTCACCCGCCCGCGTGTTATCTGAGGCCTAGCATCGGCTAGGGGTGGTGGGTGGTGTGTTCGCCAAGCCGTTTTCAGCGCCTGCGAGATCGAGCGCCGCCCGCGCGGCGCATCGCGAGCAACGCTCGCTCCTACGTCTGTTTCGGGCCAGTTATTCCTGGGGCAAACGCGCGCGACCGCCTTTGGTGCATGGCGCGATATCGCGTCGAACAAACAAAGCGGTCGCGCGCGCAGGCACAGGCGTGACTGGCCCGAAACAGACGTAGGAGCGAGCGTTGCTCGCGATGCGCCGCGCGGGCGGCGCTCGATCGCACAGGCGCCAAAAATGCCCTGCTCATCTACTCCCACCTCAGGGCTAACACTGCCCTTGAAAGCTGCACGCCCCCCCTGTAGGAGCTGGCTTGCCTGCGATGGGTCGCACAGCGACCCCACTGGCCCCAACTGACTAACATCACGGCTCGCGCCCCAACACCAGCTCAGCCAACGCCCTACTCAACTACTTCTACCTCAGGACTAACACTCGCCTTGAAAGCTGCACAGCCCCCTGTAGGAGCTGGCTTGCCTGCGATGGGTCGCACAGCGACCCCACTGGCCTCAACTGACTAACATCACGGCTCGCGCCCCAACACCAGCTCAGCCAACGCCCTACTCATCTGCACGTTATGCACCGAATTGACCAGCATGCCGATCCCCGGCTCACCGGCATTGCCGCAAATGTATTCGTCCAAGGTGTCTTCAATCCCGCGCATCAGCTGAATGGCGTACAGCAACGCCTCCGGTGAAGGGACCTTGTTGTCGATGGTATAGAACGGACGTGGCGACGTTTGGCTGGGTGGATCTGGAACAATCTTCTTCATATTTCTCTCTCGTTTGATTGCATCAGGCCCCACCCATTCCCTCTCACAGGAATAGGTGGCAGCTGTACGCGGGGTGAGAGACCGGCCAAACAAGGAGGAAAACCGGCCAGGCACAAGGCCTGCCCGCGCACAGCTACCATGACGGTAAATCTCTTGAATGGAACGGGCTCTCACACCCGGTCGCCAAACCTCAGCGACCCAGGGAAACTAGCCCCAACGCCCATCATCGACAACAGAGAAACCGCTGCAGCGCCAGTAGGATAATTCCCAAACCCATCCACCACGAAGCATTTAGTTTCAAGTTCAGAATCCCCCTACAGCCGCATCATATCGCCCTGCCAGCATCCCGATTGAACCCACGCCAAATCTGCGCAGTCCACTTAACAGGCCCACCTTCCAGAGGCCTTAGAAGGAGACACCCATGAAAGGTACCGCGCTATCGGCCCTGTTCGCGGCCGCCACCTTGTTGGCATCGCCGGTGTTTGCCGCCGACGACCTCTGCACCACCAACCTGCAAAAGATCGATGACAGCATGGTCACCGCCGGCGCCACCTCCGAAGGCCTGGACAAAGCCCTGACCGAGCACGTTGACAAAGCCAAGGCCGCGCAGGCCTCGGGCGACACCAAAGAATGCATCGCCATCACCAGCAAAGTGCTGGAGCGCCTGGAAAAAACCGAAAAAGGCAGCGGCGGCAGCGGTTCGTGACCCCTGGTGCGGGCGACCGGACCAGTTGTCGACGTCGCCCGCGCAATGGCGTATACTCGCCTCACGTGCCGTAAGGTGCGTTAGCTAGAGCTAGTGTGGGGCCGATTAGGATTCGACGCCGGTAGCGAAACTCTAGGTGCATGCCGAGTTGGTAACAGAACTCGTAAATCCACTGTTGCAACTTTCTATAGTTGCCAATGACGAAAACTACGAGGGTTACGCTCTCGCTGCGTAAGCAGCTGAGCCCGCTCTCCTGGTAGCTTCGGCTCCAGCAATCATCAGGGGATGCCTGTAAACCCGAAATGATTGTCATACAGAACAGGATCGTCGTGTAGCACGTTGGGGGCAAAGCGACTAAAACTTACCCAACTCATCCAAAGCACCCTGCCCGTCGGGCGGCTGCGGATTAAATCAGTAGACACGGCTAAGCATGTAGTACCGACAGCGGAGTACTGGCGGACGGGGGTTCAAATCCCCCCGGCTCCACCAAATGATCAATCAAAGACGTCCACGGACGTCTTTTTTTGTACCTGCGATCCAGTAAATACGCGGCTTCCATCGCTTTTGCGGGCTTTAGAGAATTTTTGAGTTCCAGCCGTTCGGGTATTCCAGACGGTATTCCAGCCCACCCGGTGCTAATCCTTGGAATACCGAATCAGTGCCTGAGGACAATCTCATGCCTGCTCAAAACCTCCGCCTCTCCGATCGACAGCTCAAGGGAGTCAAACCCGCGTCCAAGGATTACGTCCTCACGGACGGTGACGGTTTGCAGCTCCGAGCACGCAGCAACGGCTCGTTGCTGTGGAATTTCAACTACCGCGAACCGGTGACCAAAAAGCGCATCAACATCGGTTTCGGGACCTACCCCGAACTGTCATTGGCGAACGCACGAAAGAAGGCAGTCGAAGCGCGCGAGCTGCTCGCCCAAGGCATCGATCCGAAGGTGCAGCGCAATACGTTGAATGAAGCCAAGCGCGCAGAAACGGAATACACCTTCGAGAACGTGGCCACCGCCTGGTTCGAACTCAAGAAAGACTCGGTCACCCGGCCTACGCCGAGGACATTTGGCGGTCGCTCACACTGCACGTGTTCCCCGATTTGAAGACGACACCACTCACGAAAATCACCGCGCCGATGGTGATCGGACTGCTTCGCCCAATCGAAGCGAAAGGCAGCCTGGAGACGGTCAAGCGACTTAGCCAGCGGCTAAACGAGATCATGACCTACGGCGTAAACTCCGGCATGATCTTCGCCAACCCGCTCACCGGCATCAGGGCAGTATTCAAGAAGCCGAAGAAAGAGAACATGGCTGCGCTTCCGCTCGAAGAACTCCCCGAGCTCATGCTGGAGATCGCGAATGCCAGCATCGAACGCACCACCCGCTGCCTGATCGAATGGCAGTTGCACACGATGACTCGCCCCGCCGAGGCAGCGACTACTCGCTGGGCAGACATCGACTTTGAAAGGCGCGTTTGGACTATTCCTGCGGAGCGGATGAAGAAGCGCCGCCCTCACAGCATCCCGTTGAGTGATCACGCCGTCGCACTGCTGGAGTCACTGAGGACTCACAGCGGCCATCGCGAAATGCCTTCCCCGCAGACCGAAATACACGCACCCGTGCCAATTGCCAAACGGCCAACATGGCGTTGAAGCGCATGAGCTTCCAGGATCGATTGGTCAGCCACGGCATGCGCTCGATGGCCAGCACCATCTTGAATGAACATGGCTGGGACCCGGAGCTCATCGAAGTAGCCCTGGCGCACGTCGACAAGGATGAGGTGCGGAGCGCCTACAACCGAGCTGACTACATCGAGCGCCGGCGCCCGATGATGGCCTGGTGGAGTGACTACATCCAGAAAGCCGCGACCGGTAGCCTTCTCGCACCTGCTTACGGCCGAGTCCGCTAGGACCAGGGAGATGCAATTGCGGTAACGCCCTCCCTGAAAATGCACTGAAACGCAATCAGGAGAATCTGCTGGGCGGTTAGCAACTAGGCTTTATAGCTGCGCCGACTCAGCCTACAATCCGCTTCCCAGGCAGGATGGCAATCAGCCATATACGGAACGCCTGATCACCTGTCGCATCTCTCACTCTGGCTCAAGGAAGTAGGCTGTCGATGTCAAAATTCAAACGCGAACATAACTACGGCTATCTGAATTTTTTCGAGATTGAGAAGAGTGGGCTTTATCGAGTCCAGAGAAAGTCAACAGGTGAGGAGATAATCTCAAAGAATTTTGGACTAGGGACCACCGAGGTGTTTCGCGCCCTTGCAGCCTGGGTCAAAGGAAGAGGATTTAAGGAAACAGCGCCCTGGCCAAGTCAAGGTAACTCTGGAAACGATCCAGTGATGTGTTACTGCCGAGAGATCAAAGAGTTTCCGAACGGCGACTTCATGGTAGTACTGTGGAAGCACGACCCTACCGACACTAAAGGGTTCAGAGGATTAGAATTAGGCAGCGATGGTAATCCGACAGGGAATTACATTACCAATGGCGCATCAAGCACCGGCGAAAACTATGTATGGGGCCACCCATGCTATTACTGGATCGTGCCTAGTAAGAACTCAGTAGTCTCTATCAAGTTCGATGACTCTAAATGCGATTCCGAGCTAATGCAAAAATGGGTTAATTACTGTGTCAGGTACCGCCTAAAATTCCCTGGGTACAATTCACGCCAACCGGGCGAATCAGAAACCCGAATTACCTTTAGCACTCATCAGAATCCGGAAACATACAATCTCCTATACCGCTTCAACACCAACATCAAAATATTTAAAACCAGCGAAGAATATCTCGAACAAATATGCGAATCCACTAGATACATGCTGTTGCGTAACGAAGTAGTAGTTAGCGACGGCGCGAAAAATCTAGAAATGAATACTGCAATTTCCACACGAGACGGACTTGACAAAGCGAACATTGAAATGTTTGGCTTTTTCCAGGCGTTTATGGAAAAGTTCTTCCCTAGCCAAAAGGGATCAGACGACAACGTCAGGAAAGTGGAAATTAAGCTTGAGGCCACACCAACGTTATCTCAAATTAAAGAGCTGATGACATATTCGTCAAGCTTCAGCGAAGGAAGCTGGGCTGATATAATTTTTATTGACGAAAATGAAAATAGCACCTCTATTAAACATCACCGTATCGTGGAACGCGTTATCCTACCACCGACCATCGATGCTTACAGCTGCGACCAGCTCTACAAAGTAGTCTCCGAGGCGCGGGCCTCCTATTTACCTCTAGCAGACATACCTGCAACAGCAGTTGAACCTCAAGAGCTAGCTTTCGGTACTAACGGATGAAAGCCATTGTCGCTTGCTTCATAATTCCGTCAATCTTGCTTATCTTCGGAATTGATATGGACAAAGAACTTAGCCCAACCATACTCGGCCTACTTGTAGGAATTGCAGGCGCAATTTTCACAATCATGAGTATCTGGGTGGCTTTTTTATACCCCAACGTCTTGAAAACTCTTAAAGGTGAAAACTTAGTCAATGTAGACTTCTCTGCTGGCGGGGAGGAGACGTTGCGGCTTAAGGAAATAATAAGTGTTATCGTGCAATCAGCAACCACGATGATATTATCGATTATCATTATGGCAGCAATATCAATACATCAAAAGTTTGGCCTTACAACCCAATTAGCAATACTAAAGACCTGCCAGTTTGGGCTTGTATTTATTTCCGGACTACAAATCTGCGCATTGATAAGCACAATACGTATCAATCTTTCATTTATGGACGCTCTGGAAAATCAACGGAGCAAAAGAGCAAAAGACTGGGATGTATAGCGCAATCAACTTTAACTTCGAAGCAGTGGCCCACAACGAGATCCTGCAAGGTATTTCGGCTTCAATATTTTTTATTGAATCAGAGCATCACAAACCCTAAGCATGGCCTAATTTTAATCTTCGTAGCCTCATGTTTACCCGCGGGTCCATCCAAACAGGGCTGCAAAGCCGCCCTGTTTGGATGGACCTCACCTGAAAAATCAAAAGCACCACATTGGCCACTGGAAACCACGGGATTCCGTACACACCCAATGCCATTTTCAACCACAAAATCCTGCGGACGAGTCGCTTGACCCTCTCGGATTGCGAGCGTAGAAAAGACAGTGCAAAGGCTGTCGATGGCAGCACCCCAGGTGACCCAAACCTTAAAGGTCACGCCGTTCCCGCGGTGGTTCTCCCCAAGGGCGATTAGCATTCGGCAGCTCGCCCGGTCACTACCCATGTGATGGATGCTCTTACACGTATTGCGCTCGTGCGCCAGATACACCGTACCTCGCTGCCCTGCAGCAACCTATCCGCTTGGCCGAATCTCGCGCCAACCTGTGCCCGTCTCTTTCTTCTGGAAAGAGACGGGCACTTCTACCACTGCTGCAGCCCTGATCGCACATGGCTTTGCGGCAATCCCCCTTGTGACAATCGGCGTGACAAACGCCGATGTCACCAGCAACAGCGCTGTAGATGATGGTACCGCAGACCAGGGAATGGACTGCACCTGACTGACAGTCAAGCATGCCCCGGTCATCGCATTGCTGCTTGCACATGACTCAGGATCTTCAGGCGCTCGTCTCGTCAGCCAGTGCTGCCTCCATCCGCCCACCGGTAACGGTGTTCAGGGGGCCAGATCATGAGATGCCCTTGCTCCCGGACGTAAGGAGCCGCAGTCCCACGTAGTGAACATTCCCCACAGGTCGCAGGGGCCTTGATCCCTGATAACACTCAACATTCTTGGCGGGATGACGTGGGGCGAGGACTGGATAATCGAAAATGAGGTGACCGACATGACATTAGTGGGTAGACGCGATGGCCGTAATTTCGGCTACGGCAGGCAATTGAGCTATGCAGGTCCGCAGACGCTGAAAGATATGTTCCGAGGCGGTCACTACGGCACCGTGAAGGCACACAGTGATCGATGGCTGGCATTCGTGAAGTGGTGCCGCTCCGAACAGGGGCCCGGCATCAACGACGCTCGACAGATTGATCTGAAGGTATTGGCCGACTATGCGGCGTATCTGCGCGACGTGGTTAGACGCGGTGACCTTGCTGTCAGCACCGCACAAAATCGGCTCTCCAGCGTTAACAGCGCGGCGCTTCGCGGTGATCAGTACGTGAAATTGCCCAGTCCGAGCGAGGCGCTGAGAATGCAGCGCACCGGAGTTTGACACTCAGTGCCGCAGGGCCAAGACCGCGAACAGGTTAAACAGATCGTCGATGTGCTTTGCCGCCATCATCAACTGCGGGCCGCCGCGATCGATCTGTTGGCGCGAGCCACTCGCATGCGCTTGCGTGAGGCCATATTGGCGGATCTACCACGGCTAAGCCGTGAGGCTAACGACCTAGGCAGGATTAACATTCAGGATGGCACCAAAGGCGGCCGCGCTGGTGCCTCGGCGCCACATTGGAGTGCGGTGGACGCCCACGTCCGAGATGCACTTAAGTTTGCGCGGCAGATTTCTCCTGCGGGTAGTCGCAACCTGATTGCGCCACACGAAAGCTACCTGGATTTCCGGCAAAAAATCATTCGTCCTGCGCGGTGCATCCTACATGCGCACAACCTCAAAGGCTTCCATGAACTGCGAGCGGCGTACGCATGTGAGCGCTATGAGCAAATCACCCAACACCGCGCACCCATCAAGGGCGGTCAATGCTACCGGTTAGATCAGCACCTTGATCATGAGGCCCGTAGGCAAATCAGTTACGAGCTTGGGCACGGGCGGATCGACGTAGGCGCTGCCTACATTGGTGGGCGGACTTGAGTAAGCAATTCGACATGGAGCTGTTCTTGGCTGGAGTGCTGACTCGCACGCAACCCGACAACGCCATGTGCGACAGGCCAAAAAAATCCAGGCTGAAATTGCAGAGCGCTGGCAGCGAAAAACGCCTTGGAACTGGCAGAGAAAGCATGTGGCCTGGTTTCTCGAACATCGCATGCGCCAGCACAGTGAGGCGACGCGGTACTACTATCTGCTAACGGCCAGGCTGCTCGCACGACGCTTAGAAAAGCTATGGCTTTTCAATCTCTGAGTGAGAGCGGCTGCTATCACCCCTAACTGTCCTCGGAAGGATCTCGATCCACCCAGGCTGAGTGAAAGAGCACCTGGGCAAATCTTATCATGTTCGACATCTCAAGCCTCGGGCCAACCGTTCTCGAAGCCGGTGATTAGATAGAGACAAGTAAATTATCATGTGGCACGAAAAACTCGGGAGCGGTGAAACTCTAGAAAGGGCTCATGCTCCGGAGCAAGGGAGATGCGCACATTTGGAGAGATTCCTAGTAATTCTGGTGTTGTTAGGTGACGGGATATCTCTAAATCTCCAGCCGGCGACAAAGTTATATAACCTTTATCAAAAGCCTTATCTAAATTAGGAGTAAGCAATAGACCATTAAATGGATCTAAGCGCTCAGAATTAGTTGAAGCACTCCAGGGCTTTATATGTGAAGCGACAAGTAACCCCACATCCTTAAACCCGGTAACGGCGCAACAAGCCCAGTAACCGACAAGTTTCTGCCTAAACACACCTTGACCGATCCTTGATTTAACCAAGTTTATTTTCTCTGTCTCGCAAATATCAGCAGCACACAAAATTTCGTCAATATCAGATTCAATGTCACTGCAATACCCTTCCGAAAGATATTCAGAAAACTTTATAAGAGCACTGCTATACATGTGATGCCCGCGCTCATTTCGATCTTTGTAGATTGGTAGTGCACGGATTCTTGATGCTGTTCTTTCAAACTCAGACCAGCTATTCAAAGAGATAAGCGGACCCTGAATGAGGCCGTTATCCATAGCCCATTCGGACATCACTCCACGCACCGCTCCGGCGTATTTCTTCACCGACGACAACGATAGTCCTTTATGGCGCATCCAATCTTCAAAGGTCATAGTAAGAGCTCTCTACAGGTACATATTACAAATAGGTTAACAGATTACAGAAATCATCTCGAGAGAAAACTAGTGACTGAATAGCCTGTGACTAAAGATTGTGTCGCATTCTCCTATCCCGTGCAAATGGATCCTCCAACACCAACAGTCAAACACTGACCTCGACGCATCGGAGGTCTTCACGCAAGAAAGTGTAAAATACTGCATAGCCGTCTAATGGTGCTAGCCTCTCTATAAACCTGCCCCTTACTTAACGTACCGTCCATACTCCAACTTAAGCCACAGACTATCCAGCCTATATCGCTTCTGATTACGCCATCTTTATGAAATAATGGACTACGACTGACCTCCAACTTATAGCCCGACCGATTTTAACCCCATTGAATTAAGTACTTCCAAACCTGACCAAGCATTGGTGTGCTAACGGCAGATCGACATCGCCAGGCAAAAATCTAGAAGGAGGCTCAATCCTGTTGCCTACTTTTTTGAAAACAGCATCGCCGAAGCCGTCAATTTCCATCACTGTGTAAAATTCCTGCTTTTGACTTCAGGTAGCCGATGATGGTGGTCCGCTAGGGGTACCGCGACCGGTAGCTTGCGACACATTGCAGAGCCTAACCAGAGCCTGCATACGGCAGAGAGCGCCCAATGCCGCAAAGCAAGACATACACAGCGTGGGTCGTAGATGACCTCTGGGACGGGGATAGCCCAGAAGATGTTGCTTATTGTCCGAAAAAAAAGTTTATAGTGTGAGGACATAAATCTGTCCACTTTGTCCGAGAGGCCTAATAGTCAGATCCGACACGCCTCGAGCAATGCACACCTGACGTACTGATATGGATAGCTAGGGGAAGCGATGCAGATTGTAGATTTTAGGTTGGTGGATGACCTGCCCCATAAAGATTTCGAACACTTTGTGAAGGACCTACTGCTTGCGTCGGGCTGGCAGGACGCGGTGGTTACAGAGACTGGTAGCGAATTTCGGCATGGTGATGGTGGGGTGGACATCTTTGCCTACCGCGAAGGACGTAAGTTTGCTGTAGAAGTAAAACAACGTAAGCGAGACACTACAGTTGACGTTAGCGCCCTAAACCAATTGGTCACCGGGGCTCGGCTAGCAGACGTCAAGCAGATGATCTTGATCACCAACTCGTACTTCACCTCTGAAGTTAAAATACGCGCCTTGCGCTTAGGCGTTGAGCTGATTGACCGAGACGCCTTGAAGAACTTGTTTGTGCTTCGCGGCTCGGAGATCGGCCGACGGATCAAACCACGTGAATATCAGGTTGAGGTCATTCAACAGGCCGTGGAGCAGTTCGATGCAGGCAAGCGAAAACTGCTGATAGAGATGGCAACCGGCCTGGGTAAAACTTATACCGTTGCGTTGTTGATAAAGCAGCTACTCGAGCGTGTTGGAGTTAGACAGCGTGTTTTATTTATCGCTCACCAGATTGAAATATTGCTACAGTCAGTAACAGCATTCAAGAACGTGTTGGGTTTGGGAAACTACAGCTTTTCTGCCTGCTTTGATGGTTCTCGACCTGAAAATACCGACCTGGTATTTGCCAGCTTTGACACACTGTATAGCCAACTGGCCGAACTGGCATCTGGCAGCTTCGATTATGTAATTGTTGACGAAGCTCATCATACCCCTGCAAGAACATATGCGAGCGTTGTGGAACATTTCCAGCCTCGTTTGCTTATTGGCCTCACCGCAACACCTTGGCGCGCCGACAACAAGAGTGTTAGCGACTTCTTCGGTGGCGCGGACAGCCATATTGGCCGCTATGACCTGATTTGGGGATTGCAGCACAAGAAACTAGCGTTCCCCAAGTATCTGGTTCTACTCGACGACATTGATCAGGATCGTATTGATCAGCTGGAAAGTGGCCTGTCTATTTCTGATTTGGATAAACGTTTGTTCCTGCATAAAAAGGATCAGGAAGTCGTTCGGCTAATCGAAGCTACGGTCGAGCAGAAACAGTTGAGTAACGTAAAGGGGATCGTCTTCTGTCGAAACATTCGACATCTACGACACCTGCTCGGTTTTTTCCACCCTGGTACCGCTACTAGTGTGCATTCAAGGATGCAGGATAGTGAGCGGCGGGAAAACATCCGGCAGTTCCGGGAGGGCGATCTTAACTACATCTTGGTGTGCGACTTGTTTAATGAGGGAATCGATATCCCTGAGGCCAATTTGCTCGTTTTCATGCGCTACACGGGCTCGAAAACTGTGTGGTTGCAACAGCTGGGCCGCGGCTTACGAAAAACGAAAAATAAAGATTGTGTTCATGTGCTCGACTTTGTCGGCTCTCTGGATCGCATCAAGGATGTTCAACATTTGGTTAAGGCTGTCGCGCGAAAAAAACCAAATAAAAAACTGATTGAGGGCGATCTGGATGAGGCTTTCGATGATCATCACGACCTACACGATGACACTATCGAAGTGACTTATAGCCAGTCGGCTGCTCGCGTACTGGAACTTATCGAGAGCCTGAGATATCGGCTTAATAGTCGTGAGGAAATGATCGATAAACTTAGGCGCTATCAAAACGCCACTGGCACCATACCGTCGATTGAAAAACTGGAATTTAGTTTAGAAGACGTCTCAGTGGATCAGGTAGCCACGCACTTCGACTCCTATCAAGGATATCTTCAGGCCGCGTTCGGCTGGGACATTAATACTGCAGTCATCAGTAGCGAAATCTCTCGCGCCTATAGTACCTATAAGTACAAGCACGGGGTCGCCCCTAGCGCCAAGGCGTTGTCGCTGGAGTTCCAGCACAAAACTCTGCCGTGGTTAACTACAGCGGAAGTAGCGCGCTTAATTTCCGGATTAATACCGACAAAGTTGGTGGACACTATCGCTCAAGACCGGCTAGCGGTTGCTGAACCAGAGGTAGATACAGCGCACGCCAAGCCGGTAGTCCAACATACCCAATCACCTGTACTACCTGAAGACCAAGCCAAGCTCGAGCTGCTCGCCAAATATCGTGGTGTAGTTAGCAGTCGTGCAGATTTGTTGACGCTGCCAAAAGAGCAACTCGATCTTATAGTCAGCGTGTTCCGTTCTACATCAGTGTTTTTGGTGCGATTGAGAGGCTGATACAAATGTACAATGAAACCGAAATTAGAACTGCTGTCTGCTCTCTTAAGGCGCAGATGATTGCAGCAGGCCTACTTTCAGACAGCGAGACATCAGGGCGCCTGGACATCCTGATCGCCAAGCTGGATGTTGAGGATTTCCTTAGTCTGCGCGCTCTTCCAGCTTTCTGGGAGCTGGTTGCATTTTGGCAGATGCCGACTGATATTCAGGTGACGAGTATGTCGTCGAAGGAACAGGATGGCTTACACTCACATAAAAATAGTGACATTTCATCCGCTATGCCCCCTCTTGCCTCTGACGCTAGCGTGAAGGCGGCGCCTTCGGCTAATGAAGCACCTAATTTTCTCCCACACCCTAAGACGCTGATAGATGATCTCCAACTCGGTGGCCGATTCGATAAATTAATTACCCGACTATGCCGAAGTGCAGATAGTAGCACTGGAGTTACGGTAAATTTCGAGCGGCTTGAGGACATCTTGAACCTGCCCATTGACATCTTGTCTAATCTAGAAGGTGTCGGTAAGTCCTACAGGGCAGACTGGCAAGATCTTAAATCCCTGTACTTGCAGACAACCGAATTCCTGTCTGCACCTTTAGATCTCTCAGATGTAGCCGAGCCAATCAAGCTTATTCGAGATGACATGCGGCTCAATTTAACGCAATTGGATGCTGTAGATCTAAAAGCTATCGCTAAACTTGAACGTATAACTGGGCGCGCTGATATTAGGGCGATTTTGAGCTTTAATTCTTTTGATCAGCCTTCAATAATTAGGCTGAGCCGCAACACAAAAACGGCAGTAATGAAGATGAAGGAACGCTTGGCTGCCGAACTCCGACTCATTGCATCGGGTTCTCTGGATTATCATGTAACACAATCCTCTTTGATTACCGCCACGGCTCAAACGTTCGCATCGACGTCTGCATTAGGCAATTTTATAATCGAGCGCGTAGATTTTTTTCTGGCGACCCTAGATGAGAAAAGCCAACAAATTTTTCAGCATCGATGGGGTTTTGTGGATGAGCGCCTGACGCTTTCAGAAATTGGCACAAAATATGACGTCTCACGAGAGCGTATCCGCCAACTGGAAAGCAAGATTAATGAGCGGCTCAATAACTATCTTTCCCTAAATTCTGCCGAGACCTGGCACACTGCCACAAGTATGTCTTATGAAGCGCTGCGCCTGGACATGGCAGATCTTTCCGAATGTTTTAGGGAATCGGCCCACTTCCATGAATTCTTGGCATTCATTAGTCATGACCGCATCGCCTTTGCGGGTTCTTCGGCGCATCCGTCACCGACAGTACTTGATAAGTATTTTGCCCTGCATGGCACAGCTATTGAACAGTCGATTGTTCTTCAACATCTGCAACAGGAACTGGGCGGCGATCAAAAGGATGCATTCAATGCACTACACTTCCTCCATTCACAAAGCCACGTAGTACTTGAAGGCGGGCTAGTACATCCGTTGAAACTGGGAAAGCACGAGGCTGCGGCAGCGGTCCTTGCCGAGCATCCGAATGGTTTACCGTGGCTGGATATTGTGCGACACGCAAACAGGCTAGGTATCTCCTCCAGCCCATTCTCGGAGCAGGCCGGAGGCCGCGCACTGCAGGACTCCGACCTGATGTATGTTGCGGGCAAAGGTGTGTACCGGCATACCCGCTTCGTTGATTTTTCCACGTTAGACAAACCCGCCATTTTCCACTCCCTGCATTCCTACTTTGCTACTGCTGAACGAGAGGTGGCGCACTTAAGTGAAGCCCAAGCGGGACTTTCGGAGCTACAAAAACATGACTACTACATTCTTCGCTACGTAGTGAAAATGCATGGGAAAGGCCACGGAATTTACTTTAACGGAAAATCACAAGCTGACTCTATCAGTCTGAATTCTGAATTCGACTTATTCTCTCAGAAAAGCGTGATACTTCAGTCCCTGCAACAGAGGCAAGCGCCTTTGACCACCAGCGAGGTGGCGCAACTACTGAAAAGTCGAAGTCTGAGACATGCGATGTTTTATCTCAAACAGCTAATGGATACAAACCAAGTCGTTCAGGTGGACCGCATGCTTTATACTACTTCGGAGAATGCTTACAAAAATATTGATCTGGAAGCAATGCAAAGTGCGATAGAGTTAATATTACGACGCTACGATAAGCCTGTCGATCCTTCAGTCATTCAACTTGAGTTGAATGCAAAACAGGGCGAGTCCTACTCAAAATATTTCTACAGTTCGCTGGCGCGCTATTTCTCCCAACTCGGGCATTGGCAGCGCCGCCATAGTCTATTCGCTCTGCGGCCAATTTCCTTTGATAGCTTGACTGATGCAATTGATACGCTGTGCAAGATAGAAGAAAGCGTTGAAAAAAATTTCGCGTCCCTAAGTCAGCACATCGCGATCATTGAGGAGGCCGCCAGGGCATCCATTTATAACTGGAAAGCAGCAAAGGCAAGATCCGCCTCCGGTGTGCCCGCACCTGAATTGGAAACTCAAATAGAAGACGAGTTGGAAGTCGACTGAACAAGCAATTCGTTCCTCTCTAAATGCGTCCAGTCTCGCCGAAATCGTTAAATTTTTTATCTACTTTATAGCAAATATTGATAACAAGCCGCTATCGACCGATTGCGGCTTGTCTTAATCGACGGCTTCGATCCGATATCTTGGCATCCAATTTGAGACAAACAACGAGTCTAGTGCCCAAGGCGTTGTTATTGGTAGCTACCAGTTGCAATAGGGACCAAAAGCGATACCCGCCATTATGTCAAAACTGCGGATCGCTGCATCAGTCGTTACAATTTCGGTAATAGAGGCAAACAGGGTGCGACAGAGATGGGGACACCGGACCGCGTTGTGCTTTGATACACGTTGAATAACTGATAATTACCGAGAGGTTTTTTTACTTAGGCTTGGTAACTCCCGGCCAACTCGGGTTGCCTACCGGCCAAAATCTGACACTATTTAGGGCACGAGTCATACCAGGCCCCAATGACAGCGCAGTCCGAACGTATATGTGACCTCCCGCTGAAGTCGTGGAGACATGATCTCTAACTCGACGCACGATCGCCTTGTGCTTTTCCATGGGTGCAATGTGTGTATCGATCGACAGTTCTCGCCGACAACGGCTAAAATCAGCGCCAAACTTTTCAAGGACGATCACCTGAGATGTACCGTACGATCACCGTTCATGTCGATAAGTCAAGCTGGCCTGGAGTCGGCAAGGTTCCAAATTTTCCGTCAGCCTTCATCGCAGGCACCAGCAGTTTCGATCTAAATATCAACTCGATGTTATTGATGATCGGCTATCTGACAACACCGACGTCTGTCACTGGCGTTTCGCTTGCAGAATTCTGGGCATGGGTGAGGTATTTAGCAGCGATCACCTCTCATGACGCGGACCTGCGCTTAACAAGAAGCTATGCAGATCTCGATGCACATCAGAAAACAATTCTTAGTGATGATTTCGGAATGGGAGTGCCCATGGTCTGGCTCATGAGGAATTTACCATTGGTTGAGATTGTCGATGGCCGCTATTTTTTGCAGCGCTACGGCGCTAGTCACGGTGCACACCAATATCGGACCGCAAAGCGGGGGCCGAATAAGACACCTGATTTCGTGGTACGAGGCCACGATGGTAAGTGGCACATTATAGAATGTAAGGGAACTCAATCGGGCGAGATTTTCAGAGATCGCCAAATCGATTCGGGTATACCCCAGAAACTTTCGATCATGTTCCCGCCCAGGCACACAGGCCAACGGCTAGTCTCAGGTCTCAGCATTGGGATTGAAGATGGAAATCCAAGTCACTTGAAGATCATTGATCCCGAACCTGAAGATCCCGTAACAATCACCGAAAGTGAACTGGAGTTTGCCAACGACGCCGCAACCCGAGGCGTAATGGCCAAACTGCTTCGGTCTACAGGCTTTGAAACTGCGGCAGAGGCGTTAGCCGCACCGTTCGGCAAGCCGCAAGCCATGCCTCCCTCTACAAAAAAAGGGGATAAGAAACGCGTCGAATTCCTGGTGGATAGAGACCGTCGCGCGCGAGAAGAACTGCTGGAAAACATCTCAAGAGTTCCCCTTTTCGGTGGTCCCTATCGTGGTCGAGAGGTTACTTTCCAATTGCCGAGGCCAATCTATATTCATGGCGCCGCGATTTCAAAAGTTACCGTAAGACAAGGTATCAATACAGATGCACTCGATCTGCTCCGAGAGCAACCAACCATCGCGACGCTGGTCGACCCATCCCGTAACCACTGGATCAATTTAATGGGGACAAACGTTATTCACGATGACGAGAAAAACGCGACGTTGCAAATCGGAAAAATTTTCCGTTCTGAGTTGATTCTGGAATGATGACCCGTTGGGTCGTTGCATTTCATTCCAGATGATTCTAGCTGGACGACGCATTAAATTCTAATCTTGCGTTACAGCGGAGTGCGAAATACAAGCAGTCATCGGCTGTCGCGCTCATTCTCCAGCGCTGGCGCTGCAACAGCTCCAGCGGACGGAGCGGCGTGGGCCCCTAAATCGCTGGTAGACCGTTGACCTAGAGCCGAATAACTCGGCTATGCCCCGCCAAGCCGCGCTCAAGCAAAGGCCCACCAAAAGTTTTCATACAGTACCTAAGCCTCTAGCTACCCATTTGAGAAGGCAGCAATAGGTCCAAGCGGTCTGAAAACCTTCGGCGTGGTCTCTGTGGATAAAAAACAACCAGAATTTAGCGTTTCTACGCCAATTCTGGGTTAGCTGATTAGCCGAGCATCTACAGATTTCACGTACGCTCGCGCTTCTCGAAGAACCATTTGTGTTTACACATAGCCTGGATCGAAAGCTGCCCTCTATCAACCATCGTTTTGGGCCGTTTACTCTCGATCACGATAAGTGGACGCCCCACCTATGTTGCAAGCATGAAATTGCTGTCACGCTCACTACAGATAGCAATCAATGTCTAGCAGTCCGGCCGGCAGCCAACAGCTGAGAAAAAATCTGCTAAAGCAGCAAAAACTCTTACAATCCTAGACCGGATTTCCTACACATTTCGCCACCGATGCCCAAGAGATAATCCCGTGAGTGACTCAGAGAACTCATCCACGCCACTCGTTGACGTCGTGAAACTCGTCGCATCCCTTCAGCGTTTCGCTGATGATCGCGACCGGCAGCAGTTCCACTCCCCCAAAAATCTCATCCTGGCTCTCACTGGCGAGGTAGGCGAGCTGTGCGAGATTTTCCAATGGATGAGCGATGCCGATTCGATCTCAGCCGCAAAAAATCCCGAAATCGGCCAAGCCGTTAAGGACGAATTGGCGGATGTACTGATGTACCTGGTTCGCCTGAGCAATGTACTCGGCATTGACCTCAACGAGGCCGTGACACAGAAGCTCGCCTCGAATGGCCAGAAGTACCCCGTGGATAAAGCCAGAAGCAACAGCAAAATGTACGACCGACTCTGACCAACACGCACCTAAGGACAACCCGTGATCGTTTACGCTGCGACCAAACAGCAATTTCTTAAAGACAACGATAACGATGACATTGAGGAGGTGATCCTCAGGCATTACAAGGACGCTACCGGCAAGAACGTAGGCTCCTCGGAAATCAGGTCGTGGCAAGGATCCCTGACGTACATGGCCAAGGTCCTTAGAGATGAAGGCCTGCCGAGCGATGCAGGCCTGGCCATCGAATTGCACATCCCCCAGTCGTCGAAGCGAATCGACTTTCTACTCACCGGTCGCGACGAAAACCAGGCAAAAAAGGCCGTACTGATCGAGCTGAAGCAATGGAGTAAGGCCAACGCCACTACCAAGGATGCCATCGTCAAAACGGCATTGGGTGGCGGCCTCATTGAGACCATTCACCCGTCCTATCAGGTGTGGTCATATGCAGCGCTGTTGGAAGGCTTCAACGAGGCGGTGTATGACAAAAGCATCGAAATCCGTCCGTGCGCCTACCTCCATAACTACGTCAGCGACGGGGTCATAGATTCAGCCCACTATGAGCCCCACATCAGCAAGGCTCCGCTGTTTCTAAAAGGCCCGGAAGAGCTCAGTAAACTCAGAACCTTTCTGAAGAAGCATATAAGTCATGGCGACAACAAAGAGGTTCTTTACGAGCTGTCCGAAGGGAAAATTCGCCCATCCAAGGCGCTAGCCGAAGCCCTCGGGGGGTTGATGAAAGGCAAACCCGAGTTCGTATTGATTGACGATCAGAAAGCAATTTTTGAGTCGGCGCTGGCGGCGGCAAGCGAGGCCTCGGACCAAGCACCAAAGGTGATGATCATCGAAGGTGGGCCGGGCACCGGGAAGACTGTCCTGGCTATCAATCTGCTGGTGAAGCTCACCGAACTGAAGCTGATGAGTAAATACGTATCCAAGAATGCTGCCCCTCGCAAGGTCTACGAAAGCAAACTGGTTGGCACCATCAAGCGCAGCCATTTCTCGAATTTCTTCTCAGGCTCTGGGGCATTCATCGATATTGAGCCCAACACATTCGATGCGCTTATCGTGGACGAAGCTCACCGGCTGAATGAGAAAAGCGGGCTTTATGGAAACCTTGGGGAAAACCAGATCAAGGAGCTGATTGACTCAGCGAAATGCTCCATTTTCTTTATTGATGAGGACCAGCGTGTAACCTTGAGCGATATCGGCAGCAAGCAGGCGATACGCGCCTTTGCAAAAGCCAAGGGTGCTGCGGTTGAAGAACACGTGCTGTCTTCGCAGTTTCGCTGCAGTGGTTCTGACGGTTACCTGGCATGGCTGGATGACACGCTAGGCATTCGCTCGACGGCAAATCCGACGCTTGAGACCCAAGAGTACGAGTTTAAGGTGTTCGACTCACCTCAGGCGATGCATGACGCAATCAACGAGAAAAACCACGGAAACAAAGCTCGTGTGGTCGCGGGCTATTGCTGGCCTTGGTTGAGCAAGAAAGACCCCACCGCTGCTGATATCGTCATTGGTGACTACAAACGCCAATGGAACCTGGATCAAGATGGCAGCCTATGGATCATCGCTGAGAACTCCATCGAGCAGGTTGGCTGCATTCATACCTGCCAAGGTTTGGAAGTCGACTACATCGGCGTGATTATCGGGCCAGATCTAGTCGTACGTGACGGTCAGGTAGTGACATCCCCGGATGAGCGCGACAAGCACGATAAATCGATTCGCGGCTGGAAAAAAATGATGAAAGAGCAACCTACCCTCGCGAAAAGTGAAACAGACCTGATCATCAAAAATACGTACCGAACCCTGATGACACGCGGGATGAAGGGTTGCTACCTGTACTGCACCGACAAAGAGACGGCGCAATACTTCGAGAGTCGGCTTAGCCAACACGGCAATCATTGAAGATATCGTTTGCTAGAAAGCCCCTGTACCGGCGAGCGCAGGGGTAACGATCAACAGTGCGACCATTTGCTTGATAAATTCGACCCGATTCGTTTTTGGGGGCGGTTCTCCAAACGCACCGTCCATCGGAATCCAGACCACGCAGCGTTCCAACTGGTATTCCAAGTAAGTTGACCAATAAATTATTAATCAGACAAAACAGTTAGATACCGACTCGTTTCAGATTACCCCGGCCCACCAAACCCTAAGAAGAAAAAGCCCTCGCTAATGTCAGTCAGTTAGGCCCAATGGGGCCGCTGCGCGGCCCATCGCAGGCAAGC